>NC_015164.1:653750-980625 GCF_000190575.1 Phocaeicola salanitronis DSM 18170 | reverse complement strand
ATGCCCACGATAAGCGGGCTGAACGAGAGACTTCTGACGAAGGGGATTTCGGCGATATAGAAAGCCGCGAATGAGAAGAGGGCGATAAGCAAGATACCGTGTAGGGTATTTCCCCTATTTCCTTTTTCGAACATATACACAATGAATTTTAATGGTTATTTTTTTCTTTGCGGGTGCAAAGGTAGGTGATTAAATCCAATAAACCTATTGAAAAAGAATTATTCGTGATAAACTCAAGTAATAACGGATAAGGGAAGCCCGCTTGTTTGCCATAAGCGGAATGTGGTTTCCGCTTGTGGCATCCATGCGCATAAATCATCTGTCACAGGCATCAGAACCCGTTCAGAAGAGGAACAGTTCATGTCCGTTTCCCTTTCCTCTTCTATTTGCGATAATTATATGTAATCCTATTGAAAACAAGTAAAAATGTAAAAAGAATCTTCGTATTAGGAAAGGTTTCCGGTTTGTCTCTCGCTTTTACCCGAAAGTTCCCAAATGTACGAAAAAGTTAAATACTTTACAAATTCTATGCCGTGTTTTTTGTCAGGAAATTGTATATTTGCTCCGAATTTTCAAAAAGCATTAAAAAAGAGGTTTGAATGAAGAGACAAATACTATTGGCACTGGTATGGGGGGCGGTGCTTTTCGCTCATGCACAAGGAAAAATGGAGCCGGACTTCCGTTCGCCTTTCGACTTTCCGCTTTTATTGAGCGCGAACTTTGGTGAATTGCGTCCCAATCATTTCCATAACGGTTTGGACATCAAGACCGGAGGCGTGACAGGAAAACCTATTTACAGTGTAGCGGAAGGCTATGTGTCGCGCGTCATGGTGCTGCATGGCGGATATGGGCAAGCTTTGTTCGTGACCCATCCCAACGGATTCACTTCGGTATACGGACACGTGGTTTCGTTCGCTCCGAAGATTCAGGAATATGTCCGTAAGTATCAGTACGAACATGAGACGTTCGTATGCGACATTCGCATCGAGCCGGATGTGCTTCCCATAGAAAAGGGAGAAATGATTGCGTTGAGCGGAAACGAAGGCTCATCGGCAGGGCCGCACCTGCACCTGGAGTTGCGCCGGAACGATAACGGGGATTATGTCGACCCCATGCCTTACTTCCGGAAATACCTGAAGGATGACCGTTCGCCCGTGGCAAGCCTGATAGGGCTTTATCCCGTAAAGGGCAGGGGAGTGGTAGATGGAAGTTCCCGGCGCAAGCTGGTAGGGGCTGGAAACCTGAAGCAACGCTTTACGGCATGGGGAGAAATCTATACGGGCATTGCCGCTAAGGATTATATGAGCGGGACTTCCAATTTCTATGGCGTGCATTCGGTGACGCTTTATGTCGATTCGGTACAGGTTTTCCGGAGTGTTACCGATGAAGTTTCGGCAAATGAGAACCGGATGATAAACAGCTTTATCGATTATGGGGAGTACGCGAAAACCCGCCGGCTCGTCATGCGTTCGTATAAGGCTCCGGGCAATAGCTTGCGTTTATTGGAGACGGATGACGCAAGGGGCATCGTGACGATAGACGAGGAGCGTGATTATCATTTCCGGTATGTGCTGGAGGATAATTTCGGGAACAAGCGTTCATACCGCTTCACGGTATCGGGAAAGCGGCAGGATATCCCTGTTTACGAGCCTCAGGCCAAGCGGGTGTTGCATTGGAACCAGACCAATGTCGTACAGGAACCGGGCATGAACCTGATTGTTCCGAAAGCCATGGTGTATGAAGATACCGAACTGGATACCCGTGTGGTGAGTGATAGCGGGAAAATCTCGTTCGACTATGTGCTTGATGCGGGACCTGCACCTTTGCATGGCTTTTGCCCGTTGGAAATAGGCGTGCGCCGTTTGCCCGTAGCAGACACCACGAAATATTACATCGAGCAACGGGTGGGCAAGTGGAAAGCATCGGTGGGAGGAACATACGCCAACGGTTGGGTAAAGGCAACCGTCCGTACGCTCGGTACATTTTCGGTACAGACAGATACGGTCGCTCCCCGCATCACTCCCTTGGGAAGAGGCACTTGGCGTACGAACCGCAACATACGTTTCCGGGTGAGCGATGCGCAGACTGGGATTGCTTCGTATAAGGTTTATGTCGACGGAGAGTTTGTATTGTTCGGGCTGAAGAAGGGAGTCTTGGTCATTCAAGACCCTGAGCGGATAAAGAAAGGCGTGGCTCACCGGCTGGAAGTCATCGTGAAAGACGGATGCGGGAACGAGGCACGAGAGGAATATGAATTCTGAATATAGGTGCATCGGGCGATGCATTTAAATCCGCGTCAATCTGCGGGTATCTGCGTTTCAGAACAATTATAAATTATCAAAATAAAAAACACGAATAACAATGAGAAAAAAACTTGGATGGATTGCCATGCTATTGGCAATGTGTGTGATGAACGGTTGGGCTTGCACCAACCTGATTGTCGGAAAGAAAGCCTCTGCCGACGGGTCTGTAATCGTTTCCTATTCGGCGGATTCGTACGGCATGTTCGGATTCTTGTGCCATTATCCGGCGATGACGCACGAATCGGGAGCCATGCGCCCGATTTACGAATGGGATACCGGCAAGTACCTGGGGCAGATAAAGGAGGCGAAGCAGACCTATAATGTCATTGGAAATATGAACGAATTTCAGGTGACGATAGGGGAGACCACCTTTGGCGGACGTCCCGAACTGGTGGATACTACCGGAATCATGGACTATGGAAGCCTGATTTATGTGGCGCTCCAGCGCTCTCGCACGGCAAAGGAAGCCATTAAGGTGATGACCGACTTGGTTAAGGAATACGGATATTACAGTAGCGGCGAGTCGTTTTCTATCGCCGACCCGAACGAGGTATGGATTATGGAGATGATAGGCAAAGGTCCGGGCGTGAAAGGTGCCGTATGGGTGGCGGTGCGTGTTCCCGATGATTGCATCGCGGCACATGCCAACCAAAGCCGCATCCATAAGTTCGACCTGAACGACAAGGACAATTGCCTGTATTCGCCCGATGTGATTTCCTTCGCCCGTGAGAAAGGCTATTTCAATGGGATGAACAAGGATTTCAGTTTCGCCGATGCCTATTGTCCGCTGGATTTCAGTGGCTTGCGTGCGTGCGAAGCCCGCGTGTGGAGTTTCTATAATATGTTCAGCAAGACCACCGGCGATGCATACCTTCCTTACATCCAAGGCAAAAGCAAGGAGCCGATGCCGCTTTACGTGAAACCCGACCGCAAGGTGTCGGTGCGCGACATCCAGCAGGCGATGCGCGACCATTACGAAGGCACTCCCCTCGATATTACGAACGATATGGGTGCCGGAGCTTTCCAGATGCCTTACCGCTTGTCTCCGTTGACATTTAAGGTAGACGGGCAGGAATATTTCAACGAGCGTCCCATCTCGACCCAGCAAAGTGCCTTTACGTTTGTTTCCCAGATGCGTTCCACGATGCCCGATGCTATCGGCGGTGTTCTGTGGTTCGGCTTGGACGATGCCAACATGACGGTTTTCACTCCGGTGTATTGCAATACCGATAAGGTGCCGGCTTCGTATGCCGAAGGAGAAGGCGATTGTGTCACGTTCTCATGGAATTCGGCGTTCTGGATTTACAATTGGGTGGCAGATATGATTCGTCCGCGGT
Organism: Phocaeicola salanitronis DSM 18170; assembly: GCF_000190575.1. Lineage (NCBI taxonomy): Bacteria > Pseudomonadati > Bacteroidota > Bacteroidia > Bacteroidales > Bacteroidaceae > Phocaeicola > Phocaeicola salanitronis. Next base: position 976,985 of record NC_015164.1, on the reverse strand, counting down.
ATAGCCTGATGGTAGAGGATATGCGTACCGTTCAGAATGCATTGGAAGATATGTATGCCGATGCGCAATCCGGAATCGAAAGCACCGCCATGAAACTTTATGCCGAGAATCCGCAGAAGGCGAAAGAGTTCCTCACTAATTACACAGGCATGAGTGCCCAGGCGGCGGTAGATGCATGGAAGAAGTTGGGCGAGTTCCTCATTGTGCGCTATAACGACGGGGTAGTGAAACGGGTAAAGAATGGCAAGCTGGTACGTCCCGAAACGGGCAATACGGCTCCGCTTGACCGTCCCGGATATCCGCAAGAATTCCTGAACGAACTGGTGAAGTCTACCGGCGAGCGCTATAAGATGATTGACCTGAAGTAGGCCTTTATACAAATAGTAAATCCGCTTTAAGATGAAAGCTTCTTCATTTTGAAGCGGATTCTTTGTATAAATATGTTGGTTAATCTTCATTCTATCAAGCTTTCATTATCATCCGAATGCCTTGCTTTATTTCGCAACACACATTCACGGCTTGTGTTGGCATAGCAATATACACAAAAATGACGGCACGTATCATACATCCCGATGTCTTTGCTCACCATGCATCCGCATATTTTACGCTGCCCCTTGTCTTTCAAATTTTTCCGTTCAATAGGAATAGGAGGAATCTCTCCGAACAAATCCGGTTCGGGCAACTTGCCGGTATGCAGATAGTAAACCAACTCCTTATCTTCGCCGAACACACGTTCCATTAACTCCCCGTCTATGCAACGGTTATGATCAATGTCATACTTCTCCAAGTTAGCTTCTTCGGCACATGTGGCAAGCGTCAGGTTCCAGCCTTCGGCTTTCCATACATCGCGTAACTTCGCCAGACCTTCCACTATTTCCAACCGTTGCACCTCATTCAGTTCTGCGGTTTCTACATTCTCTTTCGTAAAGCAATGCGTTTCCTTTATCAGATTGCTCAGCACTTTCCGATAGGCTTTTACATCCACAAAACTGAATACCAGCTTGTCCGTGTACCCTTTTAACCGATTGCCTATCTTCCATATCCGGTTTAGCAATGTACGTGGGGTTATGGTAGGCGTGATAATCAACGGATCAAACCGCCATATTACTCGTTCATGTCCAATCTGTTCCGATAATTTGCGGAACGTTTCAATCCGTTTCTCCACACTGGGCACATTCGGTTCGAAACCTTCGCGTACATAGTCGTTCAACGTTACCTGAAAATAATAATGAATCCCCCGTTCATCTAACTGATATAAATAAGGCAAGATAGGTTCCGGATTCTTTGTCCAGAACACCACCACCTTACAATGCCTGAAAGAGACATACATCGGCTTCCGGTTAAACGGATTATACCATACACAATACCCTTTAGCCAAACGGTTGAAGAACCATTTGTCATAAAAGGCAGGTATATCCGTAGAGCGGCTGGCGGAAATGATTACCGGAGCGGTTGCTTCTATTTGTTTGCCAGAATCGGTGGTTATCTTTTCCTTCGCTACCCGGAACTTAACATGTATCTCTTCACGAGTTATTTTATCCGTTTCCATAACAACTGAGCATCTCGCGAAGATACAAAATATAATTGGAAGCCAATGTTTTATCAATGAGATGATAAATATCTAAATACCTTTTTAAATATTATTCAGCCTTCTATGATAAAGCGTTGCTGTTCCTTTAATGTCTTGACCATTTAAATCACTTCTTCGATTCACGTTCTATCAAAAGCATAACAAGCAATACAACGGCAATTGCTATGTCAACGATATTCCAAACAACACGCCCCAATGGAATCTTAATGAACGGCTGGAACAAGACCGCTAATGTACCGAAAGTAATCATCAGATTTTTTTCTTTTCCTGATAATATTGGTATGCCATAAGTCCGAAAATGATCATAGCAAAATAACGGACTAAGATGTAATAGCCGTATGGCATCGGTGCTAAACATAATACCAATGCAATGATTAAGATTTGTTTGAGACGTCTCATCATTTCATTTGATAAGGTACGACATGAATATCCTTCGCAAAATTGAGATTAGCTCCCGAATCATCACGACCTCCAGTTGTGATTCCAATAACTTCACCATATCGATTAATCAAGGCTCCACCGCTGCTTCCATGATCTATGGGGCAACTTATTTGGATGAAATCATCATCTCTTATTTGAGAGATTTCACCCGAAGCAAATGTATTTTCCAATCCTTTTGGGCTGCCTATTGTATAAACTCTTTCTCCTACTTCACATTGCCTTCGAGAAATAGGTATATAATTGAATTGCCCTTTTACTCTAAATAAGATATAATCATCCGATTCGCTCTTTGCCACTACCCTATCTATTTTGTACTGGCGTCCATCAGACAACTTTATGACTTCATAACCTACAGCAGTTCCTTTGAACACATGATAATTGCTCACAGCCAGTCCGTCCTTACTAATAAAAAAGCCCGAACCTTGGTAAGCCTTATAGCCATCTGTCGTAAAGACCATAAAAACAGCTGAGTTATATCGCTTGAATAGTTCTGTGGCTGAATAAATTTTATTCCTATTGTTTTTTTGATTATTTTCCCTTTCTGTTACCGATAATGCAACGTTTTCTTTTTGCATCTCGGTTTTAGAATCACTACGTAGATACTCACGTGAAGATGCAGCTTTACGGCAGCTCTGCAATCCTAACAAAACTACGATAACATAAAAATAATGCAAGGACTTCATTTAATAACACCAGGTTTAGGAAGTATATGAATTAAGAAACGTTGATTTTTTTTATTTAAGGAATTATCAGGATAGGAACGCATCGTCCCTTGTGTCCCACTACCACAAATAAGAACCTCACAATTTTCTCTTTTTAGATCAAGCTTACGATTATTCCGGAGATAATTATATACAGATAAAGCACGTTTATAACTTAACTCAAAGTTCTCTTTATATCCATCATTCGAAGCTTGCCCTTCAATAATTAGCAAATAATTTACAGTATTTCCATATTCCTTCTTTGCTTTATTTAAAAACCTATCGATTGCCAATCCTGCCTGATACAAATTTTCTCTTATATTCAAAGGTATATAAGTAATATCTGACTCATATGTTGGGAACGAGACATCAATTTTTAAAACATGCTTTTTATACTTATCATTGTAATCAAACCAAATCGTATCTATATTTTGAATACTATTCTCAATATTTCTAATTTTCTCAATTTCTTTTTCTGTAGCATCTCTTGTTGTCCTTTCTTTTTGTATTGCTTTCCCCATAACAATAGTTGCTACAATAAATAAGACAAGAATGACAAAAAATAAGCTTGTCATCAAATCTGAATAACTTGTCCAAAATAAAGAATCTTTTTTGTTATGTACTCCCATAATTTTATAATAAATTTATCCCAACAATTTGACAATAAGAAGAATCAACAGCAAAATAAACGATCCGCAAACTCCACAAACCATAGCAATATTCAACCAGCGATTAACTTTATTATCTGATTCGGATGAGTCAGAGCTTTCTTTATTCATTATTTGCTGAATCATCATGCCTTGATTTTTTAACTCTTCATTTTGAGCATTTAAACAAGTATTTAATTTCTCTATAGCTTCAACCATATTCGTCAAAACAGGTTGTTGCTCATATAGTGTTGACATCTTCTGTTGCAAAATAGCACGTTGCTCAACCAATTCAGCCTCTAATGTATCTTTTTGATTTTGCAACATTTGAGCAATAGCAGCATTCTGTTGTTCAAAAGTTGTTGCAATAGTCTCTATACCTTGATTTGCTTTTTGAGTGATTTCTGAAAAAATATCTTTAAAATCAATAATAGGATTACCAAACTCTAATACTTTCTGACTTATGGAATCTCGTAACTGGACAAGTGTATCACTCAACATTTTCTGCTGCTCTTCAAACCATATTGATAAATTTTGATTCTGTTTTTGAAACGTTTCTATCAAAATATGTGTATTTGCTCCAACACTATCACCAAGATTAGACAAAGCTTCCTGCATTACAGAATCCAAACTAGATATACTTTGTCTTATCATACCTTGCCTATCACTGACAAATTGCATTTCTTCTTTAAAGTAAGCTCCTAATTCTTCGAAAGAACGAGTTCTCTTCTCTATCTCCCCAAGTTGTAGATTTAATGTAGCGACTTCATGAAGATATTGTTCTGAATTTTTTAAGCAATCTGCAAGGTAACCTATTTCTTCTGTACATCCGTGCAATTTATCATAAACTTCAATATTAGCTGTTGCTATTTTATTAATCCTCAAATTTTTGATTGCTTCGAGAACTTTCGTTTGTTCTTGGTAATTATCAGAAACCATTGATAATGTCTCTTTTAATTCTTTTGTATTATCAGAGAATGTGCTATTAAAACTATTTAAATCCTGAGTCATTTTTATCAATGCTCCTGTGAGGTCGTCTGTAAGATTAGGCATTAACTCTGTTTGTATCCATGTCAAAAATTTATTCTTCTTTTTCGACATAACAGCTTTTGCATCCTTGAATTTGCTTGTTGATAGTTTGGTAAATAAGATACCTAAAAAGCTAGCAATCATTGCAATTCCAATATCTGTAAGAAGGGTTTTAATACCATCTATTTGGATACCTCCAGTCAGTAAATTGCCCAAATCTTTCCATGCAAAAAATACTACACCAATAGCAACTCCTACAATAGTTGCCATTAGACCCAAATAAAGAGGTGCAGACAACATCGTATCTACCTCCTCTTCAGTTTCATCAGCATTACGGTTTACTATTTCCTTAATAATATGATAATCTATACTTTTATTCCTATTTTTTGACAAATAAGAATTTATATCATCTAAGGTTTGTTGAAAATCATCTGATGAATTTTCATTTACAATTGATACATATCCTCTTTCATCCGTATAGATTCGAGTATTATTTTGGTCTGGATAAATATTTCTTAATCGTTTTATTTGGCGACAATTTTGCACAAATGAATATATTTGCCATATAATAATGCCTAAAACTATACAAGCTACAATGATATACTGAATGTGTTGAAATTTTTCCATAATCAACGATGTATTAAACTTATTTTTGCTTTCTCTACAATCCTCATTTTTAGTGTGTTGGTTTCAAGAATTTGGCATTTCCCTTTGCTTAGCATTTTAACATAATTGGCATCAGGGGTAGAGCTAACTATTTCACAAAAAGGGTCCAGCATTCTTTCTTTATGTTGTATTGCATTCTGGTGTTGACCATTATCATTGAAAAAAAACTCATTTTTTGTTACAATATAAGGAGCCTTATTACTCGTTGTCATTTCTAAATATTTGTCTTTTACTTGATAATAAGTTTTATCCAGTGAATCATTATTTGTTATTTCGATTTCAATCAAGCGGTTTTTGTACCCTTTATATTCTTGTTCTATTTTTAATATCTCCTCGTTTAAATGATTGTTTTCTTTGGTTAACTTAACATTTTCTTCTTTTACTTTTTCAGCATCAATCTTCATTTGAGATAAATTTTTTTCAAACTTATCTTTTTCACTCTTTAAGTTTGTATGTTCTTTTTGTAAAGCTTCAAATTTTTGTTTTAGTAAATCTAATTCTTCCCGGTAGCAATATTTTTCTTTGCAAACTCCATATAACATATCCATTGCAGAGATAATATCTTCCTTATTAAGTGTATCTATTATAAACTTTCCCATATTTATACATATTTAATTTTAACTTTTTCAAGAACTTGAAAGTTACTATTTAAAACCCCTTCTTTCACTATTTCTATAGAATCTGCATTATTAGGAGATTTCATATTTCCTACATTATCACAAAATGGTTCTATAATAGTTGTGCGATTATTTATGGCTTTTTTTGTTCGGTTGCTGTTTACAAAAATAAAGTAAATTTGTCCTTTTTCCTTCCATGCTTTGTAATAAATGGTATCACCTATTTCGGCTTGTTTTAATCTTCCGCCACTTTGTATAGATAATTGTATGAAATTATTTTGTAAATCTACTTCCGTTTGTTCATTGGGTTGCTGAATAATCCATGAAATTGTACTTGATGACGTTTTCTCATCCTTTGTCTCATTTTTTTGCACAGTTGTATAATTGAACAATTTAATCCGTTTTTCTAGATTTGAATATTTTTGTTCAAGTTGTTTTATCCGTTCTTCTTGTCTTTTTAGTATGTAGTGATACTCACTTAAATCCAACCGTTTTTCTTTATTATCACTATGCGATTTAATTTTGTGGTGTTTTGATTTTCGAAATAAAATATTCGAAATAAATTCACATATTGTCATATTTCTTCATTTGATAAATTATTGTTGCATGTCACAAATTCTATTGCTCAAATCATTTATTACTCCAATAATTGGATAAAAGAATAATGTTTCCTCTATTATATCTTCTTTACTTACATCTTTAGATTGTACTTTCAAGTTTACTCCTTTTTCAATGTAAGTCTCAATATTTTCGTTGAAACAATCAAGAGCTAATCGAGTAAAACTTGGGTCTATACCGAAATTGTTACTCAGTGATAATTCTTGAGGTAATCTCAAGAAAAGGCAATCAACAAATTTCCGAACTTCACTAGCTACATCATCATATAAATTTACAACATCATTATATGTTTCATCTGTCACTAATTTATTTGTTAAAAGTATGGTTTTACTATTTTTGATGTTATCGAGCTCATGTCCTAAAAACAATCCTCCTTTACAGGTAGCCTCTTTCGGATTAACTGTATTAATTATCAGTTTGATATCTTTAATATCCTCAACATCACGATAAAACATTCTGAAGATTTTGGTAGTAAGTTCTTCAAGTGTCTTTTGATTTGGGGTCAATACAGAAATGATTTTAGAACCATTCCCACTGAAAGCGATATTAGAAGGAGCACGCAAACCACGAACTTTCATTAAATTTGCTATGTGATAAATAATTGCAGAATAGAAAATGAAGAATACGATTTTTTGAGTGTTATCCCTTGCCAATATGGCATTGAAATCAACTTTATCAGCCATCCCAAATTTCTTTATTTCTTCATTTTCTGAAAGAGAAAACAAGAAAGAAGCAACTTCAGAAGAGTTTCCTAAATTTCCTGTAGTCATATTCATAAGCATTTCTTTCAATTCCGTTGTTCCTTCAAGATTTGCAATAAACTCATCCTTAAATTGTCGTATAATACCATTTAAACTACCATTATTTACAGCAACTAATGTATTCCCAAATATAGCATCAGCAGCAAATCTCATAGACGTAATACATTTGACGCCATTTGCATCTGCAACAACGACATCGGTTGTTCCACCACCTATATCTATAGTAACAATGTCGGAGACATCCGGTCGGGTTTGTTGGAAAAACGAATAAGGTGCAATAGACTCAGTTATCAATATGGGAGAATTTTCAGTACTAAAGTACTTATGATAAGCATTATCCCACATTTTTCTAAATAATCCTTGCTTTAAAGGGGACATACTAATTGGATAAAAACACATGATTTGTGTCTGAGATAAACTTGCCCCCGATTGGATTACTTTCGTACGAATCATCATGAAAAGAGATTCTATATAGCATCGAATTCTCTCTTCATTATCAAGAGTCATTTGACTCCACTTCAAGTTTGGTATATAATTATTGTATTTAGGTCCAACTACGGATTTATTATACATAAATGCCGGAGAGGCATTTCCTAAAGCCACATACGAACCTTTTCCACTTTCGTTTATTCCTGTATTATTTTTATCTATGCAAAGAACTGTACGCATTGGAAATCGGCATATAGCTTTTGCACCTATCGCTTCCGGTATAAATTCACCTCTCAAATGATTGATAGGTGTATCGTTTCCGGGAATAAATAACAAACTCAATTGTGGCTGCTCTTTTCCAAACTCGAATGCTTGGGGCATCATATTTTGACCTGCTGAGTATTCAATATGAGTATTTGATGTACCAAAATCTATCGCAAAAGATAATATAGAATTACCAGTTCTCTGCTTAAACTTAGGTATCATCAAACCATTCCCTGAACGTTCTTTTCCCTCTTTTGTCTTTATTGAGATTCTAGCATAATCAAAAGTTTGCTTATCAATAATATACACTTTCGTCCGGTCATCATTGTCAATGTCACTGTTTCTTACTACATAATCAGGAGTAAACAATCCTTGGGTTTGATTATGGCATATGCACGAGAAATCCTTATTAAGCACATAATCACCTACCAGTACAATACGGTAGTAAGCTTCTGAAGCTTGTGAGAACTTCACTGGTGGAAATACACCAACCGCAAAATCTTCGGGAGGTAAAACTATAGCTCCTTTATTGTTTATTTGATCAGCTTTCACATCAAGTGTATAGATTCTCTTATACTCCACCTCATTATTGTTTTGAATGGGAATGCGCAATGTTACTTCTACTCCTGATGCAATCTGCTTTATATCAATCGTATTTTTCCCGGACGGAACACACCCCATTAAATCATCAACTGAGAAATAATCAAAATAAAGATCCGTGACAGGAATTAAATAACCATCTTTCTTTTCGCTTTGACCACAATAATTCCCATCAAAGAAATAATCCGTATTAACGGCAGAAGGTAATTTTACAATTTTATCACATAGAAAATCGCTGATTGTCAAATAAGGATAAGGTGCATTAATTCCCGGTAGATGGCGGTTTTTCACACTTGCTGAGTCATAATAAGGAACTTGAATATTTCTCCCAAAAGATGCTCCTAAATAAGTAAGTTTCTCATACGCCGAACTCTTAATAACAGGTAATACTAAAGGTTTTATTGAAGTATTCTGACTCGGGTTAATTTCAAAATCAGAATTGCCTGCTACTATCGGTTTATTACAATGAAAAGGAAATCCATTTATTTCAACTTGAAATGTGGTAGTTGCATTTATTGTCACATCAAGTACTTCATAATTGTTATCTATATATGACTTTTGTCCTTGTGTAATAGTTTGGCAAGAATTTTGTATATTATTTATTTCATTCTTCAAATTATCATCAAGGACATAATATACAGCGTCAAGATAATGCGCAACTTCTGGATAGTACACATTAAAATTGGGATTCGAATATCTAAACGTATATAAATATTTTAGGAATTCAGGATTTCTTTCATCCAATGATGCATATTTTGTATCAAACGCATAATCAGTACCAAAACAAAGTTCTTTAGATATAGCTGTTTCGTCATTAGCGGTTGAGAAAAATAAAGTAGCCGGAGAAGTTGCACCAATAATATGCATGGGTTTCTGTTTTGGTCCTTTATATTTCAGAATATAAATATTATTCATTTTTCCAAAATTATATGGGTCATTCCCTTTGGCATCTTGAACTAAAAACATATCCAATGTTTTCCCTACAATTTGATGAACAGGTAAAGAAGAATTAGAAAGTGCTTGTATCTCTTTAGAGCGTTGCCAAACGACGATTTCTAATTTATTTTGTAATGACGGGAAAGAAAAAAATAACTGCGCAACATCTAACGTATCCGATACCATCTTGTGATAAATAGAATTTCCATGCAGACATTGTTGAACTTGTTGTATGGTCATTCCACCAATTGTATTAGGAACAACTTTATTAAAAGCCTCTTTAATAAGTTCTATTCTGGCAAAAGGAGATGGAATAGACGTTATCTCTTTTTGGGTGGTTGTAGTATCAGTAACTGCATTTACATATCCGTGATTATATGTTGTGGCAGCAGTTGTACTCCAATCAACTATAGTAGTCTGATTATTTTTGATTCCCTCTTTATTTATTCTAAAAACATATCCCATTTTTCTTATATTTTAAGTTTATCTGAACATAATTCATCTGCTACGATATAAAACAATTCCATAAAAGTTTGAGGAGCACTTGTGTTATGCTGAATTTTGGATAAATTTTTACTAAGTTTTTCGTCAATCAAATCGTAACTTTTTTTTGCAAATAGATTATAACCATATTTATTACGTTTAGGCATTCCATTGATTTTATCCAAAACATCTGTAATATCTTTATCTTCAAGAAATGGCTTAAAGCCAATTTTATTTTTTGCCATTTCAGAGAGCCAACTTTCATACTGAGATCTAAAATTGAATAAACCTCTATAAAAATCAGATCTTAAAAAATTCTCACCTAATAAAGAATTACGTTCTTTTGCCCACTTTTGTGACATTTTATGTGCATTATCTCTTTTCCCCAAATAGCTCATCATTAAGGCAAATTGAGTCATTGGCTTTCTTAATAGATATAATGTTCCATTTCCAAAATCTAGAAAAGTAACACATTGTGAAGCATCCGAATTAAGTCCAAATTCATGAAAATTTGTTCTAATTTTCCCTGAATGATTTTTACTTGAAAAATCTAAGATTGCTAATGCTGCCAATAATTCTATCAAGTGTGCCTCGTTTCCTTGCCCTTCTCCTCCATCGCAATTCTCATAACTATTAGACATTGAATCATCGCCTAAATAATACATATCATTCAAGGTTCCATTTCCAGTAACATTTTTCTCGTAATAATTTAGTGCCGCCTTGGTTTTCGTTATGAAAGAATCAGCTTGGATAGCACTTTTATCATTTACTTTTAAATTGAAATAAGGGAGTAATGTTACTGCTCCTATTGGAGCCGAAGCAAGGGCTGTATTTGTACTTGTCCTCAATGTCTTAAGCAAAAGGGGAAATCCACTTGCTCCTGTCCCTCCGAATATGGAACTTATTATAAAAACTCTGTCACCTTGTGCAAAATCATTTTCAAAAGTTTTGAATTCTGAACTTTGTGTAAATTGATTCAATACAATACTCCCTATATTAGGATTACCCTTAAATCCCACATTCATATCCGATGCCAAATTCTTATCAGAAAAAAGCATTTTCATAAATGCCTGATTTTCTTTACTCATCGTACTCAATTGTATATAATTATCAAAATTCACACCGGATGTACCAATTAAAGGTAACAAAAAATCTCCATCATTAAATGGAGAAATCTCCGTTGAAAAGAATTTATTTACTGTATTATTACTAAACTGGAGGGAACTATGTATCTTCCCATATAACCGCATTAAATCTACAGTTCTTTTTAAGTCTCCGTTTGAATAATCAGGATCAATAATCATCGGAACAATCTCATCCTTACATGCAATGCCATTTGCTAACAGCATAGTAAGTGAACGAAGAACACGAGAACCTGACCCTCCAATAGCATACACATATAATCTGCTCATACCTTATAAATTATAATAATTAGAATCTCTGGAAAGGAACATATTTAGCAATGCTTCCCCACTTAATGATTAACGATGCAATTACAAAGAATATGCACGACCATATTAAATTAGCCAAGCAAAAACCAAAACAATCAAGATAAGTCCATGCCTTATCTATTTCTATTTCATTGTTTATGAGAGGAGTCATGGTATAATATAAAGCAACTCCTATATTCAACACTATGTTTATTCCAGCATAAATAAACCACCAGAATGTTTGTTTTCTGACAGGAGCGAACCCATAATAAAATACAGCACTAACGATAAAAGAAAGTACAAGTAAGAATATGCCTATATGCAAATATCCTGGAATAGTCCCATATAAGTAATTGTCCAATAATTGATCATAAAGCCCACTTGTGTAATAATAAATTGTACAAAAGAAATCTTCCATAATTATTGCAATGTTATATTTATAGTAAAAATATTGTTGTCTTTATTGATGTAAGCATTATAAACCCCTTCAATTAAACTTTTTACACCTAATGTCTTACCTTCCGGAGGAACACCTGTACCTTCAAAATTTGATTCTTCTACCCAATTAGGTAATTTATTTTGATATTCAATGCATAACTTACCCGGTGAAGGACGTTTTGTTGCTATGGTCATAGTGCATGTATCTTCTTCAACTTCAATATTGGAAATGGTATATCCTAAAGGTAATTTATAAGCATTCCGATTTAAAATCGCATCTTTATCCATAATGATATTAGATAGAGGAAACTTATATGTTAATGAATATGTATCATTGTGTCTGTCTTTTTTCCACATACTAACTTTTACGAAACCTGCTGATTTTCCTTTCATTCTAGCATTACTGAATTGTATTTCAGGAGTAATCGTTTCAGTTGGTTGAAGCACCAATATGCCATCGTTAATGATATTGGGCAGTTCTATCACTTTTTTTACTTTATCAGCGTAACCAAATACCCATACGTAAAATGGCAAGTTTTGTTTGCAAGGCAATCCACCCGGATAATATTTGCCATTAAAATCTGAATTAAATTTTAATATGGCAACGGAAAGTCCAGTATTATCTTTTAACCCTTTTGTAAACAGATTCGTTATACCTGATTTTGCAGTTTCTAAACTTCCTACATTGCTCGCAAAACAATAATCAGAAACAAGTAATGTTACACTTTCAGTATTGGCAGCAGAAAAAGCCATGGAAAGAATATCGTCTAATTTAGTAAAACTCGCTGTACATTTACTCCATGTCTGCTGAAGAAATGGCTCAATAGAAGCATGAAAAGGGGTTATACTTGTATTAATATAATTAAGTGTAATAGTATCATCCACATTTAATTGTTCATCAAGTCTGTCATACAAATTTTTTAAAATAGCTTTTGCCTTTGAATTGCCATTAAAATATCCTTTTACACTTCCCGAATTTTCTACCATAAAATGATAATTTGTTGGTATATTTGTGGGTGTATTGGTGGGTGTTTCTACAATAGCTGAAATAATTGTCGAATCATTCTCACCATTTCCATTACCATGTTTAGGTCCACAGGAACTAAATGATAAGACAAGAGATAGAACGGATAAGAATAAACTAATCCTACACAAAAGCCTTAATTCATTTTGATTTAATTTTACATGTATGTCAGTAACCATAAAAGCTATTTCACTTGTCTGCTTGGCTACCACAACAGAGATTTACTAAACAAAGGTTCACACATGCACACAAAAAACGTGGAGCCAGTCCTGTCACTCGTTCCACGATGTAAAGGCCTTCGCATTGCCCAGTTAGTCGAAACGAGCAACGTTGAAAGCCCCACGCCGATGTCTGTATATAGTTCACCCTTTCCTTTAAATAAGGTACACTACGGGCTATACATATAAAACACCCTTGGGGCGTTCCCGTTGCTTTGTTTTTGACTAACTGTTTTGAAGTTGCGAAGTTCTTACATCGTCAAAACCAAAGCGTCCAGTAACGCCTTTTTATGTATATGTGTCCCACCCGACCATTCCACAGAAGGAATTATCGGCATGGGATGCCACAAAAGTAAGCAATCCTTACGAATTAATCAAATGAATCGGGGGAATTTTATGGGGTAAAATATTTCCCATGTTAGTTTTTTATTGTAGCCTGGTTGAAGGAGGTGGGCGATAATTCCTTATAACTTCTTTTTAACTCTTGATTTGCATTTATCGGACAGCGGTATTTCTTTTATTTTTATCTTTGTGGCGGTTTATGTTGAGAGAATAGACAATCATGAAAAAGCGTACAAAGAAAATCCTCAAAGTGACCAGCCTTTCGCTTGTGTCGCTTGTCGTGGTGGTGTTGGGCGTCATAGCTCTCGCCATTAATTTTATATTCACGCCGGAGAAGCTGACTCCGGTCGTGTTGAAGGTTGCCAACCAGACCATGAATGCTAAGCTGGATATGAAGAGCGTGGAGCTGACTTTCTTCTCTACGTTCCCCCGTTTTGGGCTGAAGCTGACGGAAGGCAGCTTGGTGTCGAAAGCCGTATCCGATTCTGTATGGGAAAAGACCGATTCGCTCCTTGCGTTCGGAAAGTGCGTAGTGGTGGTGAATCCGTTGGACTATTTCTATAAGAGTAAGATTACGGTGAATTACTTGGGTGTGGAAGATGCCTCCATTTATGCCTATAAGAATAAGGAGGGTGTGGCGAACTGGGACATCCTGAAGACGGATACGGCATCGGTGCAGGCGCCTGCCGATACGGTGGTTTCGGATACGGTGCGCCCCTTGACGGGAGGCATCGATATAAGGAAAGTGTCGCTGAAACGTGCCAATGTCACTTTCGATGACCGTGACACGCGGGTGTATGCCAGTCTGCGGAATGCTTCGCTTGCATTGCGTGCTTCGCTGTACAAGGAGCGGTCGCGCCTGTCGGTAGGATTCAAGAACGACAACATCATTTTCTGGCAAGACGGGCAGTTGCTGGTAAACCGTATCGCTACGGAACTGAATGCCGATGTGGAGCTGGAGCGTGCGACACGCCTGCTGACCTTGAACGATGCAGGCATCTCGGTGAATGGCGTCCGCTTTGATGTAAAGGGTACGTTGAGGGGAGACAGTGCCCGGCATGCCTTGGCGGTCAATCTGGAGTACGGGCTGCATGCGCCTACGCTGGAAACCGTGCTGAACATGATTCCGGAAAGCATCCTGAAGCGTGAAGAGCTGACGGCGCAGGGCGAAGTCGGTATGCATGGCAAGATAGAAGGCTGGTACGGCAAGCGGCAGATGCCCGAAGTGACTCTCAACGTGCGTATCAAGGATGCTTCAGCCAAGTACGACAAGCTGCCATACGGCATCGACCGTCTGTCCGCCGATTTTCAAGGGTTTGTCGACCTGATGCGGAATAAGGTTTCGTATGCCGACCTGAAGATTTTCCGCTTTCAGGGTGCGCATACCGATATCCTTGCCGATGCAAAGATAAACGACCTGTTGGGAGACCCTGACATTACCTTCAATACCAAGTCGAAGATAGACCTGACTTCGTTGGCACAGACTTTCCCTTTGCAGGAAGGGGTCACGATTCAAGGTTCGGTAGATGCCGACCTGAAGCTGAGGGCCCGTCTTTCTTCTATCAAGAAACAAGATTTGGGGCGCATCCGGGCAGGAGGAAAGATTGTCATGAGCGGTATGCTGTTGCGGGACGTGAACAAGGGCTTTGAGTTCAGCAGCGATGCCTCGCTTGCTTTCGTGGGCAATGATTTCCTGGGGGCACATGCCGAAATCACCAAGCTGGCATTGCAGTCGAAGCGGATTAATGCCAACTTGCAACGGCTGGCGGCTACGGTGAAGTCGACCAATCCGCAGGACACGACCCGCATTGTCGATGTAGAGTGCAAGGTGGAACTAAATCAGTTGAAAGGACGCATGGGCGATTCGCTGGCGGTATTCTGCAAGCAGACAAAGGCTACCGTACATTTGCAGCCGGGCGACAAGGACCCTGCAAAGCCCAAAATCGGTCTGTCGCTGGAGGCGGATACGCTTTTTGCCCGTGCAGGCGGAATTAAGTTGGGTATGGATAAGGCAGGATTCGGAGTCTCTGCCGAAAAGTTGCGCGACTCGTTGTGGATGCCCAAAGGCATTATCGGCTTCAACCGTCTGAAGGTTTCGGCTCCCCAACTGGCTATGCCCGTCCACATGCGCAAGACTTCGCTCACTGTAGGAAACCGGGTTATAACCTTGCGCAATGCCAGTTTCCGTATCGGGCGTTCCGACCTCACGGCAAGCGGAGCGGTCTACGATTTGTATGGCGTGCTGAAGCATCACCGTCCGTTGCGGGCAAAGCTTGACATCTCTTCGCGCAATCTGGACTGCAACCAGTTGATAAATGCCTTGAATGTCCCTAACGATACCACACAGGTGACCGATACGTTCGAAGAAACGCCGGAAGCGGAAGTGGACACCACGGCTTCGGATCTGAAACTGTTTATTATTCCCAAGGGCATCGAGTTTGAACTCCAGACGGACCTGAAGCGGGTGAAGTATGACAACCTCGTGTTCGAAAACGTGCGCGGAGGAGTAGAAATACGCAATCAGGCGGTACATCTCAACGGGTTGAACATGAGGGGAATGGATGCCGACATGGCGGCTACGGTTGTGTATCGGGCAACGGAAAGGAAAATGGGATATGCCGGCTTTGACTTCCGTCTGCGGAAAATCAACATCGGCAAGCTGGTCGACTTTATTCCGTCGTTGGACAGCGTCGTACCCATGTTGCGCTCGTTCAAGGGGCTGGTCAATTTTGAGGCGGCAGCAGAGTCACGCATCGATTCCAACCTGAACATCAAGATACCCAGCTTGCGTGCGGCAGTACACATCGACGGGGACAGTCTGGTGCTGATGGACGGAGAAACCTTTGCCGAGATTTCGAAGATGCTGATGTTCAAAAACAAGAAGCGGAACGTATTCGATAACATTACCGTCAATATGACCGTACAGGACGGGAACGTGACGGTTTATCCTTTCCTTGTCCAGATTGACCGTTATAAGGCGGCGGTAGGCGGCACGCAGGGGCTTGACATGAATTTTGACTACCACATCTCGGTGTTGAAGTCGCCGATTCCGATTAAGCTGGGAGTCAACATAACCGGCAATCTGGACAAAATGAAAATCAGGCTGGGCAAGGCAAAGTATAAGGATGACGTGACACCGGTGGCAATCCGTAAGGTGGACAGCACGCGCATCAACCTGGGACGGGAGATAGTGAGTGATTTCCGCAGGATTATCCGGCGGGAATAACGCTCCGGCTGTAGCGCAATAATGTGCGGATACGGAAGTGCAGCGTATTTATGTCATGCGTGATATAAATGCGCTGTATTTTTTCAAATAAACCCTCAAACACTTGACTTTGCTGCTGGGTTATATTATCTTTGCATATAGCTTCTTTTTACGGTTTTGATATCAAGAACGTACGGTTTCCAATTGGAGAACGTATGGTTTCCATATCAAGAACGTACGGTTTCGATATGGAAACCGTAAAAAGGAGACAGCTGAAAACCGATTATTAACCTTTTAAAAACACATTGTCATGAGTGCCCTTTATGATTTCTTGCCTGTGCCGCCAAAAGGAAACGATGAAAGCGGATCGCACCTTTATCCTAAGCTGCGTCCTTACAAGACTGTTTCTTTCGATGAACTTACTGAAAAAATCGCCTCCCATTCCGGATTGACCAAAGGGAATATCCTTGCCGTGATGGAAGAGATAGAATACTGGACCAAGCAGCTCCTTTCAGACGGGTACCGCGTGCAGATAGGGAACATCGGCACGGTTTCTGCCTCGCTCAAGGCAGATGCGGAGGTGTACGATAAAGAGGATATACACGCCCAGTCTATCCGTTTTGATAAGGTGAAGATGACCGTGTCCAAACAATTCTCGAAGCAATGCAGCGGAAAGGTGCTGCGCGCCCCTTCGGGGAAGAAATTCCGGCAAAGTTCGTGCACGTATACGGAGGAAGAGCGGCTCGCCTTGCTTCAATCGTATCTGGAGAGCCACGACTATATCACCCGTGCGGAATATGGCGCTTTGACGGGACTGCTGAAATACAAAGCGTGGCAGGACCTGGACAAATGGGTGAAAGCGCACCTAATCGACATCAAGGGGCGTGCTCCCCACCGGGTGTATGTGAAGCGTAAGGATTAGTGCATTCAAATGGAACACAGAGACACGGAGGCACGGAGTTTTTTTAAGAAGCTGTTTTGAATTTCTCCAAAAAGTTTTTCTTGGCTTGATGTATCCGTTTTCGTGTGTGCTTTGGGCGATTTTTTGGTCCTTTCCGCTCCTGTTCTTCGTCAGATAGCCCGCTATCTTCCTCATCACAGAAGCGAAAATGCCTCAAAAACTCATCCCAAATCATCGCACGATAAATTCAAAACAGCTTCTAATTGTCAATTCCTCCGTGCCTCAGCGCCTCTGTGTGCGATAGAAAGAATCTTGATTGTCTTTGTTTGATGTGTCTGAATAAAAAAATGTCTTAAAATTAGGATATTTAGAATGAATCTTTTATTTTTGGGGAATAAAATGGATGATGCATATTACTAACTTAAATAATAATTCATAACATCATGGAAAACGAAGAATTGATCAAACTTTGTACTGAAAAGGCTCAGAGCTGGCTGACCCCTGCATACGATGCTGAGACGCAAGCCGAGGTGAAACAGATTTTGGAAAACCCCGACAAGACTGCGCTTATTGACGCGTTCTATAAGGACTTGGAATTCGGGACAGGCGGTTTGCGCGGCATCATGGGCGCAGGTTCTAACCGTATGAACATCTATACTGTAGGAGCCGCTACACAAGGCTTGGCGAATTACTTGAACAAGAACTTTGCCGGAAGAGATTCGATTTCGGTGGTAGTCGGTCATGATTGCCGTAACAACAGCCGTAAGTTCGCTGAAATTTCGGCTGATATCTTCTCGGCTAACGGCATTAAGGTTTATCTCTTCGATGATATGCGTCCGACTCCCGAAGTGTCGTTCGCTATCCGTCATTTGGGATGCCAGAGCGGCATTAACATCACGGCTTCACACAATCCGCGTGAATATAATGGCTACAAGGCTTATTGGGACGATGGCGCTCAGGTGCTTGCTCCGCATGATAAGGGCATCATTGACGAGGTGAACAAGGTGAAGGTAGGCGATATCAAGTTCCAGGGAAACAAAGACTTGATTCAGATTATCGGTAAGGACATAGACGATGTGTACCTGGAGAAGGTTCATGGCATCTCGATTGATCCCGAAGTCATCAAGCGTCAGAAAGACTTGAAGATTGTTTACACGCCGCTGCACGGCACAGGCATGATGCTGATTCCGCAATCGTTGAAGTTGTGGGGATTCGAGAACGTGCATTGCGTTCCCGAACAAATGGTGAAGAGCGGCGATTTCCCTACGGTCGTATCTCCGAACCCTGAAAACGCTGAGGCTTTGACGATGGCTATCAACCTTGCCAAGAGTATAGATGCCGACATTGTGATGGCTTCCGACCCGGATGCGGACCGTGTAGGCATGGCTTGCAAGGACGACAAGGGCGAGTGGGTATTGATTAACGGTAACCAGACTTGCTTGATTTTCTTGTATTACATCATCAAGAACCGCATCGCGATGGGCAAGATGAAGGGCAACGAGTTTATCGTGAAGACCATCGTGACCACAGAAGTCATCCGTAAGGTGGCTGAAAAGAACAACATCAAGATGATGGACTGCTACACCGGATTCAAGTGGATTGCCCGCGAAATCCGTCTGCGCGAAGGCAAGGAGCAATACATCGGCGGAGGCGAGGAAAGCTACGGATTCCTGGCTGAAGACTTTGTGCGCGATAAGGATGCCGTATCGGCTTGCTCGCTGCTGGCTGAAATCTGTGCATGGGCGAAAGACCAGGGCAAGACTTTGTATGACATCCTGATGGAAGTTTACTTGGAATACGGATTCTCGAAAGAAGTGACCGTAAACGTGGTGAAGCCGGGCAAGAGCGGTGCTGACGAAATCAAGGCGATGATGGATAACTTCCGTGCATGCCCGCCGAAGGAATTGGGCGGTTCTGAAATCGTATTGATTAAGGATTACAAGACGCTGAAGGCTACGGACAATCAGGGAAATGTAACGGATTTGGACATGCCGGAAACTTCGAATGTGCTTCAATACTTTACCGCAGACGGCACGAAGGTGTCTGTACGTCCGTCGGGAACAGAACCGAAGATTAAGTTCTACGTGGAAGTAAAGGGCGAAATGGGTTGCCCGAAGTGCTATGCGCGTGAGACCAATGCGGCTCTTGAAAAGGTAGAGGCCGTGAAGAAGTCTTTGGGAATCTAATTAAATGAAGAATTAAGAATGAAGAATCGCCTTCAGCGTGTGTTGACTTTGTCATGCCGGATTTGTAATCCGGCGTAATCGAGTTGCGGATTTGCAATCCGTATCTCTGGGAATAGCTTCCTACGTCAATACCGCCGAAGGCGATTCTTCATTCCTCATTCTTCATTCTTAATTTTCAAAGCATTCCATAGCGGGTAATGTAGTTCATTACTTTTTCTTTGTAGTTTTCTCCGATAGGTATGAGTTTTTTGTCATCGAAACGGATGCGGAGGCGGGATATTTCCGTTATTTTTTGCAGATTGACAATATACGACCGGTGTACGCGTATGAAATGTGAAGGCAGGCGTGCCTCCAGTTTTTGCAGGCTATTGAGGGTGATGACGGGTTTTTCTTTCCCTTCGATATAGATGCGTACATATTCGCTCATGCTTTCGATGTATTTGATGCTATCGACATCGATGCGCACCACCTTGTAGTCGCTTTTTACGAAAAGCGTGTGCGTGTCATCCGATGAGGCAGGAACCGGCGCCTGCTTGTTGAGGCTTTTCATCTTTTGCGCTTTTTCGGCGGCACGCAGGCAGTCTTCAAGTTCGAATGGCTTTAGCAGATAGTCTATGGCATTCAGCTTGAACCCGTCTATGGCAAACGAGGGATAGACTGTCGTAATGATAACCATGGGCGGATGTGTCAGCGAACGGATAAATTCAATGCCGTTCATGTCCGGCATGTCGATATCGGTAAATAACAGGTCGATGTGTTTCTTTTCCAAAAGCGTGTGGGCTTCGCCGGTTTCCATGCAGGCTTTTTCCAATGTCAGAAACGGGATTTGTTTGATGTATTCCGCCAGTTTAAGCAGGGCAAGCGGTTCATCGTCAAGTATGATACAGTTCATCATTGTGCAGGGATAATTAAAAGTACGTGGTATTGATTGTCTTTTTCTTCGGCGTTTAGCGTATAGTCATTGTCGAAGAGCAGGTTGAGTCTTTTTTGTATGTTGGGCAGTCCGATGCCTTGATGCCGGGTTCCGGGTGTCTTGGGCGTCAGGCTGTTTTTGCATGTGGAATAGACGTTGTTCCCTTCAATGCTGATAGCCGCTTCGATGAACGATTCATTCCGGTGGCTGATGCCATGCGTGAAAGCGTTTTCCAATAATGAAATGAAAAGCAAGGGCGGCACCTGCACATCGGGAATGATGAACGGAGTATGGAATGCGATGTGCAGTTTGTCGGTGTAGCGCAGCTCCATTAACTTTAAATAGTGTTCCAGGAATTGTACTTCCCTTGTTAAGGGGACCAGTACTTTATCGGCTTCGTAAAGCATGTATTGCATGAGTTTGGAGAGTTCGATGATGCTTTTTTGCGCTTTCTCTTTGTCAATGCCTATCAGGGTATGGATATTGTTCAGCGTGTTCATGAAGAAATGCGGGTTCAGCTGGTATTTCAGTTCGGCTTTCAGGCGTTCGCGTTCCAGCTCTTTCAGCATTTCATCGTCGCGGAGCGATTTCAGGAAGAGCCGTATGGCGATGTTGAAGCCAGCCAGCAGTACGGCTATGAGGATATGGGTGAATGTGACAAACGGAGGAAACGGAGAATTGTGCATGCCTTCGTTGTGTGCGGCAGGAGGGGGAGGCGGAGGCATCATGCGGGAAGGCTGGCGGGTGATGTCGTCTAAATGGAACAGTCCGATGAGTTCGGGGACAATAATGAATAATAAGGGAATGATAAAGACGAGGGCTGCCATGTATCCGGCATATTGTCTTTTCAACAGCAGTTGGGGAATCAGTATATAGTTGTTTATCAAAAAGAGGAAAAAGAACGGGCTGGTAATGACCCACATGTCAAGGGCGGTGTGGAGGATGTCGGTGTTGCCGTCGGTCTGGTATGCCATTAGCAGGGCATTGATGAAGGGAGTGGCGAAAATCAGCAATGCGATAGTGGCATAGATTATCTGCTCGAAAAGTTGTTGTTTTTGTAAAGTTGTCATTGTATGCCTTCTTTTTTATAGCTGTTGCAAAAGTATAAGGAATGGCATTCCGTTGCAAAAATAATCGGCGAACGGGAAGATTTTGCAGACCATTACGGCGATTTTGCAAGTCATTTCGCCTTGGAATTTACTTTGTTGTAAATATCTCTGCCTTTGCCGAGAGAATTGTCCGGTTGGCTGATAGTTTTTGGCGGAGTGTTCCGGGGAAGCTAACTTCGTAACCGTAAAAACAAAAAACAGCAATATGAGAAGATACGCATTTAGTTTGTTCTTATGTGGGGTGGTTGTTTGCGGAGAGAAGTCTGCGGCTGCTACAGACAATCTCTCCGCTTTTTCCCCTCAAGCGGAAGAACAGGTGAAGGAGGTTCCTAATCCGGAACAGGCAGCCCGGAAGCTGACCGATGAAATGGATGAGTTGTTGCAGCTTACCGAGAAGCAGTATAAGAAGATTTATAAGTTGAATCAGAAAGAGGAGAAAGAGAAGGTTGAAAGGATGACAGGCAAGGCTCCGTTCGGCGGAGAGCGTCCTCCCATGCCTCCCATGGGTGGTGGGATGCCTCCTCAGAACGGCTCTTTTGAGCGCGGAGGCATGCGTCCTCCGATGCCGGAAGATATGCAAGAGGACATGCAAAGCCGGATGGAAAAGCGGAATAAGAAGTTGAAGAAGATTCTTACCGACGAGCAATACGAGAAATGGATATCGAGAATACCTGAACCGGAAGAACCAGCTGCCCCTTTCCCGATGATGCCTGAAGAATGAAAGCGTTGTTATTCACTATAGCGGGTTTCTTGCTTTTGGGGGGGTGTGCCTGCGGTGAGGAAGAAATCGAGTACGTCCCGATAGCGAAAAAGCATTTGGGAGAGACATACGAAACATACACGTTGAATAATGTGATAGGCTTGGATTCTGTGGGTATTGTTGTTCTGAACTTTTATCCGGAAGAGGTGACAGACCTTTCGTATATGCAATACAGTGAGAGTGCATGTGCTTTTACCTTTCATCGGGGCGAGACGGCAGACTACCGTATTTCGTGGGATTATGATACGGGAGAAAGCTACGTAGAAGTGCAGTATGGACAGAATGCCATGTGGTATACGATAAACGAGCAGCAGTATAAAGGAGAGTATCTCTTGCGGGCAAACGATGGCATGGCTGTACGTATCGTCATACGGGCAAGCGGTCGTGGTGTTTACGATGAGGAGGGAAATGTAGAATATCTGGCAGGCGTTACTGTGAATGATTTCCGCATAGAAGAGGCGGAATAAGCTTATTAAGTCCTTGAGTTTGTAAGTTTTTAAGTTAAAGAGGTGTTGCTTACCAACTCAAAAACTGAAGAACTCAAGAACTTAAAAACTCAAAAACTAAAAAACTTACAAACTGATTTGCTTAATTCATTAATTTAAAAGTTAGATTTTTGGGTGCCGTGTCTTGGTGATCAAGGCGCGGCATTTTTCAATTCGACCACTACCACTTCGCTGGGCGTGAAGAGGCGGATGTCTTTCCGCGAGGTGCCCAGCCCGTTGGTGATGATGAGGGGGATGCCCTGGCTGTTGTGCTTCAGTCCCGTGAGGAAGCGGTTTCCGTATTTGGAGAAGTGTGCAGGACTCCACCGGCGGAACAGGCTGACTTGTCCGCCATGCGTATGTCCTGCCAAGGCAAGGTCGGTGTTCGATACGTCTGTGTCTTCCACATAGTCGGGGGTATGTACCAGCATTACCACAAAGTCTTCCGCACGAAGCGCAAGGGTAGGCGATACACCGTTCCGTTTCAGGTCGAACGGATTGCGGATACCGCATATCAGGATGTATTCGTTTCCTTTCCATAAGGTATCCGTTTTATGTTCCAGCAGACGCACTCCCGTATGTGCCATGGCTTGGCGCACCAAGGTGTCGCTTTCTCCCCGTTCGTGGTTGCCCATGACGGCGTATGTGCCGAAACGTGTCTTTACCTGTGCCAGTGCCGAGAACAGTTCTTCCATATCTCCTCCTTCCCGTCCGCGATAATCGCCTCCCAACAAGAGGACATCTGCATCTGCCGCTTGCAAGGCACGGATGGCTCCATGCAGGCGATTGGCGTCAAACCGGCTTTCGTAATGGAAGTCGGAAGCAAAAGCGATGCGG
Organism: Phocaeicola salanitronis DSM 18170; assembly: GCF_000190575.1. Lineage (NCBI taxonomy): Bacteria > Pseudomonadati > Bacteroidota > Bacteroidia > Bacteroidales > Bacteroidaceae > Phocaeicola > Phocaeicola salanitronis. The sequence continues at coordinate 953,354 of NC_015164.1, read as the reverse complement.
AACCCGTTGAAAGAGTCGGGCACTTGCTCGCTGTAAATCTCATACCGCTTGATGCGTCCCACTCCTTTGTATTTCGAGAAGGAAGCGGTGGCGCATGAGGTAAGTGCCAGACAAGCGGTGATTATCAGAATAGGGATAGATTTGATTTTCTTATTCAATGGAGTGCTTTCTTTTTAATCAATTATCTAAGAAGCTGTTTTGAATTTCTCCAAAAAGTTTTTCTTGGCTTGATGTATCCTTTTTCGTGTGTGCTTTGGGCGATTTTTTGGTCCTTTTCGCTCCTGTTCTTCGTCAGATAGCCCGCTATCTTCCTCATCACAGAAGCGAAAATGCCTCAAAAACTCATCCCAAATCATCGCACGATAAATTCAAAACAGCTTCTAAATCTGCATAATCTGTGGCAGATTATTCAAACAATACTTTCCGGTCGCGTTCAGCGGCAGGTTTTACCCACTCATCGGGGATGAAACGCCAGTGGTTCAAGGGATGCGGGTCGAGTGTCCCGACCTCTTCGATGCGTTTCATCAGGTAATAGCGCAGGTCTTTGTCGGTAGAAAAGACGATGCGTCGGGGGAGTTCTTCTTTGGGGATGCCTGCCCCTCGGGTCAGCAAGTCACCTCCTCCGTTGCCCCGGTACGAATTGACGGCTACGGTGTAGGTGCGGTCAAGGTCGAACGGTGTGCCGTCTGCTAAGCTCGTGATGGTGATTTTCTCGCCTTCGGGCTTGGTGACATCTACCGTGTAAAGAATGCCTGCCGCCGAATCGAAGTTGAAGCTTGGGTTCTTCAGGCGGCCGAAACCTTCGTCTTTGTCGTTGAGCAGGAGCAGGTGGTCATCGGGTGATTGCATCCGGTTGGTCCACAAGGCATACGACATTTCGAGGAAACCTTTGATTTCGCGTCCGGTAAGGCGCATCGTGTAGAGTAGGTTTTCGTACTTGTAGAGGTTGAACATGTCGCTCATGTAGATGTCGCCCGCCTTGATTTCAGCATCGAACGAGAGCGGGGCGCAGAACGAGATGTCGGCTCCTGTAATGTCGAGCTGGAGCTGATGGAGCAGGTCGATGAATGCCGAAGAGCCGAAATAGGCGTCTTTCGTGGAGATGGTTTGCCGGATGCTTCCTATCTTGCGCGACACGAAACTGAGCGTGGCTTGGTATTGCGGGTCGAACGCCTGCATGAAGTCTTCGTCGACGGGAAGGGAGGACACATCGCTCAGCTTGCCTTCAACCGTTTTTTTCAGGATGCGGCCGTCTTGGCGCGTCACTTTCAGGGTTACGTCGGCTATGGTGCGGGCGGCATTGGCAGGATTGATGAGCAATACCGAGTCACCTTCCGCGTTGCATATCTTCTTGCACAGGCGGCGGTGGTCGTGCCCCATGAATACAATGTCGAAGCCCGGCACGTTGCGTGCCACCGCTTCCGAGCCGTTTTCTACTACGTTATCCAGCAGGTTCCCTTCCGGTCCGGCATGAAACAGCCCTACCAGTACATCGGGATGCTCTTTGGCGGCGATAATGCCTGCCCATCGGCGCGCGCATGTTTCCATATCCTCGAAGCGCAGTCCGCTCCACATCGTTTCGGGCAGCCACGAGGGGATGGCGGGTGTGATAAGCCCCAGCACGGCGATGCGCACGCCGTTGCGTTCGAACACGCGGTATGGAGGGAAGTAAGGCTCGCCCGTGCGCCGGTCGATGATGTTGGCGCCCAGCATCGGAAAGCGGCATTGCTTCGCCCAGCGGTCGTATACGGCATGTCCCGTCTCGATGTCGTGGTTCCCCATATTGCCTGCATCGTATTTCAGGTAGTTGAGCATGGCAGCGCATACGTGGGTCGAGGCCGTGTCGATGTAGTTGTAGTAATAGGCTACGGGCTGTCCTTGCAGGATGTCTCCGTTATCGAAAAGCAGTACGTTGTCGCCGTATTGCTTGCGCTGGGCATCCACGAAGGTGGAAATCCGGGCCAGACTGCCCTTCTGTGGGCGCCGGTTGATAAAGTCGTAGGGGAAATAAGCTCCGTGCACGTCACTTGTCTCCAACAGTTTGATGGTAATTTCTTCGGTGTTCGATGCCTGTACGCCCAGCATGCTTCCGGCGCCGAGCAACGCCATAAGATAGTTTCGGATATGCATAAGTTTGGTTTTTATGTGATGTGACAAATTGTCGGTTAGTGCAAAGATAGTTAAAATAATGTCATTGGCATATATTTTGTTCCTTTTCGCGTAAAAAAACAACTGACTATATGGCTTACATAGACTATTACAGCATTTTGGGAGTTGACAAAACGGCAACTCAAGACGACATCAAGAAAGCATACCGTAAGCTGGCACGCAAGTATCACCCGGACTTGAACCCGAACGACCCGAGCGCGAAGGAAAAGTTTCAGGCGATAAACGAGGCCAACGAGGTATTGAGCGACCCCGAGAAGCGAAAGAAATACGACGCTTATGGGGAGAATTGGAAGCATGCCGATGAGTTCGAAGCACAGCAGAGGGCTTATCAGGCACGTCAGGGAGATGCCGCCGGCGGAACGGAATACTGGTATTCTACCGACGGGCAGCATTTTACCGGCGGATTTGGCGGAAATGCCGGGGGCTTCTCCGATTTCTTCGAAGAACTGTTCGGGCACCGTGGAGGTGCAAGCGGCCGGCGGGGAAGAGGAGCCTTCCGAGGGCAGGATATCGAAGCGGAGCTGCACCTTACGTTGCGTGAGGCGGCGGTGACGCACAAGCAGACTTTTACCGTGGGCGGAGAAACCTTGCGTATCACGGTGCCTGCAGGCGTGGCGGACGGGCAGGTCATCAAGCTGAAAGGCCATGGCGGGAAAGGTACCAACGGAGGTCCGGACGGCGACTTGTACATCACGTTCGTAGTGGGCGATGACCCTGTATTCAAGCGGAAAGACAACGACCTGTATACCGATGTCACCATCGACCTTTACACGGCTGTGTTGGGCGGCGAGGTCACGGTGAACACGCTCGACGGGCAAGTGAAACTGAAGGTGCGTCCCGGAACGCAAAACGGCGCGATGGTGCGCCTGAAGGGCAAAGGCTTTCCGGTCTACAAGCAAGAAGGCAGTTTCGGCGACCTGCTGGTAACCTATCATATAACTATCCCGACTTCGCTCACGGAACATCAGAAAGACCTCTTCCGGGAGTTGCAAAAAGGAGCGTGATGCTTTTATTAAAACGCAGATTAATGCGGATTATCGCAGATTATTGTTCTTAATCGTTTGTTTTAATCTGCGTTAATCCGCGGAAATCTGTGTTTCAAACTCAACAACTTAAAAACTCAAAGATTATGCAAAACGATTTAATTATCATAAACGATTATTGCGAACGGTGCGACATCGAGCCGGATTTCGTGCTGATGTTGGGCGAAGGCGGGCTGATTGACGTGGAAATCATCGGCAACACCGGCTATTTCCCTGCCTCCCAGCTGGGCGAACTGGAGCGTTACACCCATCTGTATTACGACTTGTCGATTAACATCGAAGGCATCGATGCCATCCGACACCTGCTCCGGCGGATAGAAGACCTGCAAGAGCGCGTGCGCAAACTGGAAAATGAATTGCGCTTTTACCGCTGATTCTTCACAAGCTTTGGGATTTCATGCCGCCGTTGGCGGCAAGCTTTCCAGCTTTGGGATTTCATGCTGCCGTTGGCGGCAAGCTTTCCAGCTTTGGGATTTCATGCTGCCGTTGGCGGCAAGCTTTCCAGCTTTGGGATTTCGTGCTGCCGTTGGCGGCGAGCTTTCCAGCTTTGGGATTTCATGCCGCCGTTGGCGGCAAGCTTTCCAGCTTTGGGATTTCATGCCGCCGTTGGCGGCAAGCTTTCCAGCTTTGGGATTTCGTGTCGCCGTTGGCGGCAAGCTTTCCAGCTTTGGGAATCCGTGCTGCATCATGCAGGAAACTTTCCAGCCCTCATTCTCCAATCCGCAAAAAAATGTCAATTGTCAATTATCAATTGTCAATTATCCATATCTTTGCCATCCGAAAATACAGAACGACGAATTATGGAAAACTTCAGCGAAATGATAGCACGGGCACTCAAGCTGCCCGCGCATCGCGTAGAAAATACATTGAAACTATTGGAGGGCGGCGCCACCATCCCCTTTATCAGCCGCTACCGCAAGGAAGCCACCGGCGGGATGGACGAGGTGCAGATAGGCGAGATACAGGCGCGTAACGAGAAGTTGCGCGAGTTGGCGAAACGGAAAGAAACCGTGCTCTCCACCATTGAGGAGCAGGAAAAACTTACCCCTGAACTCCGTGCGCGGATAGATGCCTGCTGGGATGCCACGGAACTGGAAGACATTTACCTTCCCTACAAGCCCAAGCGCAAGACACGTGCCGAAATGGCGCGCCAGAAAGGGCTGGAACCGCTGGCGGCGCTGCTTCTGATACAGCGCGAGAACCGTTTGGACGCACGTGTGCATGCCTTCGTAAAAGGCGAGGTGAAGGATGAGGAAGAGGCCTTGAAAGGGGCGCGCGACATCATCGCCGAGCAGGTGAGCGAAGACGAACGGGCACGCAGCCTGGTGCGCGGATGCTTCGCCCGGCGGGGAGTCATCGTTTCGAAGGTGGTGAAGGGAAAAGAGGCGGACGAGGCGGCGCAGAAGTACCGCGACTATTTCGATTTTTCCGAGCCTTTGAAGCGTTGTTCTTCGCACCGCCTGCTTGCCTTGCGGAGAGGGGAGGCGGAAGGTATCCTGAAGGTGAGCATCACGCCCGAAGATGACGAGGAATGCATCCGGGGGCTGGAGCGCCGCTACGTGAAGGGCGGCAATGCCTGTTCGGCGCAGGTGGCAGAGGCGGTGGCGGACGCTTACAAGCGTTTGCTTAAGCCGGCTATCGAGACCGAGTTTTCCGGCACCAGCAAGGAGCGTGCCGACGAAGAAGCCATCCGCGTGTTTGCCGAAAACCTGCGTCAGCTGCTGCTTGCTCCTCCGTTGGGGCAGAAGCGGGTGATGGGCATCGACCCCGGATACCGCACGGGATGCAAGGTGGTCTGCCTCGACGCGCAAGGCGCCCTGCTCTGCAACGATACGGTCTATCCGCATCCGCCGAAATCCGAGCGGCAGGCGGCGGCACGCAAGCTGACGACGCTGGTGGAGCAATATAAGGTGGAGGCGATAGCCATCGGCAACGGCACGGCGAGCCGGGAGACGGAACAATTTGTCAATGCGTTGCGCTTCGGGCGCGAGGTGCAGGTGTTTGTGGTAAGCGAGGACGGGGCTTCCGTTTATTCGGCTTCGAAGACCGCCCGCGAGGAATTTCCCGACTATGATGTGACGGTGCGCGGGGCTGTGTCTATCGGCAGGAGGCTGATAGACCCGCTTGCCGAATTGGTGAAAATCGATGCCAAGTCTATCGGGGTGGGGCAGTACCAGCACGATGTGGACCAGACGAAGCTGAAAGCGGCGCTCGACCGCACCGTGGAGAGCTGCGTCAACCTGGTGGGCGTGAATGTCAATACGGCAAGCCGGCATCTGCTCACGTATGTGTCAGGGCTGGGTCCGGTATTGGCGCAGAACATCGTGGACTACCGTACCGTTCACGGACCTTTCCGCTCGCGGAAGGAACTGCTGGACGTGCCCCGTATGGGTGCGAAGGCGTTTGAGCAATGTGCGGGTTTCCTCCGCATCCCGAACGCCGGCAATCCCCTCGATAATTCGGCGGTGCATCCCGAAAGCTATCCCATTGTAGAGCAGATGGCGAAAGACCTGAAATGTGCCGTCTCCGACTTGATAGCGGACAAGTCGCTCCGTGAGCGTATCCGGATGGAAGACTATGTGACAGACGAGGTGGGCATCCCCACCTTGACCGATATCCTGCACGAGCTGGAGAAGCCGGGACGCGACCCGCGCAAGCGGTTGGAGGCATTCTGTTTCGACCCTAACGTGCATACTCTTGACGACCTGTGCGAGGGCATGGAACTGCCGGGCATCGTGACCAACATCACCAACTTCGGGTGCTTCGTGGATATCGGCATCAAGGAAAAAGGGCTGGTGCACGTATCCCAGCTTGCCGGTCATTTTGTGAGCGACCCCACCACCGTGGTAAGCATCCACCAGCAGGTACGTGTGCGGGTGTTGAGCGTAGACAGGGAGCGCAAGCGCATCCAACTGACGATGAAAGAAAAATGATTGATTTTTTTCACCACACGAGGACGCAGAGGAACACAGAGTTTTTTAAATTTTTCCTCTGTGCCCCTCTGTGTCCTCTGTGGTGAAATATATGACAAATAGGAATAATTATGGAAGAACAAATAGAGAACAATTGTTATTGGTTTGCTTTTTACGAAGGGCAGGTATTGATTGAGAAGCGGGCAGGCGGGTGGCATATCCCCGTGGGCACAGAGCCGCCGGCAGCTATACCCGAAGGGAGTACCGTGCACGAGATAGGCGTGATGGACGGGTGTGTGGCAAAGGCATACGCTTTGGCGGCGCCCATAGAAGGGGATGATGAAAGTCCCCGTCGGATGAAAGACCTGCGTGCCTCGTTCGATGTATTGCCCTGGGACGAATACCGGATGGCGGGGAAAGCCTCGGAGATACTGACGTGGGACCGCGACAGCAGGTTCTGTCCCCGTTGCGGAGCGCCTGCCGGACAGGTGGCGCCCATTGCCAAGCGGTGTCCCGTGTGCGGTATGGAAATTTATCCGCGCATATCGCCTGCCATCATCGTGCTCATCAAGCGGGGCGAGGACGAAGTGCTCCTGGTGCATGCGCGCAATTTCCGTGGCACCTTCAAGGGGCTGGTAGCGGGATTTCTCGAGCCGGGCGAAACGCTCGAAGAATGTGTGCGGCGCGAAGTGATGGAGGAAACAGGGCTTACCATCAAGAACCTGAAATACTTCGGGAGCCAGCCGTGGCCCTATCCCAGCGGCATTATGATAGGCTATTCCGCCGAGTACGAGAGCGGCACCATCAAGCTTCAGGATGAAGAGCTGAGTGCGGGAGCCTTCTACCACAAATCGTGCCTGCCCGAGATTCCCAAGAAACTGAGCATAGCCCGCCGGCTGATAGACGCTTGGCTGGAAGGGAAGATATAGGGCGGCGAATTCTTTTCGCCTCATTCTTTATTCTTCATTTATTTCGCTATCTTTGTGCGCTTATTCATAAAACGAACGATACATGGCAGAAACAAGAAGAACGACGCGCGTCCCGAAGGCGGTGAAAACCAAGCCGGTGGACGAATACGGACACTTGCAGCCGCAGGCTCCCGAACTGGAAGAAGCCGTGCTGGGCGCATTGATGATAGAAAAGGACGCTTATTCGCTGGTAAGCGAGATTCTCCGTCCCGAGTCTTTTTACGAACATCGCAATCAGTTGATTTATGCGGCGGTAACCGACCTTGCCATCCAGCAGAAACCGATTGATATCCTGACCGTGACCGAGCAGTTGCGCGCAAGGGGCGATTTGGAAGAGGCAGGCGGACCGTTCTACATCACCCAGCTGAGCGGCAAGGTGGCTTCGTCTGCCCATATCGAATACCATGCCCGCATCATTGCCCAGAAGTTCTTGGCTCGCGAGCTGATTTCGTTTACCAGCTCCATTCAGACCAAGGCGTTCGACGAGACGCAGGATGTGGACGACCTGATGCAGGAGGCGGAGGGGAAGCTCTTCGAAATCTCCCAGCAGAATATGAAGAAAGATTATACGCAAATCAATCCTGTCATTCAGGAAGCGTACGAGATGCTTCGGAAAGCGGCGGCGCGTACCGACGGGTTGAGCGGGCTTTCCAGCGGGTTCCACCAGCTGGATAAGATGACTTCGGGCTGGCAGAATTCCGACCTGATTATCATAGCTGCCCGCCCGGCAATGGGAAAAACGGCGTTCGTGCTTTCGATGGCGAAAAACATGGCGGTGAACAATAAGGTGCCCGTGGCGTTGTTTTCGCTCGAAATGAGCAACGTGCAGCTGGTCAACCGTTTGATAGTGAACGTATGCGAAATACCGGGCGAGAAAATCAAGAGCGGCCAGCTGGCGCCTTACGAATGGGGGCAGCTCGACTATAAGATAAGGGAACTGTATGATGCGCCGCTTTATGTGGATGACACGCCTTCGCTCTCGGTGTTCGAACTCCGCACAAAGGCACGCCGCCTGGTGCGTGAGCACGATGTGAAGGTGATTATCATCGACTACCTTCAGTTGATGAACGCCAGCGGCATGTCGTACGGAAGCCGTCAGGAAGAGGTGAGTACCATTTCGCGTTCGTTGAAGGGGCTGGCGAAGGAACTGAATATTCCGATTATCGCGCTGAGCCAGTTGAACCGTGGGGTGGAAAACCGTGAGGGCATCGACGGGAAGCGTCCCCAACTGAGCGACCTTCGCGAGTCGGGAGCCATCGAACAGGATGCCGACATGGTGTGCTTCATTCACCGTCCGGAGTATTACAAGATTTACCAGGACGAGAAGGGGAACGACCTGCACGGCATGGCGGAAATCATCATAGCCAAGCACCGTAACGGTGCGGTGGGCGATGTGCTTTTGCGTTTCCGTGCCGAGTATGCCCGCTTCCAGAATCCCGATGATGATTTGATTGTGCCGATGCCGGGCGAAGACAAGAATTCGCCTGTGCTCCGTTCGAAGATGAACAAGGGAGGAAATCCGGATTATGTCCCGCCTGCTGCGTCCGACATGCCTCCGATGCCCGAGAATCCTTTCGGGACACCGGTGCAGGATGTCCCGTTTTAAAATATATGAAGAGGTTGTCTTAAAATTGGAATCAACTTTCATTTTGTCATCCTGAGCGTGAGCGAAGGATCTCGAAAACAGAAGTTGATGCATACGAGATCCTTCGCTTTGCTCAGGATGACATTACTTTTTGATTGTCGTTTTTTATTTTGAGACAGCCTCTTTTTTATAAGCGGTCGGTCTCCCGGCGTTTATTATTCTGCCTTAAAGTGGTATTCGGCCAGCTTTTCGATGGGGCTTTGAAGGAAAACGCCTGTCTGAAGCCCCCGTATGCGTGCGGCTTCTTCTATCTCCGTGCGGAAATGCCATGCGATGGAACCGGCAAACGAAACGGGAAGCTGTTCGGAATAGTGGAGCACATTGCGCCGGAAAAAATCATCGAAGCATTGCAAGAGGAAGGTATGGACGCACGGCTCCGCCTTATGCCGGTGGATAAAGGGGCATAGGCTTGCCAGAAAACGGTTGGCTTGCGGCTGGCGGTACACCCGCTCAATGATTCCGGCTGCATCCGTCTGCAAGTCTTCCAATAACGCGTCCTTCAGGTGGGCGGGAAGCTGCCCTTTGAGGCAGTCTGCCACGAAATGCTTGCCCAGGCAAGCCCCGCTTCCCTCGTCGCCCAAGATGTAGCCCAAGGGGGAGACGTTTTGCGTGATGCGCTCTCCGTCGTACAGGCACGAGTTGGAACCTGTACCCAGAATGCAGGCAATGCCTGGACGGTACTGGCACAAGGCGCGTGCGGCTCCCAATAAATCCGTTTCCACCTCGACATGCGCTTCAGGGAAAAGGCGGTGCAAGGCTTCGGCAACAGGACCCGATACAGAAGGCAGGCATCCCGCACCGTAGAAAAAGACTTCCGTACACGCTTCCGCAGGCATCGTACATCGGGGTGCCAGCTGGCTTTCGAGGATGTGGCGGATGTGCTCGGCAGACTGGTGGAACGGGTTGATTCCCTCAGTCTGTACCCGTATGCAAGCCCCGTTGGCGGTACCATAGCACCAGTCGGTCTTCGTAGCTCCGCTATCAGCTATCAGAATCATTTTTTAATGGCAATGTCCGCATCCGCCTCCGCAACATCCCTCTTCATCGTGGTGATGCCCTTCTTCGCCGCATCCGCCTCCGCAACCTTCGCAATGCCCTCCGCATCCGCCGCTCATGGCGTTTACGATTTCTTCGATTTCCTTGTTCGTGGCAGGGCGCATTTCGATAATCTTTCCTTCGAATATCAGGTCCTTGCCGGCGTGAGGATGGTTCAGGTCGATTACCACCTTGTCATCGGTGATTTCGCCCACGTTGGCGTAGAAGCGGTGCCCTTCGTTGTCGTTCAGCATGATGATGTTGCCCGGATAGATGTTTTCGCTATCGAACTTGCCGTCGGGACCGCAGAACATCGCTTTCGATACCTGGCGCACGTTGTCTTCATCGCGCTCGCCGTATGCTTCGGCACAAGGGATGGTGAAGTTGAAGTCGGATCCTTTTTCCAGGGCGGTGATTTCTTTTTCGAAACGGTCGAGCGTATATCCGATGCCCGAAATGAATTGGAACGGGTGTGCGGCTGGTGCTTCTTCGATAAGTTCTTTTTCTCCGCCGTTCATTGCGTAAAGGCGGTATGATACAGTGATGTATTTATTTTCCATGTCGTAAAATGTAAATAGGTTGTTTTATTGCGGTGCAAAGATACAATATTTTAATGAAGAATGAAGAAGGAAGAATGAAGAATTCCATGCGGCTTTTTTAATCAAACGCAGAGACGCAGAATCGCAGCACTTATTTTCAGAGAAGGCAAGGAGTGCAGGGAATGGCGTTTGGCTCCGTAATCAAAAGATTATCCGCATTTACCCAGTAGCTTTGTAGGGGCTGGGTGATATGTGGATAGTCATAAAACGGCAAACGCATTCAGCCACAGGGTTAACCCTGTTGATTTCTTTTCCTAAATTCGGTCGGACTAACCCCTTTGTATTTACGGAACAGCCTGTTCAAATGGCTCTCATCGGTAAACCCAAGTTCTTCTACGATTTCATTGATTCGCATGTCAGTATGCAGAAGCCTGCTTTCTACCATCTTCATTTTATAATTCAAGATATATTGTTGCATGGTTTCATTGGTTTGCTTCTTAAAATATCTCCCTAAATAGTTGGGAGAAATGCCAAAATGCTGACTGATGGCTTTTGCCTTAATCTTATCGGGATGATAGATATTGGATTGGATATATTGCAGAATGTTCAATGACATTTCGGTCGAGTTTTCATCCAGCTTTTCCGGCAGGAACATGGCTACATTGCGGGCAACCACGATGATGATGGTGTTGATTAGCTGCGTAATGATTTCCGTACTATACAAATGTTTGTTCGTATATTCACGGATAATGGCTTCTATCATAGGTTTCACCAGCAATTTATCTGTTATGTTCCGCAAGATACAGCCTGGCTGATGATTGGCATGTTGAAGGATAAATTCCAAACGTTGAATATTGTCTGCGCCAAATACTGCCGAATGTATGTATATGTCATTGAATTTAATATAGACGAATTTCGTCCTTGTGTGGATGTCAAATGCATGTATGTCTCCCGGCGTAATCATAAACAAGTGCCCGTCATGATAAGGGAACTTGTGGTTGTTTATCCACTGAATACCCGTACCTGTCAAGATATAAACCAACTCAAAAAAAGTATGGTTGTGTTCTTTCAAGGTTGATTCGTCCATTTCACTGAATGAGATTTCAAAAGGTTGATGTAGGTTTTCTCTTTTCATACGAAAAATTGTTTGAAGCGCAAAAATACAGATAAAAAGAAAAATGATACAGGGAAATAGCGTAAGATATGTATATTTTTGCCCACAACTAGTAAAAGCGAAGATTATGGATAGTGAATTAAAGAAATGTTTGTCCGGTGAATGGTACGATTGCCACGCCCCTGTCTTTATTGAGTTTAAGAGAAAAACTTACAGGTTATTGTTGAAATATAACGCGCTTCCCTATGAAAGCAGGGAGGAAAGGCGGGCTGTCCTGAAAGAAATGCTTGGAAGCATTGGTGAGAAAGTTTCCGTTGGCAATCCTTTTGTGTGCGATTATGGCTGTAATATCCATATTGGTAACAATGTCAGCATCAACACAGGATGTACATTGGTGGATTGCAATAAAATCACCATTGGAAATAATGTTTTGATTGCTCCCAACGTACAAATCTATACAGCAACGCATCCCATAGAATTGAACGAACGTCTGACACCCGTAGAAACGCCTGATGGAATCGAATATGTCCGGCATACCTACGCTTTACCCGTCACCATCGAAGATGGGTGTTGGATTGGTGGAGGTGTCATCATCTTGCCGGGTGTTACTATCGGCAAGGGAAGCGTAATAGGTGCAGGAAGTGTTGTAACTAAATCTATTCCTGAAAACAGTTTGGCAGTAGGAAATCCTTGTAAAGTTATTCGCAAAATCAATATTCCCCATGAACAAGATTAGATTGGTAGCTTTCGATTTGGATGGCACTATCGGTGACACTATTCCATTATGCATACGGGCATTTAAAGAAGCCGTAACGCCTTATATCGGACACGAATTGTCGGATGACGATGTAATACAGACTTTCGGATTGAATGAGCAGGGAATGATTGGGAGTATTATAGATACTTCACACAAAGAACGAGCATTAGAAGATTTCTATATCATTTATAAAAATCTGCATGAACAGATGTGTCCTTGTCCATTTCCAGGAATACGAGAACTGATAACCGACTTGAAGCAAAGCGGTATGATTGTGGCTCTCGTAACGGGAAAGGGGGTAAAGAGCTGCGACATCACTTTGCGGCAATTCGGCATGAACACTTTGTTTGACAAAGTTCTGACCGGCAACGCCGAGAGGAATATAAAGGCAGCTTCATTAGAATGGTTGTTGCAAAACTATCATTTATCTGCCCGTGAAGCGGTATATATAGGCGATACTGTTTCCGACATAATGGCATGCAAAGCAGTAGGGTTGGATTGCCTCTCTGCCGCATGGGGAGTGTCTGAAGTGGCTGCACAGGATTTGGCAAGGCATAATAATAATGTTTTCTGCTCTATGCAATCTCTATGCAACTATCTTTTACCCGAATGAGTCCGGCTTTTCAATAAACCTTCTGTGACAAAATATAATGAAAGAGAAGATAAACACAAATTAATGTTTTCATTATACACATAATACAAAGATAAACGCTATCTTTGTGGACATCAAGATCGGCGACCATTTAATTTCTGTTCACATTGATTTGATTTTATACTTCACGCGGTATTTATTTGTGTATTTTAATAGAACACAGAAGACACGGAAAGACACAGGCGAACACAGATTTTTATATTTTTTTCTGTGTATTCTTGTGTAGTCTGTGTTCTATGATAGCATCAACAAAATGCACAATTTCATGCCGCGCATGGTATAAATTTTCTTCCAATTTAAGAAAATTGTAATTAAGCACATGCAGGAGGAAGCAGGATATATGGTCTCGGCTTTGTCGTTATTTTGTTGATGTAAAATCTCGAAATTTTTATCTAAAAATGCACGTCTTCATGAACATTTTGAAATTCTTTATAATTTGGTTGTGTTTTATCCCAGTGGCAATTCTCAATGGAGGAATGCGGGAATATATTTTGGTTAAGGCTATCGGAAAGGAATGGGCATTGCCTGTTAGCGGGATTACATTAAGCGTGTGTATTTTTCTGATAACTTGGTTGCTGTTGCCTCGAATAATAAAGCTCTGCACCTTCAAAGAATGCTGGCTGATAGGGATATGTTGGAGCGTTTTAACTATAGCTTTTGAATTTGCAGCAGGACTTGCAGATGGCAATTCAATGACTGAACTTTTCAATGCATATAATCCATTGACCGGTAATCTGTGGCTACTAGTTTTAGCGACTACTTTATTATCGCCTGTAATAACGAAAAAATGTCGATTACCATAAAATAAATAGAATGAAAATATGACAATAAAAAATCTTGCAAAAGAATATTGTGTCTTATTTTAGAAAAGGTTGACTCATAAATCAGAGTCAAGAAAATGAAAAAAGAAGAAAGTTTTGTGCACGATCATTCTTGCATCCGTGCAGTAGAGATTTACCGTTTGTGTAAAGTTGAGGGGTTGGACAATTCCGCCTTAATGAAAAAATTCGGCATAAGCCGTACGACTTTGTATCGTATATTGTCTACCTTTGAGCGTGAAAACCCTCAAATAGCAGAACAGATGAAACGTCAAGGAAAAGATGTGACTCCGGAAGATTACAAGCGTCTTCAGAATGAACTGGCCCGTTTGAAGAAAGAGCTTGAACGGGAACGCCTCCGCGCCGACTTCTATGAAGAGATGGTCGCATTCGGGGAGGAAGTATACGGCATACGGCTAAAAAAAGCTGGCACCAAGTAGCATGTAGGCTGCACGTCCGGGACAAGCGTCTTTACGGCATTGCCCCGATGTGCCGTCTGCTTGGTGTAAGCAAACAGGCCTACTACAAGCATGAGGACAAGCTTTTGCACCGCCTGGCGCTGGAATCTTTCGTTGTGGACTACGTCAGAGAGGTCCGCCGCAAGGATCCGGGCATAGGAGGAGGCAAGTTGTGGCAGATGTACAACCGCCGTTTCGGCACAGCCTGGCACGTGGGCTTCAACCGTTTTTATGCGATAATGGAACGCCACGGGCTTAAGCTCCGCCGCCGTAAGCGTCGTGCCGTGACGACCGATTCGCGCCACGGGCTTCCGGTCTATCCGAACCTGGTGAAAGCGCTGATACCCGATGCGCCCTGCCAGCTGATAGTGAGCGACATCACCTACATCGTATGCTGGACGGATCCGTTGACGGGGGAATACACGTTCTGCTACCTTTCGCTCATAACCGATTATTACACAAAGGAAATCGTGGGCTATAGCGTGGGCGAGACATTGGACTCCCGCTATCCCCTTGAAGCGCTGGAAATGGCCTTGCGGCACTATGGGGACAGGGACTTGAGCGGCCTGATCCACCATTCGGACCGGGGCGTGCAATATGCCAGTTACGAGTACACGCGGCGTCTGAAGGAACGTCAGATCCGCATCAGCATGACCGAAAGCGGCAATCCGAAAGACAACGCGGTGGCCGAACGGGTGAACAACACGGTCAAGAATGAGCTGCTCGGCGGCATGACGTTCCTGAACATCACTCAGGTAAGGGAGGCGGTGAAGGCGGCGGTGGACTTCTATAACAACGAACGTCCCCACTGGAGCCTGGACGGCATGACGCCGGCCGAAGCCTCCCGGTGCAAGGGGGAGCTGAAGAAGAAGTGGACCAGTTCCCGGGAGAGGGCCATAAAAGGACAAAGCCGCCCACAGACCGGAAGCCGGCCGGCCTCCGGATGAAACTTACGTTTTTACCTTGTTATAGAGAGGAAGATGAAAATAAAAGCTTATCTTTGCCTCGAAAACGGAAAGGTAAACCCTTTTCATGAAAAAACGGCCACAGGGTTAACCCTGTGCATGAATAGTAATAATACGAGTCAACCCGTACTACGAATAAGACTTAAAGTAGTCAACCTTTTCTACAAAGCTACACTGCAAAACCCAACACGTCCTATTGTCCTGCCAGTCCTGCCATGCCGGGACTGCTGTCCTCTGCAGCCAGTATTCCAGTCCCAGCCAGTCAGGACTGCAGTCCTTGCTATGAGGACTGAGGGATGCAGCCGCATGCATCGGGTCACGTAGCGGCATCTCTTCATCATATCAGCCTTATGGTATAATAAAATTGGTTTGCGAAAAATAGTGTATGTAATAGAGACGCAAGATTTTGTATGACTATCCGCAAACAGCCCCTGCAGTTCATTAGGTGAAATGCGGATATTCAGTTTATTTTTCCTCATCGGCGTTGCAATTGTCAATTGTTCAAAGGTTTTTTCATTTTCCACAGGGATGATGCTTACTAATGATAATTTTTTTCGATAAAAAAGTTTCATTTTATTTGTTTATTCGGGAAAAGGCTTTACCTTTGCAACCGTAAAAACCAATTAAACCGAATGACAATGACAACTGATATACGAATTAACTTGGCAGTCCTGCATTTGATTCACGTCGTGGTGGTACCAGGGGGTGAGGAAGGTTCGTGTATGTAGTTGTTCGAGATTATACGTTGAAAAGCCTTTCTCACCCCTGAGTCGAGAGAGGCTTTTTTATAATTGGCAGTTGGGTTAAGCTGGTATTGTGATTGGGTGGAAGCTCAAGAACTTAAAAACTAACAAACTTAAAAACTAAAGAACTAAAAAAACATAATGGAGATGAAACATCAGTTACGCAGTTCAATGAGTACCGAAGGCCGGCGCATGGCGGGAGCCCGCGCCTTGTGGGTGGCCAACGGGATGAAGAAAGAAATGATGGGCAAGCCGATTATTGCGGTGGTCAACTCGTTTACCCAGTTTGTGCCGGGACATACCCACCTGCATGAAATCGGGCAGATGGTGAAAGCCGAAATCGAACGGCAGGGGTGCTTTGCCGCCGAGTTCAACACCATTGCCATTGATGACGGAATAGCGATGGGGCACGACGGGATGTTGTATTCATTGCCTTCGCGCGACATTATCGCCGACAGCATCGAGTATATGGTGAACGCGCATAAGGCGGATGCGATGATTTGCATCTCCAATTGCGACAAGATTACGCCGGGGATGCTGATGGCGGCGATGCGGCTCAATATTCCCACGGTGTTCGTGTCGGGAGGACCGATGGAGGCCGGCGAATGGGGCGGGATGCATCTCGACCTGATAGACGCGATGATTAAGTCGGCGGACACGAGTGTGAGCGATGCCGATGTGGCGGAAATAGAGCGTCATGCCTGTCCCGGATGCGGGTGCTGCTCGGGAATGTTCACCGCCAACTCGATGAATTGCCTGAACGAGGCAATCGGGCTTGCCCTGCCGGGGAACGGCACCGTTCTTGCCACGCACGCCAACCGCCGCATCCTGTTCGAAGACGCGGCACGGCTCATCGTGGAGAATGCGTGGAAGTATTACCGTGATGGGGATGATAGTGTATTGCCACGGAGCATCGCCACACGCCAGGCTTTCTTCAACGCCATGACCCTCGACATTGCGATGGGCGGTTCTACCAACACGGTGCTTCACCTGCTTGCCATTGCCCACGAGGCGGAAGTGGATTTCTGTATGGACGACATCGACCAGCTTTCGCGACGCGTGCCTTGCCTGTGCAAGGTGGCTCCCAATACGCAGAAATACCACATACAGGACGTGAACCGTGCCGGTGGTATTCTGAATATTTTGGGCGAGCTGGCGAAGGGAGGCTTGCTGGACACTTCGGTGCGCCGGGTAGACGGAACTACCTTGGCAGAAGCCATAGCCCAATATAATATATGTGTGCCCGCTCCCGATCCCGAGGCGTTGCGCATTTACCGGAGCGCACCGGGCGGTAAGTTCTGCATCGCGCTGGGCGCACAGGACACAATGTACGATACGTTGGACACCGACCGTGCCGCAGGGTGTATCCGTGATTTGCAACATGCTTATTCGAAAGACGGAGGCCTGGCGGTATTGAAGGGTAACATTGCGCAGGACGGATGCGTGGTGAAGACGGCTGGAGTGGATGAGAGTATCTGGAAATTCTCCGGTCCCGCTAAAGTCTTCGATTCGCAGGAAGCGGCTTGCGAGGGAATCTTGGGAGGCAAGGTGGTGAGCGGCGATGTGGTGGTCATCACCCACGAAGGTCCCAAAGGAGGACCGGGAATGCAGGAAATGCTTTACCCCACATCGTACATCAAGTCGAAACACTTGGGCAAAGAGTGTGCCCTCATTACCGACGGACGCTTTAGCGGCGGTACATCGGGTTTGAGCATCGGGCACATTTCGCCCGAAGCTGCTGCCGGGGGAAACATCGGTAAGATTGTAGACGGCGACATCATCGAGATAGATATCCCGAACCGTACCATCAACGTACGGCTGAGCGATGAGGAACTGGCTGCACGCCCGATGGCACCCGTTACGCGTGACCGCAAGGTGTCGAAAGCTCTTAGGGCGTATGCCGCGATGGTAAGCTCGGCAGATAAAGGAGGAGTGAGAATGATTGACTGAATTGTTTAGGTACTAGGTAACTAGGTTCTGGATACCATTCATAAGACTATTCAAAACCTAGTCAACTAGTGTCTAAACCCTAGTTCCTAAAATAAATAAAAGGAAGAATATGGACAAAGAAAGAATAACAGGCTCGGAGGCATTGATGCGTTCGCTGGAGCACGAAGGGGTGAAGACGCTTTTCGGCTATCCCGGCGGAGCCATTATGCCGGTATTTGATGCATTATACGACCATCGGGACAAGTTGAACCATATCCTTGTGCGTCACGAACAGGGGGCGGTACATGCGGCACAGGGCTTTGCCCGGGTGTCGGGTGAGGTAGGGGTATGTCTGGTGACGAGCGGTCCCGGCGCTACGAACACCATTACCGGTGTGGCGGATGCGATGATAGACAGTACGCCCATTGTGGTGATAGCCGGTCAGGTGGGTGCATCGTTATTGGGTACAGACGCTTTTCAGGAAGTGGACCTGGTAGGTGTTACCCAGCCTATATCGAAATGGAGTTACCAGATACGCCGTGCCGAAGACGTGGCATGGGCGGTGTCGCGTGCGTTCTACCTTGCGCGGAGCGGGCGTCCCGGTCCGGTGGTGCTCGATTTTGCCAAGAATGCGCAGACCGAAATGACGGAATACGAACCGGTGGATGTGGACTTTATCCGGAGTTATGACCCTGACCCCGAGACCGACCCGAAGATGGTGGCAGAGGCGGTGAAGCTCATCAACGAAGCCGAACGCCCCTTGCTGCTGGTAGGGCAGGGTGTAGAATTGGGAGGTGCACAAGAAGAACTGAAAGCATTTGCCGAGAAGGCGGACATCCCCTGCGGATGTACCTTGTTAGGGCTTTCGGCATTGCCTTCTGCCCACCGGCTGAACAAGGGAATGCTGGGGATGCACGGCAATCTTGCCCCTAACGTGAAGACCAACGAGTGTGACGTGCTGATAGCCGTGGGGATGCGTTTCGACGACCGTGTGACGGGTAAGCTGGAAACATACGCCCGTCAGGCGAAGGTCATCCACTTGGATGTAGACCCTTCGGAGATAGGTAAGAACGTGCCGGTGGATGTGCCTGTGCTGGGCAATTGCAAGCGTACGTTGGCTTTGCTGACCGAATTGATACAGACCCACAAGCATACGGAATGGATAGAAAGTTTCCGCCCGTACGATGAGAAAGAGTACGAGCAGGTAATCCGTCCCGAGGTACATCCCGAAAGCGGTCCGCTGAATATGGGCGAGGTGGTCAATGCCGTGAGCGAGGCAACCTGTCGCGAAGCGATATTGGTGACCGATGTAGGTCAGAACCAGATGATGGCATGCCGCTATTTCAAGTTCGGGAAAAAACGGAGCATCGTGACTTCGGGTGGTATGGGAACGATGGGCTTCTGCCTTCCGGCGGCAATTGGTGCCACGTTCGGCTGTCCCGGACGTACGGTATGCGCCTTTATGGGCGACGGAGGCTTGCAGATGACGATGCAAGAGCTGGGTACCGTGATGGAGCAGCAAGTACCGGTGAAGCTTATTTTACTGAACAATAATTACTTAGGTAATGTGCGTCAATGGCAGGCGATGTTTTTCAACCGCCGCTATTCGTTTACGCCGATGATGAACCCCGACTACATGCAGATAGCTGCCGCCTACGGCATAGCCGGACGCCGCGTGATGGAACGGGACGAGCTGGAAGGTGCCATCCGCGAGATGCTGGACACCGACGGACCTTTCCTGCTCGAAGTGTGTGTGGTAGAAGAAGGCAATGTGCTCCCGATGACTCCTCCGGGAAGTTCGGTAAACGATATGCTGCTTGAACTGGATTGTTGAATAAAAAGCCCCTCCCAGCCTTCCCATGAGGGGAAGGGCTACTATTTAAAAACGAAAACGCAAATGGATAATAAGACATTATATACAATTATCGTTCACTCGGAAAACTTTGCCGGTTTGCTCAATCAGGTGACCGCCGTGTTCACCCGCCGGCAAATCAATATCGAGAGCCTGAACGTTTCGGCATCTTCCATCAAGGGCGTGCATAAATATACGATAACGTGCTGGACCACCCCCGACATCGTGGAGAAGGTAGTGCGTCAGATAGAGAAGAAAATCGACGTCATTCAGGCGCATTATTTCACTGAAAAGGAAATCTTTCAGCGTGAGGTGGCGATGTACAAGGTTTCTACACCCGAGTTCCAGTCGAATCCCGAGGCATCGAAGGTGGTGCGCCGTGCCAGTGCGCACATCGTGGAGGTAAACCCCACGTTCTGCATCGTGGAACTGACAGGAATGAGTGCCGAAATCACCGACTTGTACCAGAAGCTGAAAGACCTGAACTGCGTGCTCCAGTTTGTCCGCTCAGGGCGGATAGCTGTGTCTACCAGTTGTTTCGAGCGGGTGAACGAGTACCTGGCGCATCGGGAAGAACGTTATTTGAAAGAGAAAAAAGAGTAAACATTATGGACGCAAAAGAGAAAGTAGGCAGATACGAATTTGTGGCTGAGCCTTTTCATGTAGATTTTGCGGGACGGCTCACCATGGGAGTATTGGGAAACCATTTATTGAATTGTGCCGGATTCCATGCCGCCGACCGCGGGTTTGGGATAGCGGTATTGAATGAGAATCATTATACGTGGGTGCTTTCGCGCTTGGCGGTAGAAATGACCGATATGCCCCGGGCATACGAGAAGTTCAGTATCGAGACATGGGTGGAAAATGTCTACCGGCTCTTCACCGACCGCAACTTCGCGGTACTCAATGCGGAAGGCAAGCCCATCGGTTATGCACGTTCGGTATGGGCGATGATTAGTATGGAGACCCGTAAGCCTGCTGATTTGTTTCTCTTGCATGGCGATGAAATCACAAGTTATATATGCGCCGACAAGCCTTGTCCCATCGCGAAGGCGGGTAGGGTAAAGGTAGGCGATGCGCAGCCGGTGGCGGAATATCATACCCGGTACAGCGACATCGACCTGAATGGGCATGTGAACAGCATCAAGTACATCGAGCATATCCTCGACCTGTTTCCGCTGGAAATGTACCGTGAAAAAACGCTGCACCGTTTCGAGGTGGCGTATGCAGCCGAAAGCCATTATGGTGATGTGCTGGGGTTTTATCGGGAACAAAAGTCGGAAAACGAATACGACATCGAGGTACGGAAGAACGGGACTGAGACCGCCATACGGAGCAAAGTGGTGTTTGAATAATTCAGAATTAATAATTAAAATGAATGTCCGCAATCATCCTATGTAGGGGCAAAATGCGGATATTCATAATAATTAAAAAACTCTGTGTGCCTCTGTGTTCTTTGTGGTGAAAACTTAAAAACTAACAAACTTAAAAACTAACAAACTCAAATATTAACTTGCGGACCGGTAAGGTCTGCGTAAAAAGATTGTAATTTTATGGCAAAAATGAATTTTGGCGGAGTTATCGAAAACGTAGAGACCCGCGAAGAATTTCCTTTGGAAAAAGCACGTGAAGTATTGAAAGACGAAACTATAGCCGTAATCGGTTACGGCGTACAGGGACCGGGCCAGTCGTTGAACCTGCGCGATAACGGGTTCAATGTCATCGTGGGCCAGCGTCCGGGAAAGACATACGATAAAGCCGTTGCCGACGGATGGGTGCCGGGCGAAACCCTTTTCGGCATCGAAGAGGCTTGCGAGCGTGCGACGATTATCGCCGTATTGCTCTCGGATGCAGCGCAGATAGCTTGCTGGCCGACTATCGAGAAACATCTTACGGCTGGTAAGGCACTGTATTTCTCTCACGGTTTCGCCATTACTTGGAACGACCGTACAGGCGTGGTTCCCCCGAAAGATGTAGACGTGATTATGGTGGCACCGAAAGGTTCGGGAACTTCTTTGCGTACCATGTTCCTTGAAGGTCGCGGGCTGAACTCGTCATACGCAATCTATCAGGATGCTACCGGTAAGGCTTGGGACCGTGTCATCGCTATGGGTATCGGTATTGGTTCGGGATACCTGTTCGAAACCACTTTCCAGCGCGAAGCTACTTCCGACTTGACCGGCGAACGCGGTACGCTGATGGGTGCCATCCAGGGCTTGCTTTTGGCTCAGTACGAAACCTTGCGCGAACACGGGCACACGCCTTCTGAAGCTTTCAATGAAACCGTAGAAGAGCTTACCCAGTCGCTGATGCCGCTCTTTGCTGCCAAAGGTATGGACTGGATGTATGCCAACTGCTCTACTACAGCCCAGCGCGGCGCACTCGACTGGATGGTTCCGTTCCACGATGCTACCAAGCCGGTATTCGAAAAACTGTATAAGTCGGTAGCCGACGGACTGGAAGCCCAGCGTTCCATCGACTCCAACTCTCAGCCCGACTATCGCGAAAAGCTGAACGAAGAGCTGAAAGCCTTGCGCGAAAGCGAAATGTGGCAGACGGGTGTGGTAGTACGTAAGCTCCGTCCTGAAAACAACTGATTCTTGTTAGTGGAATGACATAGAAACGCTCCCTTTCCGGTTTCTTCACGAAATAGGAAAGGGGGCATCGTTTTTTGACAGATAAATCTATTTCGCTGGTACGTCAGGCTTTACCTTAAAGGTCAGTGTACCGGCTTTTACTAAATCGTTGTGGTTGATGCGGTATCCGCATTTTTCGTCTCCCATACGGATGTAGTCGATGAAGCCCCATCCGGAATCCCCCGGTTCATTTATCCGTTCGATAACCAGCTTGTCCCGTCCGTAATATTTCGGGTCGAGTTTGATGGTAATCTTGTCGAAGGTAGGAGTGGTGAGCGTATATTCAGGTACGCCAGGGCAGTCGGGATAAAAGCCCATCATGCTGAATATTGCCCATGCCGACATGGTTCCTGTATCTTCGTTTCCCGGCAGGCCATCGGGTTTGGTGGTGAAATATTTGGCAAGCAGTTCTTTTACCAAAAGCTGTGTGCGCCGTTCTTCTCCCTTGAAGTAACTGAACAGGTATGGATAAGCGATGTCCGGTTCGTTGGCAGGGTCGTATAGCCCTTTATCGAATACCATTTGCAACTTGTCGATGAATTTCTTTTTTCCGCCCATCAGTTTGGCAAGTCCCATTACATCGTGGGGCACATAGAATGTATAGTTCCAGGCGCATCCTTCATGGAATCCGGGATTCGGCTCGAAGTTTGCCCCTTGTTTGGGATCGAAGGGAGAGTAGAAGGTACCGTCGGGCAAGATGGGGCGGAATGTGCCGAACTCCTTGCAATAATAATGCTTGTATCCCATTGAGCGGGCATAGAACAGTTTGGCATCGTCTTTCTTTCCCAAGGCTTCAGCCAAGGTGGCAAGTGAATAGTCGGCGATGTAATATTCCAGTGCGTGTGATACGGAGTTGTCGAACTGTTCGCGTAAAGGAACGTATCCCAATTTCATATAGTCATCGTTGTCCGGGCGGAGCAGATTGTCTTTTCCCGGTGTGTCGGCTCCCTTGCGCATGGCTTCGTAGGCAAGTTCGATGTCGAAATCACGCAAGCCTTTCATCCAGGTGTCTACCAATACGGGGATGGCAGGGTCGCCTTCCATGGTCAGGGTTTCACGTCCATACAGTTCCCATTTGGGCAGCCAGCCGTGTTCCTTGTACATGTCAATCATGGTGCATACCATATCCATCTGGCGTTCGGGATAGACCAGTGTCATCAGTTGGTGCAGGTTGCGGTAAGTATCCCACAATGAAAATACGGTGTAGCGGTTTCCTTTCGTGGTGAGGATTTTGTCGCCTTCCATTTGCGGATATTCTCCGTTTACGTCTTGCAGCAGGTTGGGATGAATCAGTGCATGATAAAGTGCGGTATAGAATACGGTTTTCTGGTCTTGGGTGCCGCCTTCTACCTTGATTCGCCCTAAGTCTTCGTTCCAGCGGGTACGTGCTTCGTTGTGTATGGCGTCGAAGTGTTGTCCGTGCTGTTCCTTCTCCAGGTTCTCGCGTGCATTCTCAATGCTGACAAACGATACGCCCATGGCCACTTCTATCTGTTCGCCTTCTTCCGTATCGAAAGTGAACCATGCGCCGATGTCGTCTCCTGCTATGTCTTTATTGTACTTGGTATACAGTTTGTATTTGCCTTGGTCGGGGTCCCATTCCGCTTCAACTCCTTGCATCGGGCGTTGTTTTTTCCAGTAGCCTGTCGCTTTAGGTGCCTGGCTGATACGCATGACGAAATAGATGGGGAAAACCGCTTGTGGGTTGTAGCAGAACGTGCCCAGCACTTTCATGCCTTCCACTTCCCGGTCGTTGACTCTCCGCATATAGGCTCCGGACTCGTTGGTCAGCCCTTCGCCCAAGTTTAACAGGATGTGGCTTTCGCCTTTCGGGAACGTGAAACGTGTAAGTCCGGTGCGTGGTGTAGCGGTAGCTTCTGCTAGTACATCGTATTTGGTGAGCGAGATGGTATAGTATCCCGGTGTGGCGTTTTCTTTTTCGTATTTGCTTCCGTAGTTATGATAGTCTACGTCCAGCTTGCCTGTGGTAGGCATCAGCAGGAGCGAACCCAATTCGGGACATCCCACGCCGCTCAGGTTAACGTGCGCGAAGCCGGTGAAGAAGCTGTTGGTGTATTCGTAGGGAGTAGACCACCATCGTGCGTCTTTGTCGTAAGTGTTGTCAGACGAGCCCATCACATTGAACGGTACGACAGACATCATGCCGTTAGGGCAGATAGCGCCCGGGTTGCAGGTGCCGAAGTTGGTGGTTCCGATAAACGGATTCACATAGTCGGCGGGTTCTTCTTGTGCCGTTAACGGACTTAACAAGAACA
This sequence comes from Phocaeicola salanitronis DSM 18170, assembly GCF_000190575.1. Classification (NCBI taxonomy): domain Bacteria; kingdom Pseudomonadati; phylum Bacteroidota; class Bacteroidia; order Bacteroidales; family Bacteroidaceae; genus Phocaeicola; species Phocaeicola salanitronis. Next base: position 928,843 of record NC_015164.1, on the reverse strand, counting down.
GGCTTGCTATGCAAGTAAGTAAATGTTTCATGTCTTTCAGGTTTAAGGGTTGGTAAATTGGATAATAATGAAACACAGAGACACAAAAACACAGCGATAAGGAATTTAACTGATAGTCTCTGTGTCTCCGTGTCTCTGTGTTCAGATTTTAAAGCGAATGCGACTTCACGAAATCAACGATTTCGTCGATATAGCCGAATGCCATGCCTACTACCGTATCCGCTGCACCGTAATATACCGCTACACGCTTGCCGTCCTGCAATGCCGCACAGGGGAACACTACGTTGGGCACGTCGCCTTGCAATTCATAAGGAGCGGCAGGCGCCAACAGATAAGGTTGTGTGCGGTATAATACCTTTTCGGGGCAATCTTTGTCTAAGATAGCGGCACCCATCGAATAGCGGAAGCCGTTGCAGGTCTGGATGACACCATGATAGAACAGCAACCAACCGGCATCGGTGAGGAAGGGTACGGAACCTGCCCCTATCTTGGTGCATTGCCAGGCACTGTCTTCGAAAGGAGCGGTTTTCATCACGCAACGGTGTTCGCCCCAATATTTCATGTCGGGGCTGTAGCTGATGTAGATGTCGCCGAACGGGGTGTGTCCGTTGTCACTGGGACGGCTCAGCATGGCATATTTCCCGTTTATCTTCTGCGGGAACAATACGCCGTTGCGGTTGAAGGGCAAGAAGGCATTCTCGCACTGGAAAAATTCCTTGAAATCGAACGTATAGCCAATGCCGATTGTCGGTCCGTGGTATCCGTTGCACCAGGTAATCCAGTAGCGGTCTTCTATCCATGTCACGCGCGGGTCATATTTGTAATCCGATTCAATCATGTCCGTATTTCCCGCCTTGAATTGAATGGGATTGTGTTCGATTTCCCAATGAATGCCGTCTTTGCTGAATCCGGCAAAAATGTTCATCTGTACCGCCTTGTTGTCGCATCGGAACACACCGGCGAATCCGTCACCGAATGGCACTACGGCGCTATTGAAAATGCTGTTTGAGGTGGGTATGTCGTAGCGTCCGATAACGGGGTTCTGCGAATACCGCCACATCATGTCTGTACATCCTGCCGGGCGTTCTTCCCATGGCATTTTGAAATTCTCTACCATTTTTCTTTTAGTTAATAGTTAATAATTAAAAGTTTATAGTGTTGTCTTTATTCTCTTTCTCCTTTCAGCAACGAGCCGTCCGGCGCATACTTGAACGGTACAAAATACGTAATCAGGAATGCGGGTATCGTGGCTATCAGCACGAAGATGAAGAAAGGCTCGTATCCTCCCGGCTTGTTGAACCATTCGCCCAAGGTCTCGCATACCCATCCGCTCAGCATGCCCGGCAGCATCACGCCTAAGTTCATGATGCCCGAAGCGAACGCGTAGTGTGCCATCTGATGCTTGCCCGGTGCCACTTGCTGCATCATAAACAGGGTCAGCCCAACAAAGCCGAAGCCATAGCCGAAGTATTCGAACACGATGCCGCTGCAAATCAGTATGCCGTTTTCAGGTTGGAAAGTTGCCAGCAAGGCATAGACTACGAACGGAAGGTTGAAGATGCAACACAGGGTGAACAATGTTTTCTTCAGTCCGCGTGAGGAGATGTAATATCCGGCAAGCAAGGAGCCTAATACGAAAGCTGCTGCCCCGTAGGCTCCATAGTAAAGCCCGATTTCCTTTTCGCTCAATCCCAAGCCTCCCATCGCACGGTCCGCTTTCAGAAAGAGCGGTACGATTTTCATCACAAAGCCTTCGGCAAACCGGTACAGGATGATGAAGCACAGGTAATATACGATGTGGCTCTTGCGGAAGAAATCGGTCAATACAGATATCAGTTCTTTCAACACCTGACCTGCTGTCCTTGTTTCTCCCTGTTGCCGTTTTTGTCCGGAAGGGAGCATGAAAATGTGGTAAATGCCTAACAATACCATGGTGGCGCAAAGGATAGCCATAATCAGCATCCATGCTTTTTGGTTTGCGGCAAACAGGACGGTTTTATCGTCCATGTTCCCTCCGGCATAACGCTCGATGGCATAACCTGCCAGATAAACCAGACCGCCGGTGGCGATAATCTTGGCGATGTTATAGAACGCGCCTTGCCAGCCTATGTATTTGGCTTGTTCCTGCTGGGAAAGCTCGCTCATGTATACACCGTCGCAAGCAATGTCATGTGTGGCGCCACTGAAGGCGATGACAGCCAGCAGGGCTATGGCAATGCTGAAAAAGTGAGGCAGGTTCAGCGAGAACGCTACCAGTCCGAAGGTAATGCCTGTAATCAATTGGGTGGCGACTACAAAGAATTTCTTCGTCTTGAACAGTTCGAGGAACGGGCTCCATAGGGGCTTTAATGTCCACGGCAATAGGATGAGCGAGGTCCAAAAGGTAATGAGCTTGTCTTCCACGCCCAATCCTTTGAACATAAGCACGGTCACCATATTGAGTACAACAAAAGGAAGCCCCATCGCAAAATATGCGGTGGGGACCCATGTGATAGGGCTTCTTTTATGAAGTTTTTCTTCTTCCATGTCCGGCATTATTTCTTCTCCAGCTCATTGCTGAATGAATAAGGAGCGTCTTCGGGAGCGATGCCTCTTGTCTTGTTGGGTGTGCTTCCCATGTTGATGTCGATTTCTCCTCCGTTCTGCAGCGTAGAGTGGGTGATATAGTTCTTGGTATAATCCTGTCCGTTCACTTTCATCGCTTCGATATAGAAGTTGTCCTTGCTGTTTTCGGGAGCGTTGATGGTAAGTGTCTTGCCGTTCTCGAAATGCAAGGTGGCTTTCTTGAACAACGGCGCTCCCATTACGTACTGGTCGGTACCCGGACATACCGGATAGAAGCCCAATGCCGTGAATACGTACCATGCCGATGTCTGGCCGTTATCTTCATCGCCGCAATAGCCGTCGGGGGTCGGTGTGTACATGCGGTCCATTACCTGGCGCAGCCAATATTGTGCTTTCCACGGTTGCTTGGCATAATTGTACAGGTAAATCATGTGCTGCACGGGTTGGTTGCCGTGTGCATAGTTGCCCATATTCATTACCGTCATCTCACGGATTTCGTGGATGGGGAAGCCGTAGTAACTGTCATCGAAGAGGGGAGGAACCGAGAATACCGAGTCCATCATGGTGATGAACGCCTCGTCGCCGCCCATTAAGTCTATCAGTCCTTGCGGGTCGTGGAATACCGACCATGAATAGTGCCAGCTGTTTCCTTCGGTGAAGGCATCCCCCCATTTCAGCGGTGAGAATGGCGACTGGAATGTACCGTTTTCATTCTTTCCGCGCATCAGTTTGCTTTCGGGGTCGAACAGGTTCTTGTAATTCATGGCACGTTCGGCAAAACGCTTGATTTCTTTCTTCGGGCGATCCAACGCTTTGGCGAGTTGGTAGATACACCAGTCGTCGTAAGCATATTCCAGCGTACGTGCGGCGTTCTCGTTAATCTTCACGTTATAAGGCACATAGCCCAATTTGTTGTAATATTCATATCCTAAACGTCCGGTAGACGATACTTCGGGGTGTACGCTTTCCGTGCCGTGCAGGATGCCTTGGTAAAGGGTTTCCACATCTTCCACCTTCACGCCTTTCAGGTATGCGTCTGCCAATACAGATGCCGAGTTATTGCCAATCATGCAGCCGCGATGCCCGGGGCTTGCCCATTCGGGGAAGAATCCGCTTTCTTTGTATGTGTTGATAAGCCCTTCCTGAATCTCCAGGTTTGTGGAGGGGTACATCAGGTTCAGCAACGGGAACAGGCAGCGGAACGTATCCCAAAAACCGGTATCGGTGTACATATAGCCCGGAAGTACTTCTCCGTTATATGGGCTGTAATGTACCGGCTTGCCTTGTGCGTCGATTTCGTAGAACTTGCGCGGAAACAGCAACGAACGGTACAGGCACGAATAGAACGTGCGGTATTGGTCCAAGTTTCCGCCTTCCACTTCAATGCGTCCCAATACATCGTTCCATGCGTCACGTCCTTTTTGCACCAATGTGTCGAACGAGTCGTTGCCCAGTTCTTTCAGGTTCTGCATGGCTTGGTCGTAGCTGATGAAAGAAGACGCGATGCGTGCGTGTACGGTCTCTCCTTTCCGGGTGCTGAAGCCGATGATGGCACCTGCGTGGCTCGCCTGTTGTTCGGTGCCGTTTTCATGCAGGATGCTGTCGGCTACAGTCGCCTGGTATGTGAACGGCTTGTCAAATTCGATGACGAAATAGTTCTTGAAGTTGGCAGGAACGCCTCCGCTGTTTCGGGTAGAATAACCGATAATGCGGTTGTTTGCCTTGTCGATTTTCACGTACGAACCTTTGTCGAATGCGTCGATTACGATGTACGAATGTTCGTTTTCGGGGAAGGTGAAACGGAACATAACGGCGCGTTCGGTAGGAGTCATTTCCGTTACGATGTCGTATTCTGCTAAATATACCTTATAATAGTAGGCTTTGGCTGTTTCTCCTTTGTGCGCGAACCAGCTTGCACGGCGGTCTTCGTTGAATTCCGGTTTGTTTACCATCGGCATGATGGAGAATTGTCCGTAGTCGTTTATCCACGGGCTGGGCTGGTGGGTCTGCTTGAACCCGCGGATTTTGGTGGCGGTATAGGTGTATTGCCAGCCGTCACCCATTTTTCCAGTCTGAGGCGTCCAGAAGTTCATGCCCCATGGACGTGCGATGGCTGGGTATGTATTGCCGGTAGACAATTCGAAAGTAGATTGCGTGCCTACTAACGGATTCACATAATCGGCGTAGTCTTTCGCCTGTCCGATGGTGAACAGGCAAGCGAATAAGGTCAATAGTAAACTTCGTTTTTTCATGGTGAATGGTTTTAGTTTAATGTGCAAATGTATTAATATGCAAATGTATTCATGTGCCAATGTGTTAATATGGCAATGTGCAAATGTGCTGGTTTGCTGATGAACCAATGTGTTGAAAATGACGGTATTTCACTGTCACCCTAACACATTGGCACATTACCCCATTAGTTCATTGTCACATTGCCAGATTGTTCACACTCCCCATTTCGTCGGCTGGTTGGTCATGGTGATTTCCAAGACACCTCCGGCAGAGATTGCTTTGTGTTCCAGGAACGGCTTGTCAAGCGGTTTTCCGTTTAACGTCGCGCTTTCGATGTATTTATTGTCAGCCGAATTGTTCTTGGTTACAATCGTGAAAGTCTTTCCTTCGGGCAGGTTAATGACCGTTTGGTCAAATATCGGGCGTCCGATGGAATATACCGGTTTGCCCGGACATACTTGGTAGAATCCCATGGAGTTCAGGATATACCATGCCGACATCTGTCCGCAGTCTTCATTCCCCGACAGTCCGTCCGGCTCATTGCGGTATTGCTCTTTCAGCACACGGTCTATCAGTTCTTGGGTTTTCCACGGACGGTTCACGTAGTTGTACAGGTGAATCACGTGGTGGCTGGGTTCGTTGCCTTGTGCGTATTGGCCGATTAATCCCGTGATGTCTGCCGAAACCAGTTCTCCTTCAATCGTAGAGTCGGCGTTGAACAACGAATCGAGTTTGCCCGCGAAAGCTTCCTCGCCGCCCATCAGTTCTACGAATCCTTCTACATCTTGCGGTACGAACCACAGCCATTGCCAGGCGTTGCCTTCACAATAGTCGTCGTTGCGGTGGTTCGAAGCTTTCGGGTTAAACGGAGTGCGCCAGTTGCCGTTCGAGTCCAGACCGCGCATGAAGCGGGTAGAGGGGTCGAAATAGTGGGTATAGGCTTTGGCGAACTTGGCGTATTTCTCTTGGTTTTCGTAATCGCCTACCGCTTCTGCCAAGATGGAAATGCAATAGTCGTCATACGCATATTCCAATGCCTTGGCAACCGATTCGTTTTCGCGGTCGCAAGGGATATAGCCGAGGGTGTTTTTGTAATATTTGGCTTTTGGCATCAGGAAAGGCAATACCTCAGGCGGGCATTTGATGCCTGTCGTATCATATTCGGCTACACGCAGGCAGGCTTTATAGGCTTCCTGCAAGTCGAAGTCGGCAATCCCTTTGGTATAAGCGTCTGCTATGAGCGACACGGCATGATAGCCGATCATGGTTCCCGTATAGTTCCCTGCCAGTTCCCATTTCGGGAAAACGCCGCCTTCCTGACTCTTCAGTATCAGCGAGCGGATAAAGTCGTTGTTCAACTGCGGGTCGATGATGGTCAGCAGCGGATGAAGCGCACGGAACGTATCCCATAAGGAGAATACCGTATATACCGGCTCGTTTACGCTGCCTTGGTGTGCCTGCATGTCCATGCCCCAGTGGCGCCCGTCTGCATCCGTAAACAGGTTCGGGCTGATAGCGGCATGATACATGGCTGTGTAGAATATCTCTTTGTTGGTTTCGTTGGCAGTGGTGATGTCGATTTTAGACAGCCACGTGTTCCACGCCGCTTTGGCATCGTTGCGCGCCTTGTCGAAGTCCCATGCAGGTATTTCGGCTTCCAGGTTCTTCTTCGCGCCTTCCGTGTCTACGGTAGAGATGCCTACTTTCACCAATACCTGTTCGTCTTTCTGGGTTTCGAATTTCAGCAATACCTTGCAGCGCGGTTGTACTCTTCCCTTCGCGTCGGTCAGCGTATCGCGCACGATGGTGTAAGTGAAAGGTTTCGAGAATTTGGCGTAAAAGCTTGCCTGCTGGTCGAATGCCCAGTATTTGGTGAGCTTGCTGCCTTTGATTTCCGTGTCGCTGACCACTTCCACCTGCATGTCCAGGTTAGTTTGGTATTGGATGGAGTAGTCCATATCGAGGATAAAGCCCGCATCTGTCGTTTCAGGGAACGTATAGCGGTGCAGGGCGGCGCGTGGGGTAGAGGTCAGTTCCGCTTTTACACCGTAGCGGTCAAGGAATACCGAATAATATCCCGGCTCTGCCGTTTCGTTTTCGTGGCTGAACGGAGAGGCGTATGGCTCGGTCTGGCTCACGTAGTCTTGTGGGTTATACTGCTGTTCGCCTACGGTCGGCATCAGGAGGAAGTCGCCGTAATCGGCACATCCTGTCCCGCTGACATGGTTGTGCGAGAAGCCGTTTATCGTAGAGTCTGCGTAATAGTAGCCCGAGCAGGCGTCCCACCCGTCAATACGTGTATCCGGGCTGGGCTGGATCATGCCGTGAGGTACTACGGGTCCGGGAAACGTATGCCCGTGCCCGCCTGTTCCGATAAACGGATTTACATACACCGTATAGTCAGGCGTCGTGGCTGTCTGTGCGCACGCCGCCAGCATCAGGGCTGCTCCTGTGCAATAAGCTATAACGGAAAGTCTTGCTTTCATAATATCATTTTTAAGTTAGTTAATACATTTATTTTCCGGATGATATGAATACAGTCCCTTGGTATATCTTGTAATTGATATGAATGGTGTTCTGTAATATTTTCAATACTTCTTCTATTGTTTCCTTCTTTTGCAGTACGCCCGAATAGGTATTTGTCCGGTCAATGTCCGGTGCAAGGATGATGTCCATGCCGTATAGCTTTTCCAGAATATCGGCAATGCGGAATACGTCAGCTTGATCCAGCGGTATCAAGCCATCGTGCCATACCGCGTCTATGACGGCGTCTGTTTGCGATACTTTCATTTGGCGGGTCCTCAGGTTCAGCTCCACTTTCTGTCCGGGCGTCAGCGTGATGGCTCCTTCGTTGTTGTTGCCTTCTACCCTTACTTCGCCTTCTATCAACGAGGCTTCCGCCGTTTTCCCTTTATCCATGCTCCGGAAATTGAACTTGGTGCCCAATACCTGCACATTCATGCTTTTGCTGCATACGCGGAAGGGTTTGTGTTTGTCCTTGCTTACTTCAAAATAGGCTTCTCCGTTCAAATGCAGTTCCCGTTTGCCTCTTTCGAACTTCTTGGGGTAGGTCAGCGTGGTATTTTCGTTCAGCCATACTTTGCTGTTGTCGGGCAAAACCAGTTCCTGTGTTTCTCCGCTTCCGGTAGAGGCGGTAAGCATTTCGGGGTGTTGCCCGCTTGACAGATACCAGGCTGCCAGTCCCGCTACGGCAGCCACTACAGCGATTGCCGCTGCATATTTAAGCCCTTTTTCCCATAAACTGTATATCTTCAACCTTTTGCCTTCCTCTTCCGTATGGATGCGCGCCTCCAGCTTGTTTTCGGCTTCTTGAAGAATCGTTTCATCTGACATCTCATGCATTTTCCCTAAGTGGAAAAGTTCTTCCCACTTGAAGAAAAATGCTTTATGTTCCTCCGATTCATTCACCCATTGCATGACTGCACGTCTTTCTTCGGGCGTGCATTCATTACGGAAGAAATGCATAATGGTTTCATAACTTATTTTCATCTTTTTACCTATATCTAAACCAATTCTATCTCAACAACAATCGAAAACGTAAAAACACTTACACAAAAGGCAGGATTTCTACATTTTATATTTCTTGCGGCATTTATTTGTACTTTTTATTGTCACGCTGGATTGCAAATCCGATTCTTTGGTTACGCCGGATTACAAATCCGGCGTGACAAGACAGGCAGGGGACGTGACAGGCGTTCCTGTGGAATCCATTGCCGCCATCAATACCATTTCGGTCCCGGCTGGTTTCCCATTTCCATTTCCAGCGTGGCTCCTTCCAATATCTGGCTATGCGTGATGTAGCTTTTGTCGTAAGGTTTGCCGTTCAGCCGGATAGACTGGATGTAACAGTTTTCAGGACTTACGTTGTGCGCGATGACAGTAAATGTTTTACCGCCCGGCAAAGATAATGATAATTTTTGAAAGAGCGGGCTTCCGATTTCGTATGTTTGCGAAACCGGATTTACCGGATAAAATCCCATTGCGCTCAGCACATACCATGCCGACATCTGCCCGCAGTCTTCATTGCCGCATAAGCCTGCCGGAGTGTTGGTGTATAATGTGTGCATGATTTGGCTGGCATATTGTTGGGTTTTCCAGGGTTCTCCCACCTTGTTGTATAAGTATGCCACGTGGTGGCTGGGTTCGTTGCCATGTGCGTATTGCCCGATCATGCCGGTGCTGAACAGCGGGAGCTTGGTGGTGTCGGTAGGGTGGAAAGTGAACATGCTGTCCAGTTTCTGGACAAAGCGTTCATTCCCTCCGGTCAGTTCTATCAGCCCTTCGATGTCATGCTGTACCGACCAGAAATATTGCCAGCCGTTGCTCTCGCAGATGTTGGGCGTATAGTCTTCGGCATCGAAATCGGGGATGAACCCGCCTTTCGTGTCGCGCGGCTGCATGAAGGAAGTGGCAGGATTGTACACGTTGCGGTAATTCTGTGAGCGGGCATAAAACTCGTTGGCGAGGTCTGCTTTGCCCATCTTTTCTGCCATTTTGGCAATGCAGTAATCGTCGAACGCGTATTCCAGCGTTTTCGAGAGCGACCAGCCGTCGTTGTTATACGGGTCGTGCATGTCGTAGGGGATATATCCTTTTTGCTTGTACACGCCGATGCCGCGGTATTCGTCGATATTGGCGGTTTTCACGCAGGCTTCCAACGCTTTTTCGGCATCAAAGTCACCGATGCCCTTCAGGTAAGCGTCGGCGATGACCGCTACGGCATGGTAGCCGATCATCATGTCCGTTTCGCTTCCGTAGAAATTCCATACGGGCAGGCGTCCGTTCTGTTCGTAAAAAGCGATGAGTGACTTTACCATGTCGTTGGTGCGTTCGGGCTGGGTGAGGGTAAAGAGCGGATGAGCGGCACGGTAGGTGTCCCACAAGGAGAAGGTGCTGTAATTGGTCCAGCCGTCTGCCTGGTGGTTTTCTCCGTCTGGTCCATAATACAAGCCGTCTACGTCACTGTAGATAGTAGGTGCCAGCATGCTGTGATACAGTGCCGTATAGAATACGGTACGTGTGTCTGCATCGTCGGTTTCTATCTTGATTTTGCTTAATTCCTTGTTCCAGGCGGCTTTGGCCTTTTGCAGGTACGTGTCGAAATCGTTGTCCGGCGCTTCCGCTTGCAGGTTCTTTAGGGCGCCTTCCATGCCTGTGCCTGAGATGGCAGTGGCAAGGGTTATCTGCTCGCCTTCCTGTGTGGGGTATTCGAAACGGACGATAAGCCCTCTGTCATAGCCTTTGTCCTCCCGCGGGACGTTTACGGTGTCTACCTTCATTTGTGCAAACGGGCGGGAGAAGCGGGTGCAGAAATAAACCTTCTGGTTGCGTGCCCAGCCGTTCGAGTAGCGGTAGCCGCGGACGGTCACCGAGTCGACGGCTTCGATGTAGGTGTCTTGCGTAGCGTCCCAGTTCATGGATTTCGCCAGGTTGAGGATGATGGCAGACTCGGCTTTCGGGAACGTGTAACGCTGCACGCCACACCGTTCGGTGGCAGTCAGCTCCACGTTGATGTCATAGTCATCCAGCTTCACCCGGTAATATCCGGCGTATGCCTCTTCGTTCTCGTGCGAGAATTTCGAGTGGATGCCCAAGGGGGCTTCGGCTTCTTTGTAAGGCAGGGTGACGGGCATGAACGAAATGTCGTACAGGTCGCCCGCTCCTGTCCCTAGCAGGTGCGTGTGGCTGAATCCGGCTATCGTGCTGTCGGGATAGAAATAACCGGCGATGCGGTCCCAGCCGGGCAAGCCGTTATCAGGGCTTAGCTGCACCATGCCGAAAGGCACTTGCGCGCCCGGATAGGTGTTTCCTGTGAAATCGGTGCCGATAAACGGATTGACATATTGGGTCAGGTCTTCCTCAGAAGGTTGGGGGGGAGTGCTGCATGCTGCCAGCGCAAAAAGAAAAGCATAAATCGGAGTGGCTTTCAGTTTCATAATATTCGTGTTTGAATGTTGGATTTGCAGTTCATAAAATAAAAATATGAATGTCCTCATTTGCCCGATTGCCTGTAGGGGTGTATTGCGGACATTCATAAATAAAAACAAGCGGCAAGCGAAAAACACTTATTTTGTTTTGCACATTTCTTTACAATTGATTACATTTGCATGATGTTAATCTTAACGGGATTGGAATGACGGAGGAATTCGAGAAGACATATAAGGCATTGTTCAGGCGTTATTATCCGGGATTGTTGTTTTATGCGGCACGCCTTGTTGGAGAAGCTGACGCTGAAGACATCGTTCAGGATGTGTTCGTGGAAATTTGGCGGAGGCAGGATACGGTAGAGCTAGGCGACCAGATCCAGTCATTCCTGTACCGTTCGGTCTATACCAAATCGCTCAATCTGCTGAAGCATAGGGCAGTGGCGGAAAACTACAATGCCGAGGAGGTGGAGTTCTATCAGAAAAAGATTGATTATTACCAGCCCGACCATGCGGACGTAATCAGCCGGATAGAGAATCAGGAATTGCGTGCGGAGCTTCGCCGTGCCATTAACGGATTGCCGGATAAGTGTCAGGAGGTTTTCAAGCTGAGCTACCTGCACGAAATGAAGAACAAGGACATTGCCGACGTGATGGGCATTTCCTTGCGCACGGTAGAGGCGCACATGTATAAGGCGCTGAAATTCCTCCGCGAGAGGCTGAAAGGGCTGCGGTTCTGAATTTCTATACTTCCTCCAGCATTTATAGTCAATCAGAAATTAAATGTGAAAAATCCGTGTGAGTCTTTCATTGAACACAGAGGCACAGAGATACGGAGGATTAATTGATAATGAAAAAAACTCTGTGCCTCCGTGTCTCTGTGTTTCATTCCATTTTTTTGCGAATTAATTCTGTTCTATTATAAATTCCAAAAACTATCAAAATAGTTGGAGTTTCTGATAGGGCTGTATTGTCAATCCGGACGGCATCCTTTTATGGTTTCCATATGGAAACCGTACGTTCTTGATATGGAAACCGTATGTTTTCGATATGGAAACCATACGGTTTTGAATTGGAGAACATAAAAAGAATACAGCCTGAAGCAGAAACTGAACCTTTCAATCATACATTGATTCGTATCTGCTAAACAAACTTGCATTGGGAATCAAGCATTGTTGTCCGCATAGTCGGTGATGTCCGCTTCTGTTTGTGAATACGACCGTTTGTATCTTCTGGCATGGGCAGTCGCACGCGCGGATGCGGGCGTTCCTTAGTAAAATGCGCACATAAATGCAGGATAAAATAGGACGAAAGAGGGCATATCAGCCGGAATTTTGAACCGCAAAGGGCAGAAATGACGAAAAAATGCATAGTAGGGTAAGTGTTTTGTCTTGCGAACTTGTTATAAGATTGATTTTGTTTATCCGCCGGATAGACTTAATACTTTAACAATAAATCTAAAAATTAATAGTAACTAACTTAATGTGTAACCTTAAAAAAGCAGGTATGAGAAGCAAAAAATCTTGCAAATGCTCGAAGAAGCTACTCCGGGCATTGGTGTTGTCTGCGCTTATTACGGTGCCATCGCAGTTCACCGCGGCGCAGTTGAATATTGCTTTATCGAATGCTCCCTTAGGGACAGTGATTAAGCAGATTCAATCACAATCTCAGTATCAATTTTTTTACGATGATGACCTTGCCGATACACAGGTCCAGTCTGTCAACGCCCAAGACGCTTCGGTGGAAGAAGTGTTGGAACAGGCACTTGCGGGTAAAGGCATCGAGTACAGAGTTGATGAGAACGTGGTCTATTTGTCTAAGACTTCCTCGCCTTCCACTGCTTCTGCATCGGTTCAGTCGGATCAACAGGCAGACACCAAGACTGTGACCGGTACGGTTGTTGATGCGGCGGGTATTCCGTTGATTGGTGTGAGCGTGTTGGAAGTAGGGACAACGAACGGTTCTATCACCGACTTGGATGGTAATTTTACGGTAACCGTGCCGGAGACCGCTACGCTGCAGTTCTCTTACATCGGTTATAAGACCGTAGAAATGGCGGTAGCCGGACTGACTACCATTAACCTGACGATGGAAGAAGATTCCGAAGTGCTGGAAGAAGTGGTGGTAACCGCTTTGGGTATCAAGCGTGCGGAAAAAGCATTGTCTTACAACGTGCAGCAGGTAAATTCGGATGACATTACCCGCAACAAGGATGCGAACTTTGTCAATTCGTTGAGCGGTAAGGTTGCCGGTGTCAACATCAACGCTTCTTCTTCCGGTGTGGGCGGTATCTCGAAGGTAGTGATGCGTGGTACGAAATCCATCATGCAGTCATCCAATGCCTTGTATGTCATCGACGGTGTGCCGATGTATTCGGCTACCAGCGAAGGAGGTACAGGATTCGACTCGAAAGGTGCTACCGAACCGATTGCCGACATCAACCCCGAAGACATCGAATCGATGTCAGTCCTGACCGGTGCAGCCGCTGCCGCATTGTATGGTTCGGACGCTGCCAACGGTGCTATCGTCATTACGACCAAGAAAGGTAAGGAAGGACGTCTGAGCATCACGGTAAACAGCAACACGGAATTCCAGAACACGTTTGTGGCTCCGCGTTTTCAGAATAAGTATGGAACCGGAAGTTCATTGGCTGCCAACGATCAGGTGCGTAGCTGGGGCAAACTGTTGAACAGTTCCAACTATACCGGTTATGACCCGTTGAGCGATTATTTGCAGACCGGTATTATCGGTACGGAAAGTGTTTCACTCTCTACCGGTACCGACAAGAACCAGACCTACGCTTCGGCTGCGGCTGTCAATTCGCGCGGTGTCGTTCCCAACAACAAATATGCGCGTTACAACTTTACGTTCCGCAACACCACCAAGTTCTTGAATGACAAGATGACCTTGGATGTAGGCGCGTCTTACATCATCCAGAAAGACCAGAACATGGTGAACCAGGGTCCGTACAACAACCCGATTGTAGGTGCTTACCTGTTCCCGCGCGGCAACGACTGGGAAGACATCAAGATGTACGAACGCTATGACCCGGTGCGCAAGCTGAACACGCAGTACTGGCCCGTAGGCGATGCAGGTATGGTCATGCAGAACCCGTATTGGGTGAACTACCGCCAGCTTCGTAACAACAACAAGGACCGTTACATGCTGAACGCCAGCCTGAATTACCAGATTCTGGACTGGTTGAGCGTAAGCGGCCGTGTACGTTGGGATAGCTCTACAAACGATTATACCGAAAAATATTATGCAGGTACCAATACGCAGATGACCGAATCGTCTACGCGCGGTTTGTACACCATCGCCAAGAGTACTGACAAGCAGCTGTATGCCGACTTCCTGGTGAATATCAACAAGACTTTCGGCGAAGACTGGAGCCTGTCGGCAAATATCGGTACTTCGTTCACCGATATGCGTTCGGATGTATTGGAAGTGCGCGGACCGATTGCTGACGAGAACTTTACGGGTGAGCAGCCGGGCTTGGCTAACGTGTTCAACGTACAGAATTTGAGTAAGACTCGTACCCGTCCCTTGCAGACCGGTTGGCGCGAACAAACCCAATCTATCTTCGCTTCTGCCGAGGTGGGCTACAAGAGCACTTACTACCTGACATTGACCGGACGTAATGACTGGCCTTCGCAGTTGGCAGGACCGAACTCTACCAGCAAGTCGTTCTTCTATCCTTCTGTCGGTGTTTCCGCTTTGCTGAGCGAATTGATGCCGAATGTAAACAAGGATTATCTGTCGTACTTGAAAGTGCGCGGTTCATTCGCATCAGTAGGTACAGCGTTCCAACGCTACATTGCCAATCCGCTTTACGAATGGAACTCAAGTTCAGGCCAATGGAATAATACTACCCAGTATCCGGTATATAACTTGAAGCCGGAACGTACCAAATCATGGGAAGCCGGTTTGACCATACGCTTCTTCAAGGATTTCAACTTGGACCTTACTTATTATAATACAGTGACAGAAAACCAGACCTTTAACCCGGAATTGGGTGTATCCGGTTATTCGAACCTGTATATCCAGACCGGTGCCGTACGTAACTCCGGTATCGAGTTGGCATTGGGTTATGAAAAGACTTGGAACAAGTTTACGTGGAGTAGCAACTACACGTTCTCTACCAACAAGAACAAGATTCTGGAATTGGCTGATAACGCCATTAATCCGGCAACCGGCGAGCAATTCTCTATCAGCACCTTGGATATGGGCGGTTTAGGGTCGGCAGTATTCTTGTTGCGTGAAGGCGGTTCGATGGGTGACGTTTACTCAAACCGTCAGTTGAAACGTGACGTGAACGGTGATATCTACGTGGATGCCAACGGCAACTTGACAGCAGAAACTATCGCAAACTCGGATGACTACATCAAGTTGGGCAGCGTATTGCCGAAAGCAAATATGGCATGGCGCAACGACTTTACGTGGGGCAATTTCCGTTTCGGCTTTATGATTTCAGCCCGTCTGGGTGGCGTGGTATTCTCTCGTACACAGGCTGTGTTGGATGATTACGGAGTATCTGAAGCTTCGGCTGACGCCCGCGACCAAGGCTATGTCTTGGTAAACGGAACCGATCAGGTAAATCCGGAAGCTTGGTATCGCGCAATCGGTAGCGGCGATGCTGTGGCACAGTATTATACGTATTCTGCGACAAACGTACGCTTGCAGGAAGCCTCTATCGGTTATACATTCCCGCGCAAGATGCTGGGCGATGTATGCGACCTGAGCATTTCGTTGGTAGGACGTAACTTGTGGATGTTGTATTGCAAGGCTCCGTTCGACCCCGAAAACGTGGCTTCTACGAATAATTTCTATCAAGGTATCGACTACTTCATGATGCCTTCTACCCGTAACATTGGTTGTAGTGTAACTTTAAAATTCTAAAACGAACACGCTATGAGAAGTTTACTAAATAAATTCTTGATTGTCTCGTTGGCAGTGGCAGGTACAGCTTGTACAGGTGATTATCTGGACATCAACTCCAATCCCTATGAGCCGAACGGAGACGAAATGCAGGCGGATGACTATATCTTAGGATCTGCCATGAACGGTCTTGCCAGTTGTGTCGTATCATCGGACGTTAATACGACCCAGTTCACCGACTGCCTTTTAGGTGGACCGGCTGGCGGATATCTCGCAACTACAAATACCGGATTCAACAATACGATTGAGAACTTTAACGCTACAGATAACTGGACAAACGTATTCTTGAAATCAGATCGCATCATTCCGGTTCTTTATACCAACCTGACATTGGTAGAAAACTTGGCTACTCAATTGGGCAATCCCGTTCCTCTTGCTATCGCCAAAATTATCAAAGTGACTTCCATGAGCCGCGTTACGGACGCATACGGTCCTATTCCGTATTCGAAAATCGGTGCGGACGGCTCTGTGACTACTCCTTACGATGCGCAGGAAATGGTTTACGACACGATGTTCGTGGAACTGAGTGATGCCGTAAAGACCTTGCAGGAGAATCCGGAAGCAGCATTGTCTGCTACTGCCGACTATGTATATAGCGGCGACTTGACAAAATGGATTAAATTCGCCAATTCGATGAAGCTGCGTCTGGCGATGCGCCTTTTGTATGCAGACCGTGCGAAGGCACAGCAATGGGCTGAAGACGCTACCAACGAAGCGAACGGGGGAGTGATTGAAACCAATGCGGACAATGCGCAATGGAACTACTTCGGAGCTACCGAAAATCCGCTTTATACGGCAACCCGTTATAACAACGAAGGTGACGAAAGCGGCGGTGACACACACGCTGCAGCCGACATCATTTGCTACATGAACGGATATGAAGACCCGCGCCGTTCGGTTTATTTCGTGGAGTCTGAGTTTGACGATATGCCTTACGTAGGTGTACGCCGCAGCATCGACCTGACTTCATTAGGAAGTTATAACCATGCGTATTCAGGTGCTCGGATTGGCAGAAACGACCCGATTATGTGGATGAACGCTGCCGAAGTGGCATTCCTCCGTGCGGAGGCCCGTCTGAACAACTTCAATGTAGGCGGCGGTACGGCACAGAGCTACTACGAAGACGGTATCCGCCTGTCGTTCGAACAATGGGGCGTGAGCGGTGCTGATACGTATATGAGCAATTCTACGTCCACTCCGACGGCATACAACGACCCGACCGGAACGAACAGCTTCGCTACTCCGTTGTCGACCATTACCGTTGCGTGGGATGAGAATGCGACTACAGAAGTGAAACTGGAACGCATCATTACGCAGAAGTGGATTGCCAACTGGCTGTTGGGTAACGAGGCATGGGCAGACCATCGCCGTACGGGGTATCCGCGTCTGATGCCGGCTACTGCTGCCGGTAACAAGAGTGGCGGTACTGTAAATTCGAATGTAGGCATTAACCGTATTCCGTATCCGACCGATGAGTTTGTCAGCAATAAGGAAAATGCCGATGCGGCTGTAGGTATCTTGAACGGCGAATCTTCACAAGGTTCGGGTGACAATTACAGCACGCATGTATGGTGGGACAAGAAACCGGGAAGAGAAAACATTTATGCCGGTAGTTCCAATTAAACTATTAACCTAAAATTCAAAGCGATATGAAAAATATATTGAAAACAGCTTTGGGCTTGTTCGCTATGGGAAGCCTGGTTATGGTTTCTTGTACCGATGTGGAAAGTTTGGACATCGTACAGCCTACGACGGAAGAAACTTATCCGGAATCGTATGCAGCGTATGTGCAGGCTCTGAATGACTATAAAGCATCTGACCATAAAATCGTTTATGCGTGGTTTGACAATAGCGCGAAAGTACCGCAAAGTGCAGGGCAGCACATTACGAGCGTGCCTGACAGTGTGGATGTCATTTCGATGATGTATCCCGAATCATTGGCAGAATTTGAACTGAGCGATATGGAAGAAGTGCGCGCGAAAGGTACGAAGGTGGTTTATACCATCAGTGTACCCGACATCGAGCAGGCATGGGTTGACCAGCAGTTTGCCAATGGCGGTGACCAGTCAACGACAAGTGCGGAGTTCAATACGTACTTGCAGACAGAATTGGACGCTTTGTTCGCTTGCTCCGATTCGTTTGACGGAATAATCGTGGAATTTGTCGGCCAGAATCCCGATTTTATGACCGGATCTGCGCTTACGGCTTACGAAACGAAGCAGAACATCGTGTTGAATGCGGCAAATACATGGAAGAGTGCGAATGCCGATAAAATCCTGACGTGGCAGGGCAAACCGCAGAACCTGACCGATAAGGGTATTCTGGCTTCGTGCGACTACATTATTTTGGATATTGACGATGTGGAAGACACCAACCGCTTGATGCTGACAGTGCAACAGGCATTGACGGAAGGTGTGCCTACCGGTAACATCCTGATTGCCGTATCTACTACACCGGAAGATTCTTCGGACACCTCGTATGGATATTGGGGCAGCACACGTGCCTTGGGCGAAGTGGCTGAGTGGGTATCCGGAGGTTATCCGGCAACTGACGGCTTTACCCGTGCAGGCATCGCTATCTACAATGTGCAGAACGATTACTATTCTACAGGCGGCATGTACACCTATGTGAAAGATGCCATTAATACATTGAATCCAGCTCCAACTAAATAAAGATTGAATTATGAAACTGAAACATATTTATTTCGCTTCTCTGATGGCAGTGGCAGGTGGTATGTTTGCCGGCTGCTCGGATGACATCGAGAACTTCGACAATCAGATGTTCGTGACCGACACGACACCTGCTGTGGTGTTGATGATGGCTACGGCTGAAGACGAGACGCAGGAATTTACTTTCTCTATTCCGAAACCGCAAGATTCGGATGTTACGTTTACCATTGCTGCCGATGCAAATAAGGTCCAGACGTATAAGGATCTTTACACTGACGGAACGAAAGAGATAGAAATGGTTCCGAGTGCGAACTATGAACTGGCTACGACACAGGGCGTGATAAGAGCCGGTAGCCTGAACTCTGACCCTATCGCAATCAATTTCATCGGGCTGAGCACCATGGACGATACGAAAACTTACGTGTTGCCGATAACGGTAACCAATTGCAGTATCGGTGTGTTGGGTTCGCAGAATACCCGTTACTATGTATTCCAAAAGGGTGCGTTGATTAATGTGGTTGCAAATCTGGACGACAATGCATTGCGTCCGGGTAATGCATGGGCTACTCCTGATAAGTTCAGGAATTTGACCAAGTTGACTTGCGAAGCCTTGATTTATCCGTATTCGTTGAGCGGCGAAGGCCATGAGTCGGGCATCAGCACCCTGATGGGTATTGAAGGCAACTTCTTGTTCCGTTTTGGTGATGCGGGTCTGGCATCTAACATTTTGCAGATAGCAACCGGTAGTGCTGGTAATTTTGCGGTAAGCCGTGCGGTAGAAGAGAATGTTTGGACACACGTGGCTATTACTTACGACAGCGACGCACAGGAAGTCAATGTCTATTTCAACGGCAGCTTGGTAAATACGTTTACCGGAGTGAACCAAGGTCCTGTAGACTGGAGTCCGGAATATTCGAACGACAACGATGGTAAGGCACGCAGCTTCTGGGTAGGACACTCATACAGCGCTTCACGCTGGTTCGAAGGCGAGATGTCGGAAGTGCGTATTTGGGATAAAGTGCTGACTCCGGAAGAAATCAATGCCGAAAATCATTTCTATGCAGTTTTGGAACCGGAAAACGAACCGAACCTGTTGATGTACTGGAAACTGAATGACGGCGTTGACGAGATTAAGGACTATAGCCAATACGGCAACAACGGCGTAGCTGAGGTTGCAGGTTTGCAATGGGTTTCTGTCAGCCTTCCTGCAACAGAATAATTAGATGAAGGAGTAACAACCTTAAAAATCAGAATGAATTATGAAACATATAACTTTTAAATCAGCTTTCATGGCAATGGCTCTCGTATGTTCGGGAGTAGCTTTTACAGCCTGTGAAGATGATATCGAAGTGCCTAACAATGCGTCGAATCCTTGGGAAAACGTAGGCGAGACTTTTGGTGCGGTACGTTCGGCTGCCGGAGCAAGAATGGGTACAACCTTGACTGTACGCAACGGCGAGGCGGCTACAGGCTATGTATATTTTGAATTGAGCAAGACCGCAGATACCGATACACAGGTGACTTTTACGGTAAACAATGACTCGTTGCAGTCGTACAACGACAAGAACGGAACCAACTACACGGCGTATAGCGGCGTGACTTTGGCAAACGGCGGTACGGTGACCATTCCGGCAGGACAACGCAAGTCGGATTACGTGGCTGTCAACATCCCGGCAGGCGGAGACGGTAATGCGGTTGCCATTACAGCTACTGCCAATGATGGCGTGACGGTTTCACAAAACAACGCGATGTATGTATATCAGGTGGCTCAGGTGAATATTCCGCAGCACAACAAGGCGATTAAGAACTTGTGCTACATCGAAGTGAACAACGAGAACCCGTTGAATGCCGGCGAATATACGTTGTCGAACGGTGAACCGTTCTTCGATATCGTGAGCATTTTCGCTGCCAATATGAACTTGAGCGCGGACGGCAAGCCTTATATTTATTGCAACGACCAGGTGACTTTCGTGTTGCAGCATGCTGATGAAATCATTCGTCCGTTGCAGGAAAAAGGCATTAAGGTTCACCTTTCTATCTTGGGTAATCACGATGATGCCGGTATGCGCAGTTTGAGTGAAGAAGGCGCAAGAGCATTTGCACAGGAACTGAAGATGTATGCTGACATTTACGGATTCGACGGATTCGACTTCGACGATGAATATTCTTCTTATGCAGAGGGTACTTTCAAGGGAAGTGCTACATCAGGTTCGGGAGTTGTGGCTTCGGTTGACGAATGTACAGGTGAAAACTATACCCGTATGCTGGAAATCTGCCGCGAAGTATTGCCGAAGAGTGAAAGCGCATTCGGTATCTACTGGTATCGTGAGGATGACCATCCGGTAGGCAGCAATCTGGAAGACTTGATAGACTATACTGTATATGGTACGTATGGTGCATTCCATGAATATTACAGCCAAGACGTTAGCAATGAGATAGAAGCTCCGTATGCTATTACATTGGTAGGTGAAAACGACAATGGTAATGCGAGAATAGTTCCTGTAAACGAAGAATACCTCCAGACAGTAAAAGATAACTATGGTTATTTTGCATTCTATAATTTGAGGTCGAATCGTCTGTACACTCCGACATTCGACGAGGTTGCCGACATCTTGTATGACGGACAGACTGTAGAATGGACGGGTAATGTATATTCTCGTACAGAAATGACTCCGGTTCAGTTCTCTATTCCGTCATACGACTCTTATATTGGTACGTGGAATGTTACATCAGCTAATTCTTTGTATTACTTCATCAGCACGACTGATGATAGTCAGTGGTGGGATTGGCACAGTTCTAAGGAATTTACCATTCGTATCGAAGCAAGAGAAGCAGGTAAGACTTATAATGTGTACGGTTGGGAAAGTGACGTCAATTCATCGGGTACAGTAACAGATACTTTGCCGTTCGTAATGGAATACAATGAAGATTATGGTACGGCTACTGTATCAGTTGGCGCATTTGGCGAATTGAACGGTCAGCAATATGCGATGGGTGTTGGTACTTATACAAGCAATCCTATTTCTTGGCCGGCAAATGAAGCTTATATTTATCGTTTGGAAACCAGTCCGGGTGGAACGGTACAGATGATCAGCAATACTCAACATCGTTATGGTTTGAGTGTATATTCGGTAGGTGAAGATGGCACATATACTTCTTTGCCGCAAGTGACTGAAGACCACTCTTGTGGTACATATACATTATCGCGTTAAAAACTCTCTACCTGTTGTTTAATAGATAAATAAAGTGAAGGAAGGCCGGAACTTGTGTGCGATGCATGAGTTCCGGTCCTTTTTTATCGCCCAGTCAAATCGTTATATGAAAACAATTCGTTACCTTTGCATAAAATGTTATTCACACTCAATACCGAAATGTTATGAGTGAACTGCAAGACTGATACATCCGCTTCGACTGGGCAATCAAACGTTTGCTCTGTCAAAAGGCAAACTGCGATGTGCTGGAAGGCTTCCTGACTGTGTTTTTTGGCAAACCTATTAAAATCATTGAGATATTGGCAAGCGAGGGAAATCAGGAAAGCTATGATGATAAGTACAACCGTGTTGACATCAAAGCGAAAAACAGCAAGGACGAAATCATCATCATCGAAGTACAGAACACTCGTGAGCTTTATTATCTGGAACGTATTTTATACGGTGTGGCGAAAGCTATTACTGAACACATCTCGTTGGGCAATTCATATAATAAAGTGAAGAAAGTCTATTCTATCAGTATCCTTTATTTCGACATCGGAAAGGGGACAGACTATCTTTACCACAGGCAAAACCGTTTCATCGGTGTACATACACACGATGAATTGCAAGTAAATGTCAAGGAACGGAACGCCTTTGTCACCCGTACGCCTGCATCCATATTCCCTGAATACATTTTAATACGGGTAAACGAGTTTAATGACGTAGCGGTTACGCCGCTCGAAGAATGGATGCGCTACCTGAAGGAGGGAATTATCCGTCCGGACACTACGGCACCCGGGCTGAATGAAGCACGTGAAAAACTTCGTTATTATTCGATGACACCCCAGGAACGTCGTGCCTACGATGAGCACTTGAATGCAGTTATGATTCAAAATGATGTGCTTAGTTCGGCAAAGGAAGAAGGGAACATGGAAGGACGATTAGAAGGAATAGCCGAAGGAAGAATGGATGAACGCTTGAAAAACGCCAAAGGTATGAAAAATCTTGGAATCGCCTCGGATAAGATTGCAGAAATTACCGGACTGTCATCGGAAGATGTAGAAAAGCTTTGAGTTATATGCATTCTGTGCACATCGTCTCTACTATGATGGCATCGACAAATGCACAAATAAGTACCGCGGGAAGTATAAGTCATACCATTGTCAATAAGGGAAAGCCTTCTGTGATGAGCGGGCTTTTGACTTTCTTAACACTGTTATATCCTTATCAATAAGAAAAGCTTTGTACATTTGCCTTAACCATAAAAGCAGACAATTTATGAAAATGCGTGTATTTTTTGGAATGCTGGCAATGTGCTTTGCGTTAAGTGTGTATGCTGAGAGTGATCCTGTTTCGTTTGTTCGGAACCGTTATCCGAATGCCCGTATTTTGGATAAAGATTACGATGACGGGTTTATCGAAGTGAAGATGAACCATCGGGGTGCGGAAAAGATAGCTATCTTCAACTCCGGCGGGGAATGGTTGCGTACGATGTGGGAAGTGCGCCGAAGCCGTCTTCCCCGTGCGGTCATTAATGTATTGAAGCGTTCGGGATTTGTTTATGAAGAAATAGACGACAACGATAACAAGGCGATGGAGAACCGTCGGGGGATGTATTACATCGTACAGGCCGACCGGAACGACCGGAGCTATGTGTTGGTGGTATCGGAAAGAGGCAATATCATTGAGCGTTTTTACGATGACGAGTGGGATGACGAATGGGATGAAGGACGCTGGGAAGGTGAGTTTTGGGATGACGGGGAAGACCATTTCGATGAAGGAGACGACGAATGGGATGACCGCCGGTATCGCCCGCGCCATCACCGTGACCACCGCCATCACGGTTGTTGCCACGACGATGACGATGAAGATGATGGAGAAGACCGTTTTGACGAAGGGGATGATGAATGGCACGGCGGGGAGGCATGAAAAAAGATGCGGCGTGGGCATGGGTGCCCACATTATATTTTGCCGAGGGATTGCCTTATATTGCAGTGATGACGTTGTCGTTGGTGATGTATAAGCGCATGGGCATTTCCAATACGGAGGTGGCTTTGTATACAGGTTGGCTGAACTTGCCGTGGGTGATTAAGCCGTTATGGAGTCCGTTCATCGACCTGATGCGGACGAAACGCTGGTGGATTGTTGCCATGCAGGTATTGGTGGGTGCCGGACTGGCGGGCATTGCTTTTCTGATTCCTGCCGACCGTTTTTTCCAATCGACTTTAGCTGTATTTTGGCTAATGGCTTTTGCGTCTGCCACGCACGACATCGCCGCGGACGGTTTTTATATGCTAGGGCTTTCTCCGCACCGGCAGGCTCTGTTTGTCGGCATCCGAAGCACATTTTACCGCATAGCTACTATTGCAGGGCAGGGATTGCTGATTATGTTTGCCGGTTATCTGGAAAAGTCGGGGCGGGGCATTCCGTATGCGTGGAGCATGACGTTTCTGGTAATGGCAGGCTTGTTTCTGGCATTGTTTGTCTATCATGCTTTTGTGCTTCCGCGTCCGGACTCCGACCATCCTGCAGCCAATGTGTCGGCACGCGGACTGTTACATGAATTCTTGCTTACTTTCCGTTCGTTTTTCCAGAAAGAAGGCATTGGGGTGGCGCTTCTGTTTATGCTGCTTTACCGCTTTCCCGAAGCGCAGTTGGCAAAGATGAGCATTCCTTTCTTGCTCGACCCCGTCTCCGAAGGCGGATTGGGGATGACTACCGAGCAAATCGGTTTTACCCAAGGTACGGTAGGCATTATCGGGCTTACGATAGGAGGTATTTTGGGAGGCATAGCCGTATCCCGTCATGGATTGAAGCGCTGGCTGTGGCTGATGGTCTGGGCAATTTCTTTGCCTGATTTGGTTTATGTTTATTTAAGTTATTTCCCTGAAACAAGTTTATTATGGGTCAATGTCTGTATCTTTGTTGAGCAGTTCGGATACGGATTCGGTTTTACCGCTTATATGATGTATCTCATTTATTTTTCGCGTGGAGCGCATAGCACGGCACATTACGCCTTCTGTACGGCGTTTATGGCATTGGGCATGATGCTTCCGGGGATGGCAGCGGGCTGGCTTCAAGAGCAATTGGGTTACCGGATGTTCTTTATTTGGATTATGGTTTGCTGTGCGGTAACTTTTGCTGTTACGGCATTGTTGAAGATTGACCCGGAGTTTGGGAGGAAATGAGTATATTTAAAATGTGCTAATAAATAATGTGCTAATGTGAGAATGTGAGAATGAATCTGCACATTGCCACATTGTTTATTAGCATATCGAAGTGTAGTTTTGTAAATTGTAAATTGAAAAATAGTAAATGGACTTATGTTGGCATATACGTATGTAGAACAGGGAAAGTTCGAATTGAGAGAGAAGCCGAGACCTCGGTTGAAGGATGCCCGTGACGCGATTGTGCGTGTCACGTTGGGGAGTATTTGTACCAGTGATTTGCATATCAAGCACGGAAGTGTTCCGCGTGCCGTTCCGGGCATTACAGTGGGGCACGAAATGGTGGGCATAGTAGAAGAAACGGGTGATGCGGTACGGAACGTAAAGCCCGGCGACCGTGTTGCTGTAAATGTAGAGACCTTTTGCGGCGAATGTTTTTTCTGCAGGCATGGGTATGTGAATAATTGCACCGACCCCGATGGAGGCTGGGCGTTAGGATGCCGGATTGACGGCGGTCAGGCGGAATATGTCCGTGTGCCTCATGCCGACCAAGGATTGACTCGCATTCCCGACGGCGTGAGCGATGAGCAAGCTTTGTTCGTGGGCGATATTCTTGCTACCGGCTTTTGGGCTGCACGCATCTCTGAGATAACTCCCGAAGACACGGTGCTGATTATCGGTGCGGGCCCTACGGGAATCTGTTCGCTTCTGTGTACGATGCTGAAGCATCCGCGCCGCATCATTGTATGCGAGAAATCGCCCGAGCGTATTCGGTTTGTCCGTGAGCATTATCTGGATGTGTTGGTGACAACTCCTGAAGAATGCCTTGCCTTTGTGCATGCGCATAGCGACCATGGAGGAGCCGATGTGGTGATGGAAGTGGCTGGAGCACGCGATACGTTTCAGCTGGCATGGCAATGCGCCCGTCCGAATGCGGTTGTGACTGTGGTGGCGATGTATGACGAGCCGCAGATTTTGCCTTTGCCCGATATGTATGGCAAGAACCTGACTTTTAAGACGGGAGGGGTAGACGGATGCGATTGTGCCGAGATTCTTCGTCTGATAGAAGCGGGGAAGATTGACACCACTCCGCTCATTACCCACCGTTTTCCGCTTAGCCGTATCGAAGAAGCTTACCGCTTATTCGAGAACAGGGAAGACGGAGTGATTAAAGTGGCGATTGGATAGAATGTTTTTTCACCACAGAGACACAGGGTATCACTGTGAAATTAAGACTCAGTGTGCCTCTGTGTACTCTGTGGTGAACTTTTTACTTGATAATCCGGAAATAATCTTCTTTGCGGGGTTTCGCCTGTGCAGGCTCTTCGGCAGGATAGCCTAAGGCAAGTGCGCCGATGCCCATCAATCCTTCGGGCAGTCCCCATTCTTTCATCAGTTGTTTTCCTTCTTCTGTGTCGAACATTTCTCGTTCGCGATGTATCCAGCAGCTTCCTAATCCGATGGCATGGGCAGCCAGCATCATGTTTTCCAAGATGCAGCTTCCGTCTTGTATCGGGTTGTGTGCATCAGCCGGTGCGAATACCAGCACGTAGGTAGGCGCATTGTAATATGGATTGAAGGTCACTCCCATGATACGGGCGTTCATTTCTCCTAATTTCTTGCGTAAACCCTCATTTTGCAGGGCTACGATGTAAGGAGCTTGCAAGCCACGTGAGGTGGGTGCATACGTTCCGGCTTTGAGCACGGCTTTCAGTTCTTCGTCCGTAATCTGCTGCGGTTGGTATTTGCGGCAACTACGGCGTGTCTGGATAAGTTCAAGAAATTCTGTTTTCATACTTTAAGTATTTGTTTGATTCGTTTATGTAATGCGTTACAGCGTATTACAGAGGAAATATTCCTTGCTTGTCACGCTGGATTTGCAATTAATAAAGTTTCCTTATCTCCGCACCTTTGTAATAATGCAGCAGGATGTCGTTGTAATCGAATCCTTGTTCGCCCATGACGGCGGCACCTATCTGGCACAAGCCTACGCCGTGTCCCCATCCGGCTCCGGTCAGCTGGAACCATACGGGCGCTCCGTCGGCGTTTTCGCCTTTATCGACCACAAAAGCCGAACTGAACAAGTGGGTGGGCGAGAGGGTACGCCTTATCTCCAGTTCCTTGCCGATAATCAACGTCTTTTCCGAACCTACGATTTTCAGTTTGCAGATGCGTCCCGACTTTCCCCGCTCTATGGGGATGAGGTCGAGTATCTTTCCGTAATCGTTCTTGGTTTTGGTGCGGATTAGTTCGGCTATCTCGGCTTGGGTGTAACGGATTTTCCAGCGGTAGAAGTCGGTGGTCTCGCAATCGTAATTGTTCAGTATCTGGCGGATAATGTTTTTGTCGTGTGTGTTGCAAAAGCTTTCCGGGGCAGAGCGTATCCATTTTTCGGCTTCTTCTTCATGGGTCAGGTCGGGGACAGGGGTTTCTGCTTTCGTGTCGCATACCGTACTTAAATAGGGGTAATGCTTGTCTTCCCAACATGTGCCGAACTCTTCGGTCACTCCTCCGCAGCATTTCGAGAAACGTGCATCGCAAATCGCGTTTTTATACATCAGCGCCTGTCCGCGCGTGGCTTTCACGGCTTCTTCCACCCGTCGGCTGGATGCCTTGGTGATGCCTTGATAACGCTGGCAATGGTCATCGGCGCATACATCGAAGATGGTGTGGTCTTCGCGGTCGTACCAACGGATGTATTCGGTTTCGGTCTTGACGAACGAGAAAAATCCGTTGTCTTTCTTGCTCAGGGCTTTCCGTTTCTCTATTTGTGCCAATAGCCAGCTTCGGGAAATGACGGCGTGCGCTTTCAGGAACTCAAGTGAGGAAGTGGCGTTCATTTCCGAGGAGATGACGCTTATCAGGTAGTCTTCCGCCGGCAAGATGTTGATGGCGGTGATTTTCCCTTCGTCCACTACCAGCTTCAGTACGCCGATGAAACGTTGGGTTTCCTGACGTTCCCAGTGGAAGTTGATGCCGATTGTCACGTCGTGGACGGCAAACGAGGCTTCATTCTCCAGTGGAGTGAAAGTCAGTTCGCGATACAGGTTGCCGTTCCACAGGATGCCTCCTTCGCTGAAGGACACGCATTGCTCGCCTTCCACGCTTTCGCCTTTGGCAAGGAAGTGTCCGTGGAGGTTGAAATGGATTTCTTGTGCGTTGAGTATGCCTACGCTTATTTCGGGTTCTTTCATTCTAAGTAACTGTTTATATGATAACATTCACCACAGAGTATCACAGAGGAAAATCTATTTACTGTTTTCCAATTTACGAAAAAATAGTAAATAGTAAATTGTCTAATCGTAAATCCTCTGTGGTGAAATGTCGGTTAATTTTGTACATATACTTAGAAACTGTTTTGAATTTCTCCAAAAAGTTTTTCTCGTCTTGATGTTTCCGTTTTCGTGTGTGCTTTGGGCGATTTTTTGGTCCTTTCCGCTTCTGTTCTTCGTCAGATAGCCCGCTATCTTCCTCATCACACAAGCGGAAATGCCTCAAAAACTCATCCCAAATCATCGCACGATAAATTCAAAACAGTTTCTTATAAACTTACTTCGTTGTATATTTGTCGTATTTCTTCTTCCGTCAGATTCTCGAAGTCTTCGCGGCGGGGAGTTACGAGCAGCCCTGCCATGTCGAGTGCTCCGGGGCTTATCAGACGTTGTGCTCCGCCTTGTGCCGTATAGCAGGAAGGGCGGTGCAGGGCGCGGGGAATGTATGCCACGGTAAACCCTCGTTTCGGGTCTTCCCAAGCGAACAGGTTATAGCGCGGCTCGTCTTCGTCCGGATGCAGGGGCAAGGAGCGGAGATAGGCCTCTACCAGTGCTGTATCGGAAACCGGAGTGTTTTCGGTGATGAACGCCTGGACGGGGCAGAGGTAACCTTCGATGCGGTAGCTCCGGCATTTGTTCCCGTTTGTTAAGGTTGTTTCAGCCGTGAGCGTAGCGGTTTCCATCAGCCGGTCCCATTGCAGGATGAGGGGGATGTCTTGCATCCGTGCCGCCTGAAAATGGAAATGGTCGGGAGCTGATGCGCCACATTTGGCTCCGTTGTAGAATAAGGCATACCCTGGCGCGAAATGCCGGTTTATCCATTCTACCAGCTTTCCGGGCAGTTGGCGTCCGGTTTTTCCCGCAAGCGTTTGGGGCTGGTGCCGTTCGCTGGAGATGGTCAGGTGGCCGGGCAGGATGGGATAGGGGTTGATGCGCAGGTCGAATGTTTCATCCAGTTCGATGCGTAAGGATTCCTGCTCGGCA
Source organism: Phocaeicola salanitronis DSM 18170 (assembly GCF_000190575.1). Classification (NCBI taxonomy): domain Bacteria; kingdom Pseudomonadati; phylum Bacteroidota; class Bacteroidia; order Bacteroidales; family Bacteroidaceae; genus Phocaeicola; species Phocaeicola salanitronis. Next base: position 899,880 of record NC_015164.1, on the reverse strand, counting down.
GGCTTGTTCTCCAGGCATAAGAAGCAAGGACGTGCCGCAATGCTGGCAGGGTCGGTCTTCGCACACGTCGAAACGGCACGTGCCGGATTGAACTGCACCCATATCACATTGTCGCCCGGCCGGATGCACCGGGTCTGGATGTATTCCAGGGCTTCGTGGTTCGTGCGTGCCAATTCCCAGTGTGCCAGCTGGTGTTTTAAGAAACGGGTGCCCGGACGGTCTTGTTCCTTGGCGGCAAGGGCGCGGCGCCGGGCAAGTTCCAATGTGCGCAGGCTGTCTTTATAGGCATTGTTGCGGTTTACTTTTTCAATGCTCAAGGCAGCGTCGGAGTTTCCCTCCCAACGGCGGCACAGGTATATCACCTCGTAAATGCGCCCGATGCGGTATTGGCGGGAGAAGGCTAATCCGAGGGCATAGTCTTCGCCGTAGCTCACGTTCGGTATGCCGGTTTCACGCAACAATGGGGTGAAGAAGGCACGGGGCGCTCCCAGCCCGTTGATGCGCAGGGCATTGTTATGCCCGTTCCGGTCTGTCCATTCGCGGTGGTCGATTACGCCGGGAGGCAATGTCTCTAAGTCGAAGTTGGTCATGCGGTACGAGCCGATGACCATGGCGCATCGTTCGTTATGGAATTTGTCGATAATCAGTTGTAGGGTGTCGGGACCGCTATAGAGGTCATCGCTGTCCAATTGTACGGCGAACCGTCCGCATCGGGCGTCGCGTACCGCCAGGTCCCAACATCCGCCTATGCCCAAATCGGTACGTTCGGGGATGAGGTGGACCACTTTCGCATTTCCCGCGTACCGGCGGATTGCTTCGGTAGTCCCGTCCGTAGAGTGATTGTCCACGATGATGAGGTTGTAATCGAATGTCGTTTGTTGTTCCAGCACGGAGCGGATGGCATCGTCGATGGTGCGCACCCGGTTGCGCACAGGAATGATGACCGAGGCTTCGCAAGGGAAACTGCCTTCGTTCGGGTCGATGCGGTGTGTTGCCGGAGGCAGGTAGGCTCCGGTCTTTTTCAGGTAACGGGTGAATGCCGCCTCACGTTCTATCTGCACCGAGCGGTTGCGCGGGTCCACGTAGTCGAATTGTTTTTCGCCCGAACGCCGGGTATCCGTTTCAGCCTCCGTGTACAGGTATTCACGGATATGCGTCAAGGCATAGCGGCGCGATAAGGCGAGCCGTATGGCATAGCTTGCCGAGTAGGCATAATCGTCTTCCACGCTGATTTCAGCCACCGCTTGCCTCAGGGCTTCGGTGCGGTACATGACGAGTGAGCCGAAATCGAAATCATCGCGCACGCTTCCTTCTTGATAATCGATGACCGGATGCGGGCGCATGCCTTCTCCGGTTTCTTCGTACCGGTCGGCATACACCATGCCGCACGAAGGAGCGGACAGATAATCCGTCATGCGCTCCAAAGCCCGGCTTCCTAACCGGATGTATTGTTTGGCACGGCATACTAAAACATAAGGAGTATGGCTTTCTGCTGCGATAAACCGGTAAGTTTCGGTATCATCGGAGCAGGGGATTTTCAGTACCCGGCATTCGGGCAGCCCCTCTATCATGTCACTTGGTTTTGTCTCTTCGCCGCAGGCGATGAAACAGGTTATGTTTTTCTCCATATTCGCAGTTCTTTATTTATAGCAGGACAAATGTACGAAAATATTTAGAGCCTGCATAGCGGCAAGGAGAATATTCGGCAAGGAAGCCTTGATTTGCAGGTGGCGGATATGGGCATCTCATCCGTTTTCTGATTTTTCTCCAGAAAAGTTGTTTCCGCATTTGGATTACATTATCGTTTCAATTGGCTTCTGTTTATGGTTTCCATATCAAAACCGTACGGTTTCCATATCGAGAACGTACGGTTTCCATATCAAAACCGTATGGTTTCCATATCGAGAACGTAAAAGTATGCCTGCTGAAACAACGATATGGGCTACATGTAAAACAAAATATTCCGTAGTGTATAAGAAAAAGTAAGCGTCCCTATGATACCCATCGATTTCGTAGGAATAAATTTGCTTGGGTATTTCAGGCTCTAAAACTGAAAAATGATGTTTTTGTTGCCGTGTGAAGTATAAAATATGTACGTTTATCATTTCTAATATGCATTTGTTCTTTTGTCAACCTATATGCATTTGTCCTTTTGCAAACTGGAGTTGCCGTTTCTTCTGAAAAGACGGCGATGTCTGGGGGGATTCCTCTTATTTATGCTGTAAAACCTAAAAAAAACGACAGATATGGACGTGTATCGGTTTTTTTTGCTACTTTTGCACAGTTTTGGGTTTCATGTGCGGATGTATTTCTGCAAGAAATCGTTTGAGGGTGCAAGAGCAGCAACCGGTTTTTAACTAAAGAAAGGAAAACAAAATTTAAAAGATAAAGCATGATACACAAAGTATTGATCGCTAACCGTGGTGAAATAGCTGTGCGTGTAATGCGTTCGTGCCGTGAAATGGGCATCCGTACCGTAGCAGTATTTTCTGAAGCCGACAGAACGGCCCGCCACGTATCATACGCGGATGAAGCTTGCTTGATTGGTCCTGCGGCTTCGCGTGAAAGTTATTTGAATATAGACAAGATTATCATGGCTGCCAAGCGCCATGGAGCCGATGCCATTCATCCGGGATATGGTTTCTTGTCGGAAAATTCAGAGTTTGCACGGCGCTGTCGTGAAGAGGGAATCACCTTCATCGGTCCGGATCCTGAGACGATGGATGCGATGGGCGATAAGATTTCGGCACGCAAGCACATGATTGCGGCAGGCGTTCCCGTTGTTCCGGGGACGGAACAACCTTTGCAAAGCGTGGAGGAAGCCAAGGAAATCTGTAACCGCATCGGTTATCCAGTGATGTTGAAAGCCTCGATGGGCGGAGGCGGAAAGGGCATGCGTCTGATTCACAGCGAAGACGAAGTAGAAGAAGCCTACAATACCGCCCGTTCCGAGTCGATGTCTTCTTTCGGTGATGATACGGTTTATTTGGAAAAGTTTGTAGAAGAACCTCATCATATCGAGTTCCAGATTTTGGGTGATAATTATGGCAACGCCGTTCATTTGTTCGAACGCGAATGCTCTATCCAGCGGCGCAACCAGAAGATTGTAGAGGAAACCCCTTCTCCTTTCGTTACTCCGGAGCTTCGCCAGAAGATGGGTGAGGCGGCTGTAGCGGCGGCTAAGGCAGTTCGTTACAAAGGCGCGGGCACGATTGAGTTCCTGGTTGACAAGCACCGCAATTTCTATTTTCTCGAAATGAACACCCGTCTTCAGGTGGAGCATCCGATTACAGAAGAAGTCGTAGGTGTGGACTTGGTAAAAGAACAGCTCCGCATCGCGAGCGGCGAACCGCTTCATTTCAGACAGGAAGAGCTGAAACAGCGCGGCCATGCCATCGAATGCCGGATCTGTGCCGAAGATACAGAGAATAATTTCATGCCTTCTCCGGGCATTATCCGTCAGCTGACCGAACCGAACGGCATCGGCGTGCGCATTGACAGTTACGTGTACGACGGATATGAAATCCCCATTTATTATGACCCGATGATCGGCAAGCTGATTGTATGGGCTACTACCCGCCAGTTTGCCATCGAGCGCATGCGCCGCGTGCTGTATGAATACCGTATTACGGGTCTGAAAACCAACATCGCTTATTTACGTCATATCATGAATGTCCCCGACTTTGTAGAAGGGCATTATGATACCTTGTTTATCCCGAAACATCAGGACATGCTGCGCCGTTGGGCTGGAAAGAAAGAAGAGGATACCGAGAATATCGCCCTGATAGCTGCCTATATCGATTATCTGATGAACCTGGAAGAAAACAAGTCGGGAGTGTCGGATAACCGCCTGATTAGCCGTTGGCGTGAATTCGGGCTGAAGAAAGGCGTATTGCGGATTTAAGCTTTTTAAGTTTTTAAGTTCTTGAGTTTTTAAGTTGAGGCTGAACCATGTACTTACAAACTCAAGAATTCACAAACTTAAGAACTTAAAAACTCAAGAACTCACAAACTCATGAACTTAAAAACTCAGAAAAGATATGGAAATACATATTGGAGACAGAGTGGCTGATGTTACATTGGTTAGCAAAGAAGGCAACAAGGTGCAGCTTACCATTGACGGCGTTCCTTACGATGTAGACATTGTGATGGCGGAGAACGGAAGTTGTTCCATCCTGCATAACGGAAAGTCGTACAATGCGGAACTGATTCGCAAGGAAGGCGGGAAAAGCTATACGGTCAATGCACACTATCAGTCGTATAATATCGACATTATCGATTCGCAGGCGAAGTATTTGCGGATGCGTAAGGGAGCTGACGAGAAACAGCAGGACAAGATTATCTCTCCGATGCCCGGAAAAGTAGTGAAAATACCGGTAAAGGCAGGCGACCGTCTGGAAGCAGGCGATATTGTAGCGGTTATCGAGGCTATGAAGATGCAGAGCAACTACAAGGTGAACAGCCCCTGCGTGGTGAAGGAAATTCTGGTGAACGAGGGAGATTCGGTAAATAGCAATCAGGTGATTATGACGCTTGATGTGATAGAGGACGAAGAAAACTAATATGAACATGACGACAGAAGAACAATATAAGAAATTTGAAGAGCTGGATAAGCTGGCTTCTCAAGGCGGAGGTATCGACCGCATTGAAAAACAACATGCTAATGGGCACATGACTGCCCGCGAACGCATTGACATGTTGCTTGATAAAGGGACATTTAACGAGCTGGATAAGCTGGTTATTCATCATTGTACCGATTTCGGAATGGATAAGAAACACATTCCGGGAGATGGCATCGTGTGCGGATATGGTAAGATTGACGGACGTCTGGTTTACGTTTATGCGTACGATTTTACGGTATTCGGAGGAACGCTGAGCACTACGGGTGCCAAGAAGATTGTAAAAGTGCAGGAGCTGGCGTTGAAGAACGGTGCGCCGGTCATTGCTTTGAACGATTCGGGAGGCGCGCGTATCCAGGAAGGGGTAGGCAGCATATCGGGTTATGCTTCTATCTTTTATCAGAATACCATCTCTTCGGGCGTGATTCCGCAAATCTCCGCTATTTTAGGTCCTTGTGCGGGTGGTGCCTGCTATTCTCCGGCATTGACCGACTTTATCTTTATGGTGAAAGAAAAGAGCCACATGTTCATTACGGGGCCGGATGTGGTAAAGGCTGTAACGCATGAGGAAGTGGACAAGGAAGAGTTGGGCGGTGCCTATACGCATAGCAGCAAGAGCGGTGTGACGCATTTCTTGTGCGACACGGAAGAAGAAACGTTGATGAGCATCCGCGAATTGCTGAGCTTCTTGCCTTCCAACAATATGGAAGACGCTCCGATGGTGCCTTGCACCGATGATATCCGCCGGACAGACGAGTCGCTGATGAGCGTGATTCCCGATGACCCGAACATGCCATACGATATCAAGAACATTATCGAACCGGTAGTGGATGACCACTATTTCTTTGAGGTTATGCCTCATTTTGCGAAGAATATCGTTATCGGTTTTGCCCGTTTGGGCGGACGTTCGGTCGGTATTGTGGCAAACCAGCCTGCTTATCTTGCCGGTGTGCTTGACATTGACGCTTCGGACAAGGCTTCGCGGTTTATCCGTTTTTGCGATTGCTTCAATATTCCTATTATTACATTCGAGGATGTTCCGGGCTTCCTTCCGGGTTGTGCGCAAGAGCATAACGGCATCATCCGCCACGGGGCGAAAATAGTTTATGCTTACGCCGAAGCTACCGTTCCTAAGATTACGGTGATTACGCGCAAGGCATACGGCGGCGCATACATCGTCATGAACAGCAAGCCGATTGGCGCGGATGTGAACTTCTCTTATCCGACAGCGGAAATCGCCGTGATGGGGGCAGACGGTGCGGTGAATATCCTGTACCGTAAGGCTACACCGGAAGAAAAAGTACAAGCCATTGAAGAGTATAAGGAGAAATTCTCGAATCCGTACCGTGCGGCGGAACAAGGTTACATCGACGAGATTATTTTGCCGAAGGATACACGCTATAAGTTGATTCAGGCGTTGGAGATGACTCAGAACAAGAGCCAAAGCAATCCGCCGAAAAAACACGGTAATATGCCGTTATAAAAATAGAAAGATTGGTTAGAATCGGTGAGAAAGTGTCATTCTGGATAAAAAACATTCAAGATGACACTTTTTTTTGTATATTTGACCCGTTTTTTAATGAATGAATGTATGAGAAGATTTTTGAGTGCTTTAATTTTAGGCGGGTGCCTGTTGTTTGGGAATGCCTCTTCCATGCAGGCTCAAGAGCCTGATGCGGCGGGATATATAGTGAAAGTAGGAGAGACGGCTCCCGATTTTGAAATGACGTTGACCACCGGAGAGAAAATCCGGTTGTCTTCCTTGCGCGGCAAAGTGGTTATGCTTCAGTTTACCGCAAGCTGGTGTGGGGTATGCCGTAAGGAAATGCCTTTCATCGAGCGGGATATCTGGCAGAAGCATAAGGACAATGCTTCGTTTGCCTTATTGGGCATTGACCGGGATGAACCGTTGGAAAAAGTCAATGCGTTTATCAAGCAGACAAAGGTTACCTATCCCATGGGGCTTGATCCGGGTGCGGATATTTTTGCTAAATATGCCGAGCGCCAGGCGGGAATTACCCGTAATGTACTGATTGATAAAGATGGCAAGATTGTGCTGATGACACGGTTGTATAACGAGGACGAGTTCGCTTCATTGTGTAAGAAAATAGACGAATTGCTGAAATGAGCCGGATGCGATTAATCGGAATGGTGTTGTGTTGTCTTTTGGTAGTTCCGGTATTTGCGGCAAAAGATAAAAAGACGCGTAAAGAACCTTTGTTCGGGAAAGCGGAGGCTTCTTATCAGGTAACTTCGGATGCATTGAAAGGAGCCACATTCTATTTGGTTAGCGGGCATGGAGGTCCTGACCCCGGATGTATCGGGAAGTATCGGGGAAAAGAGCTGCACGAGGATGAATACGCTTACGACATTGTCTTGCGTTTAGGCAGGGAATTGCTGAAACGGGGCGCAAAAGTGCATTTTATCATTCAGGATGCAAAAGACGGCATCCGGAATACGGCTATTCTGAAGAACAGCAAACGGGAAACATGTATGGGCAAGGCGATTCCCTTGGGACAGATAGAGCGCCTGCAACAGCGCTGCGACGCGATTAACAAGCTTTACCGGAAAGAAAAGGGAAGTTACAAGCGGGCTGTCTTTATCCATATAGACAGCCGGAGCAAAGGGAAGCAGACCGATGTCTATTTCTATCATGCTCCCGGAAGCAAGTATGGTGAACGTCTGGCGTCACAACTGCAAAAGACATTCCGTGCCAAGTATGACCGCCATCAGCCTAACCGGGGATTTAGGGGAACGGTGAGCGAACGTAATCTGTATGTCTTGCGTAATTCTACCCCTTATGCCGTGTTTTTGGAATTGGGAAATATCCAGAATGCGCGCGACCAGCAGCGTCTGGTTATTCCGGATAACCGGCAGGCGTTGGCAAATTGGATAACAGAGGCTATTGTGAAAGATTACAAAAAGAAATAACGAATATGAGGAAAAGTATGGCATTGTGCCTGATGACTATGGCTCTTACAGTGCAGGCACAACAAGGAGGGATTACTCCGGATGTATTGAAAGAAATAAAAAGCAGTTATAAACATACGGCTTCGGATAAGGCAATCTATAATGCGATGGCAGGAACGAGTATTGCGGTTCTGGCAAAGAATCATGAACGTTTGGCTAACTTTGACACGCATTTCTCTGACCGTGTCGTTTCCCATGGCATTACCGACCAACAACAGTCCGGGCGCTGCTGGCTGTTTACAGGCCTGAATGTGCTTCGTGCGCAGATGATGGCGAAGTACGGCTTGGATGAAATGGAGTTTTCCGAGAATTATTGTTTCTTTTATGACCAGTTGGAGAAAGCGAACCTGTTCCTGCAGGGCATCATTGATACACGCGAGAAGCCGATGGAAGATAAGATGGTAGAGTGGCTCTTTAAGCATCCTATCAGTGACGGCGGCCAGTTTACGGGCATTTCCGACATTATCGGGAAGTATGGGGTTGTGCCTGCTTCTGTAATGCCCGAAACATACAGCAGCGAAAATACGGGGCAGATTGCCAACTTGGTAGGGCTGAAGCTGAAAGAGTTTGGCTTGCAGTTGCGTCAGGCCGCATCGGAAGGTGCGGGCGAGGCTGCATTGGCAAAGCAGAAGACGGAGATGCTGGGCACAATTTACCGCATGTTGGCACTGGCTTTTGGCGAGCCGGTGGAGCATTTTGAATGGACCATGAAAGGAGAGACCAAAGAATATACTCCTCAATCATTTTATCAGACTTTTTTAGGTAATGATTTGACGGGCAATTATGTGATGCTGATGAATGACCCCAGCCGTGAATTCTACCAATGTTATGAAATCGATTATGACCGGCATACGTACGACGGACGGAACTGGACGTATGTGAATTTGCCGATAGAAGATATCAAGGAAATGGCAATCAAGTCTATCAAGGACAGCACGATGATGTATTTCTCTTGTGATGTGGGCAAGTTTCTCGATAGCAAACAGGGGACGCTCGATTTGAATAATTACGATTACGCTTCTTTGCTGGGTACTACATTCAATATGGATAAAAAGCAGCGTATCCAGACTTTTGCCAGTGGGTCGAGCCATGCCATGACCTTGATGGCTGTAGATTTGGATGCCAATGGCAAGCCGAAGAAATGGATGGTGGAAAACAGTTGGGGTGCTGAAGCCGGCTATCAGGGACATCTTATCATGACCGATGAATGGTTTGACGAATACATGTTCCGTCTGGTTGTCGAAAAGAAATATGTACCGGCAGCAGTCTTGGATATCTTGAAACAGAAGCCTGTCCGGCTTCCGGCATGGGATCCGATGTTTGCGGATGAAGAATAAATAACAAGCGGGCATTCGTTGTTATTCGAGAGATTTTCTGTAATTTTGTCGCCAAATAACTAAATCGTGGAGAGTGGGATGAAGACAGCTTTATTGGGTAAGACATTGGACGAGTTGAATGATGCCGTTAAAGAATTAGGCATGCCTGCGTTTTCTGCCAGGCAGATTGCTCAATGGCTCTATGGAAAGAAGGTCAGTTCGATAGACGAAATGACCAATCTGTCTCTTCGGAACCGGGAGCTGCTGAAAGAACATTATGAAGTCGGGGCTGCTCTTCCGGTACATGCGATGCGCTCGGCAGACGGGACCGTAAAGTATCTTTTCCGTACTCCGGAAGGCAACTTTGTGGAGTCTGTTTATATCCCTGACGGAGAGCGTGCGACACTGTGCGTTTCTTCACAGGTCGGGTGTAAAATGAATTGTAAGTTCTGTATGACGGGGAAGCAAGGATATGCAGGTAGCTTGACCGTCACGCAGATACTGAATCAGATTTATTCAATCCCCGAACGCGACTCCCTGACCAATGTCGTATTCATGGGCATGGGTGAACCGTTTGATAATTTGGATGCTGTATTGCGTGCCTTGGAAATATTGACTTCTGATTACGGATATGCCTGGAGCCCTAAGCGGATAACGGTGTCTACCGTAGGCTTACGCCGTGGATTGGAGCGCTTTTTAGCGGAAAGCGATTGTCATTTGGCGGTTAGCCTGCATTCGCCGTTCCCTTCCCAACGGGCTGAATTGATGCCTGCAGAACGGGCTTTCCCGATAACAGAAATCGTAAATGTGCTGCGTAACTATGATTTTAGCAAGCAGCGCCGCTTGTCGTTTGAGTATATCCTGTTTGGGGGAGTGAACGACAGTTTGGTTTATGCCAAAGAATTGGTGAAGTTGTTGCGTGGCTTGGATTGCCGTATCAATCTGATTCGTTTTCATGCCATTCCGGGTGTGGACTTGCAGGGTGCGGATATGGAAACCATGACGGCTTTCCGTGACTATCTGACGAAGCATGGCATATTCGCTACCATCCGTGCTTCACGTGGAGAAGATATATTTGCGGCTTGCGGCATGCTTTCGACGGCTGAACAGCAGGCGGAAAAAGAAAGGAACTTAGTAAAACAATAAAGATATGAAGCGTTTGGCTCTTTATTTGATAGGTATGGTGACGCTTGCGGTAAGCATGGCGTCATGTAAAGGTGACGGGAAGAGTTTGATTACTCCTGCTTCGAGCGGACGGCCTTATGAGATATTGGTGGTCGCTGACGATAATTGCTGGAAGGCTCCGGACAGTGCTTTGTATCATGTGCTGGATTCTGATGTGCCGGGACTTCCCCAGTCGGAACGTTCTTTCCGGATTTCCCGTGTGCCTCATGCTTATTATGACCGCTCGATGCGTTTGTTCCGTAACATTATTCTGACAGACATAAATCCCGAACTTTATACGCAGACAAAGTTTAAATATGCCCGTGACGTTTATTCGTCTCCCCAGATGATTCTGATTATTCAGGCTCCTTCCCAGCGTGAATTCGCTGATTACGTGAGCCGGCACGGCAATGTAATCGTTGACTTCTTTACGCGTGCGGAGATGAATCGCGAAATCAAGGAATTGAAGCAGAAGCATAATCGTGTAATCTCGGCGAAAGCAGGCAGTATATTTGACTGTGACATCTGGATGCCGTTGGAATTGGAATCGTATAAAGAAGGAAAAGACTTCTTATGGGCTTCTTCTAATTTGAACGACTTGAATTTTGTCATGTATTCGTATCCGTTCCGCGACCATGATACATTTACGAAAGCTTATTTTATTCATAAGCGTGATTCGGTCATGAAAATAAATTTGCCGGGCGCACGTGAAGGGATGTATATGGAAACTGCGGATTCGATGTTTGTAGAGACGCGCAGTATATCAGTCGGCGGCGATTATGCATTCGAAGCACGTGGATTATGGGAAATGAAGAACGATGCCATGGGAGGGCCTTTTGTCTCTCATGTGCGTGTTGACCGTGCTCATGCCCGTGTAGTGGTGGTAGAGGGATTTGTGTACAATCCCGGCGGGCTGAAGCGGGATAAAATGCGTAAATTAAATGCCGCTTTGTATACTTTGCAGCTTCCCTCGGTAAAGGACGTTTCTGAAATCCCTGTGGATTCAACTGTTGCGGAAGAAAAGATGGAGCGTAAAGCAGAATAACGAAATAAGATATAAAATGGAAGAACGTAAAATAAAAGTGGGGATTACCCATGGAGACATTAACGGAGTGGGTTATGAGGTGATTTTAAAGACTTTTTCTGACCCGTTGATGTTGGAATTGTGCACTCCGATCGTGTATGGTTCGCCGAAAGTAGCGGCTTATCATCGCAAGGCTATGGATATATCAACCAATTTCAGCATTGTCAATTCAGCTTCCGAAGCGCAAGAAGGACGGTTGAGCATCGTTAATTGTACTGAGGATGAACTGAAGGTGGAATTGTCCAAGCCAACTGCTGAAGGCGGCCGGGCTGCTTTGGATGCGTTGGAAAAAGCATTGGGAGAATATCGTGAAGACCTTTTCGATGTGTTGGTGACGGCACCGCTCAATAGGAATGTTATCCAATCGGAGGTTAAGTCTTTCCCTGGTCATGCCGAATACATTGAAAAGCAGGTCGGAAGAAACCGGAAAGCGTTGACGATGTTTGTGAAAGGAGATTTTAGGGTTGCTTTGCTTACCGGAAACATTCCGGTAAAAGATGTATCCGGCAGTTTGAGCAAAGAACTGATTATAGAGAAACTTGAAATCTTTAACCGTTCATTAAAGCAGGATTTTGGTATAGACAGTCCGCGTATTGCGGTTTTTGCGCTTAATCCGCATGCTGGCGACAACGGCTTGACCGGGGATGAAGAAAAGGAAATCATCATTCCTGCTATGGAAGCGATGGGGCAGCGGGGAGTATTCTGTTACGGCCCTTATCCGGCTGACGAACTGATGGGGTCGGGCAATTATCGGCATTTTGACGGTATATTGGCTATGTATCACGACCAAGGCGTGCTGCCTTTCAGTACTTTGGCAATGGATGAAGGTGTTAATTTTACTGCAGGATTGCCTATCGTGCATACATCTCCGGCGCATGGTACGGCTTATGATATTGCCGGAAAGGGAATTGCTTCGGAAGAATCGTTCCGTCAGGCTGTGTATATGGCGATAGATGTATTTCGCCGCCGCCGCTTGGAAGAAGAAATTAGCGCGCGTCCCTTGCGTAAGCAATATTATGAGAAGCGGGATGATAGTGATAAATTGAAATTGGATACGGTAGAAGAAGATTGATATGAAGTTCGCGATAATATCAGCGGGAGAAGGCTCCCGCCTTTCGCAAGAGGGCGTCTGTTTGCCTAAACCGTTGGTGCAATTGAATGGTACAGCAATGATTGACCGTTTAATCCGTATTTTTACGGCAAACGGGGCAGAAGAGATTGTGGTGATAATCAATAATGAAGTGCCGCTCACAAAGGCGCATTTGGAAGAGTTGGCGCAGGCATCCGAAGTGCCTTTGCGGGTGATAGTGAAGACTACGCCCAGTTCGATGCATAGTTTTTATGAGCTTAGCCCTTATCTGAAAGGAGAGCGTTTTTGCCTTACTACGGTAGATACGGTTTTTCATGAAGATGAGTTTGCCCGTTTTATCGAGGCGTTCAAGGTGTCGGATACAGACGGTATGATGGCGGTGACTGACTATATAGACGATGAGAAGCCTTTGTACATTGGGACGGATGACAACCTGAACATAACGGGCTTTTATGATGCGGCAAGAACTGATACGAAATACATATCAGGGGGCATTTATTGCCTGGCTCCCCGGGCGATTGATACGTTGGAATCTTGCATCCGTCAGGGTATATCGCGTATGCGCAATTTTCAGCGCCAGCTGGTAAGTGACGGCTTGCAGCTGAAAGCTTATCCGTTTTCGAAGATTCTGGACGTAGACCATGCGGATGATATCCGGAAGGCGGAGGATTTTTTGAATGATAAAAAATAATATGAATGTCTGCAAACAGCCATGTAGGGGGTGAGTTCACTTTGTCCGGATGCATTTGTGTGATACAAAAGGCTGGCAAACCCTGCCTCTGCGGGCAATCTGGCAAAATGTCGGATATTCATTAAACATAAGCAAATAAACAAGAAGTTAAGAAAAGACCATGCAACAAAATGGAGAAAAGATTCGGGTAGTAGGCGTGAGCCGCGGAAACGAGTTTTCCCCGAATCATATAGGGAACGATGCTGCCATTTTCAACGGTGCGGCAAACGAATTGGCTAAGAGAGGATGTGAAGTGACAGTTTTCCCTGAAAAAGAGTTTGTAGCTGAGTGTATTCAGGCAGATTTTATTTTTGATATGGCTCGTGACAGTGCGACGGTTTCCCGCTTGAAAGAACTGGAAGATGCGGGAGCCTTGGTGATAAATTCAGGCTATGGCATTGATAATTGCGCACGTCAGCCGATGACCGAACTTTTAATAGCGAACGGTATCCCTCATCCGGATACTTGCATCATTCCGACGGAAGGCGGTTCGTTGCCAGAGGTGTTTCCTTATTGGATTAAACGAGGCGATTCGCATGCGATGGTAAAAGAGGATGTGGTGTACGTAGAATGCAAGCGGGAAGCAGACATGGTGATGGCAGATTTCCGCAGGAGAGGCATCTCTACGGCAGTAATCAATGCGCATTTGGTCGGTGACTTGGTGAAGTTCTACGGCGTGCAAGGTACAGATTTCTTTTATTCTTTTTATCCTACCGAGCAATCGCATAGCAAATACGGTCTGGAAGCGATTAACGGGAAGGCAAGAGGTTTTCCGTTCGACCGCAATAAGCTGAGGGATTATGCCAATCAGGCGGCAGAAGTGCTTAAGGTTCCCATTTACGGAGGCGATTGCGTTGTGTCTTCTACGGGAGAAATCCGCATTATTGATTTCAATGACTGGCCGAGTTTCGCTCCTTGCCGTGAGGAGGCGGCTCCCTACATTGCCGAGTGTATTTACAACCGTATCTTGTCCAAACTGAATAACCGATAAAAGATGAGTATAGAAAAGAAAGGGCTTGAAGCATCGTTTAAGTCGATGGACACAGAAGAGTTTTTGGATATACACTTCAATCGCCCGATAGGTTATGTTTGGGCGTTGTTCTTTAACCGTTTTGGTGTGCATCCCAATGTGGTGACCATCCTCTCTATTCTTTTAGGTGTGGCGGCTGGCGTCATGTTTTATTTCCCTGACATGAAGCATACCATTACGGGTATCGTGCTGCTGATGTGGGCAAACCATTATGACAGTTGTGACGGGCAATTGGCGCGGATGACGGGGAAAAAGACTCGTTGGGGACGTATGCTCGATGGCTTTGCAGGCGACCTTTGGTTTATATCCATCTATGCTGCCATTTGCCTGCGGCTTACTTTTCAGCCTTTGCCCTTTGGGATAGGGGCAGAGCATGGAGCAGTATGGGGGATAGGCATTTGGGTGCTGGCGTTGCTTTCAGGCACGCTATGCCATAGCCGCCAATGTGCGTTGGCAGACTATTACCGTAATATCCACCTTTTCTTTTTGAAAGGAGAGTCCGGAAGTGAGCTTGATAACTTCAAGCAGCAGCGCGAGATATTCCACAGCCTTCCGTGGAAAAGGAATTTTTGGTGGAAAGCTTTTCTTTATTTTTATGGGAACTATACCCGCAAGCAAGAACGCATGACACCCAATTTCCAACGCTTTTACACATTTGTGCAGCAGAAATACGGCAATGCTGTCCCGCAGGAATTGCGCGATGAATTCCGCCGTTTGAGCCTGCCTTTAATGAAGTATGCCAATATCCTGACGTTCAACACGCGTGCCATTGCGCTTTATGTTTCATTACTCATTGGCGAGCCGTGGCTGTATTTCGTTTTTGAAATTGTTGTAATGACTGCTTTGTTCTTGTATATGCGTCATCGCCACGAAGCGGTATGCGCTTTCCTTTATCATAAATATGTAGAATAATGAAAGAAAAATTCCGTAATATATTTTGGTTCTTCGGCATCTTTGCCATTGTGGTGATGCTTTTTACGTTCGATATGGACTATGAAGAACTATGGGCTAACCTTCATCGGGCAGGGATATGGCTTCCTGCGGTTATTTTGCTGTGGGTGTTCATCTATTACTTGAACGCATGGTCGTGGTATGTGATTATCCGTGACGGGAAGAGTGCCAAAGTGCCTTTCTGGCAAGTGTATAAGCTGACGATATCAGGATATGCCTTGAACTATGCTACGCCGGTAGGGCTGATGGGTGGAGAGCCTTACCGCATTATGGAACTTAGTTCGTATGTCGGGACAAGCAAAGCGACTTCGTCTGTCATCCTTTATGCGATGATGCACATTTTTTCCCATTTTTGGTTTTGGCTAACTTCGGCTGTGCTTTATGTGCTCATTGAGCCGATGAATTGGGGAATAGGCGTGATGCTTGCCGTTGTCGTTGCATTCTGTTCGCTTGCCATCTATTTTTTTATGAAAGGATACCGTAACGGGATGGCGGTGCGTACACTGAAGATGCTTACGCATGTGCCTTTTCTCAAGAAATGGGCAAACCGGTTCAGTGTGGAGAAAAAAGAAACGCTGCAACGGATTGACGCGCAGATAGCCGAGCTTCACAAGCAGCGCAAGAGCACGTTTTATGTCTCGTTGGGGCTGGAGTTTTTGGCACGTATCGTGGGCTGTCTGGAAGTGTATTTCATATTGAACATCCTGACCACAGACGTGAGTTTTCTTGTCTGTATCCTGATTATGGCTTTTACTTCCCTTTTCGCCAACTTGTTTTTCTTTTCGCCCATGCAGTTGGGTGCACGCGAAGGCGGATTCGCATTGGCTACGGGAGGGCTTGCCATTCCCAGTGCCTTTGGGGTATATACCAGTCTGATAACCCGTGTGCGTGAGTTGTTTTGGATTATAATCGGTGTGTTGCTGATGAAAGTAGGCAACCGTAAAAAAGGATAAAATGAAGAAGTTAACAGATATTCAGGGAGTGATATTCGATTACGGAGGGACAATCGACACCAACAGCCGCCATTGGGCGGAAGTGTTGTGGGAGAAGTACCGGGAACTTCAGGTGCCGGTAGACAAGCCGGTTTTTCGTGAGGCATACGTGCATGGCGAACGCACGTTGGCGCGCCAGCCGTTGGTGAAGCCCGAAGACAATTTTTACGATGTGCTTCGCATCAAGACGCGCGTCCAGATGGATTGGCTGGTGGAGAATGGAATATTGCCGCATGAAAAAGCCGTGGCGGAAAATTATGCCAGCCGCATTGCGGATGCATGTTATGCATACGTGCTTGAGGTCTTGAAGCGCACACGTCCCGTGGTGAAGACGCTTTCCGAACATTATAAGTTGGTCTTGGTCTCTAATTTTTATGGAAACATTCAGGCTGTATTGAAAGATTTTGGCTTGGATGGCTTCTTTTCCCGCATCGTTGAGTCGTCTGTGGTAGGAGTACGTAAGCCCGACCCTGCGATTTACCGTTTGGGAGTAGAAGCTATGGGACTTCCGGCTGGTCAAGTTTTGGTAGTAGGCGATTCGTTTTCGAAAGATGTGGTGCCTGCCAAAAAAGTAGGATGTAAAGTCGCTTGGCTGAAAGGCGAAGGGTGGGGAAACGAGGAAACAGACGATTCGTTGCCCGATGTGGTGATAACCGACCTTCCGGATTTGTTGCCTTATTTGATAATTGATTAATAATTGGCAATGAATAATGAGCCGTTGGTAATGTCGGTTGACGAATGGGCACAGGACACAGACGGGAGACAGAGGAATTGCAGCCCTGCGAAAGCTTCCTGCAGCGTGCAGCGAGGAATTGCAACCCTGCGAAAGCTTCCTGCAGCGTGCAGCAAGGAATTGCAACCCTACGAAAGCTTCCTGCAGCGTGCAGCGAGGAATTGCAGCCCTACGAAAGCTTCCTGCAGCGTGCAGCGAGGAATTGCAGCCCTGCGAAAGCTTCCTGCAGCGTGCAGCGAGGAATTGCAACCCTGCGAAAGCTTCCTGCAGCGTGCAGCGAGGAATCGCAACCCTGCGAAAGCTTCCTGCAGCGTGCTGCGAGGAATCGCAACCCTGCGAAAGCTTCCTATAAGTAATTGTTAATTGATAAACGTATAGAAATGAAGAAACAACGTACTGCATTGGTCGACAGGCAATATCGGTTGCCTTTTGTTTTATTGACCTCATTATTCTTTCTGTGGGGATTTGCCCATGCTATTTTGGATGTGTTGAACAAGCACTTCCAAGAAATGCTTGATATTTCGAAGACCCATTCGGCTTTCATACAGGTTACGATGTATATGGGATATTTTGTGATGGCGATTCCGGCAGGATTGTTTATCAACCGTTTCGGATATCGGAGCGGGGTGGTTTTCGGATTGTTGCTCTATGGAATCGGCGCTTTGCTCTTCATTCCCGGCCAGTATTTTGTTTCATTTAATGCGTTTTTGTTTGCTCTTTTTGTCATCGGATGCGGGTTGACTTTTCTTGAAACGGCTGCCAATCCGTATGTTACAGAGTTGGGGGCAAAAGAAACGGCTGCAAGCCGCTTGAACTTCGCCCAGTCTTTTAACGGATTGGGTTGCATCTGCGCGCCTTTGTTGGTTGGGCTGTTCTTGTTTTCCGACAATAAGGAACATCCCAATAGCGTTGCTTTCCCCTATGTTTGTATGGGGATATTGGTGCTGTTGGTTGCATGTGTCTTTTTGCGTGTAAGACTGCCTGAAATCGTACACCAGACAGAAATAGATGATCAGGGGAAACGGGTAAGCCTGTGGTCGCACCGTCTGTTTGTTTTTGGCTTGATTGCTTTATTCGCTTACGAGGTCGCCGAGATTTCGATTAATAGCTTTTTTATTAATTATGTGGTGGAGCAGAATTGGATGAACGCCCGTTATGCTTCGTTGATTTTGTCTTTTGGCGGATTAGGCTTGTTCATGTTGGGGCGTTTTCTCGGAAGTTGGATCATGCGCCGGATACGTGCCGAAAAGATGTTGTTCTGGTGTGCTACGGGGACGGTGCTTACTACTACCGTGGTCTTGCTTGATATGGGCATTGTTTCCTTGATAGCCTTGCTTTTGGGTTATGCGTTCGAAGCAATCATGTTTCCCACTATTTTTGCTTTGGCGTTAAAGGGACTGGGAAGCCATACCAAGCGTGCGTCTTCTTTCCTCATGATGTCGCCGGTAGGCGGAGTTGTCGGCCCTTTATTGATGGGTTTTGTAGCCGACCATACAGCTTCTATGGTATGGGCGTTTGCCGTACCTTGGGTAGCGTATGCGGTAGTGTGGCTATATGCCCGGAAAATGCTTTCCGTAGCAAAAAGATAATCGGTCCAACTGTCCGTTTTTAGATGCTATTGGCCAAGCTTATTATCCGATAAGTAAAGGCAAATCGTGCACGAAGACAGCCGAAAGGTAAATTAGGGCATAAACCAGACACGCGAAGATGAAAACCCATCGGGAAATGATGTGCCACGGCTCTTTTTGCCCTTCTTTCGCTTTTGGTCTGCTTATGAGTGCAATGATGCTGGTGATAAACAGCATCAAATGAATGATGCGGTAACTTAAATCGCCAGTCCAGACTGTATTGGTTTTCGCTACATTTACGATAGCTATTATATAGATTGCTGCAAAAATAAAAAGTTTGACAACTGTTTGCATAGATTCTTTTTTTATTTCATTGCAAAGGTAGGTTTTTTCTTGGAAAAGTGGAATAATGAAAAGAAAAATCAATGGAAATTTATCCTATATCACATGCTTGTGTGGTAGTTTTTACAGAAATAATGTCCTTTTTTTGTTCAAAAATGAAATAAGATGATGCAATTGTGTTTGTAATAAATCGAAAAAGGCTAACTTTACATTTATATAGGAAGTTATTGTGATTTATTTATAAGAAAAAACGAACAAAAAAAAGAATTCGAAATGGAAAAAATGAATGTACAACCGGCTACCGGAAAATTGGGTGTGCTGTGTGTGGGATTGGGTGCAGTAGCCACTACGTTTATGACAGGGGTGTTAATGGTCAGGAAAGGGTTGGCGAAGCCCGTAGGTTCGATGACCCAGTACGACAAAATCCGTGTAGGACGTGGGGCGGAAAAGAAATATCTTCATTATCATGAAATTGTCCCGATGGCTGAGCTGAAAGATATCGTTTTCGGAGCATGGGATGTATATCCTGCCAATGCTTACGAGTCTGCTATAAATTGTGAGGTCTTAAAAGAGAAGGATATCAATCCGGTGAAGGATGAATTGGAAAAGATTGTCCCGATGAAAGCGGCTTTCGACCGTGATTATGCCAAACGGTTGGAAGGCGATAACGTGAAAGACTGTGCAACCCGTTGGGACATGGTGGAAGCCTTGCGGAAAGATATCCGTGATTTCAAGGAGGCGAACGGATGCAGCCGTATTGTTGTTTTATGGGCTGCTTCCACCGAAATTTATGTGCCGGTATGCGAAGAAGTGCACGGCACGCTGGCTGCCCTGGAGCAGGCGATGAAGGAGGATGACCGCCGTCATGTCGCTCCTTCCATGTGTTATGCATACGCGGCGCTTGCCGAAGGTGCTCCGTTCATTATGGGTGCGCCGAATACGACGGTGGACATTCCGGCGATGTGGGAAATGGCAGAAAAGACGCGGATGCCGATTGCCGGAAAAGATTTCAAGACCGGGCAGACATTGGTGAAGTCTGGTTTTGCGCCGATTATCGGAACCCGTTGCTTAGGCTTGTCGGGTTGGTTCTCGACCAATATTTTAGGAAACCGCGACGGGCTTGTATTGGACGAACCTGCCAACTTCCATACAAAGGAGGTTAGTAAATTGTCCACTTTGGAGTCTATCCTCGTTCCGGAAAACCAGCCTGATTTGTATACAGATTATTATCATAAAGTGCGCATCAACTATTATCCGCCGCGCAATGACAATAAGGAAGGTTGGGACAACATCGACATTTTCGGTTGGATGGGCTATCCGATGCAGATAAAGATAAACTTCTTGTGCCGCGATTCGATTCTTGCCGCTCCGCTTTGTTTAGACTTGGTTTTGTTGAGTGATCTTGCTGCCCGTGCCGGACGTTACGGCATTCAGCGTTTCTTGAGCTTCTTCCTCAAGAGTCCGATGCATGACTATACGCAGGATGAAGTGCCTGTAAACCATTTGTTCCAGCAATATGTAATGCTGAAGAATGCGATTCGGGAAATGGGGGGCTATGAAGCCGATGAAGAAATAGATTAAATGTCCGCAAATAGCTAATCGCGGATGAAATATTGCTATTCTGGTCAATCAGAAATGAATGAATTTGCAATTCATTTTCTGATTGACCAGATGTTTTTATTGCATTTCCTCCGCATAATGCAGGAAAGGAAGCGCGTTCAGCTTGTATTCGAATAATTCTTCGGGCTTGAAGAAACGGTTGACTTCTATGATGGCGTTTTCCGGAGAGTCGGAAGTGTGGACAATGTTTTCCTGGTTGCTGACGCAATAATCTCCACGGATGGTGCCGGGAACGGCTGCCCGTCCGTTAGTGGCTCCTGTCATGGAGCGGACTACCTGTACGGCATCTACTCCCTCGTAGCAGCAAGCGATTACGGGAGAAGCCATCATGGATTTCTTGACACGTGCAAAGAAAGGTTTGTCTGCCAAATGCGCATAATGTTCATTCAGAAGCTCGTCGGTCAGCTGCATCATTTTCATGCCAGCCAGACGTAGCCCTTTCCGTTCGAAACGAGTGGTAATTTCTCCAATCAGCCCGCGCTGTACGGCACTGGGTTTTAAGATGACTAATGTTTTTTCAAGACTCATAGTGCGGTAATTATTAGATTTGTTACAAATTACCGCAAATATATCATTTATTTTGAGAAAAACAATGCCGTGCAGGAAAAAAACTCTTTCTCCTTAGAAACAGGCTCTTATTGCAGTTGGAGCATGTTTGCTACAGAAGTCAGGCGTTCGGCTTTCAGGGGACTGCGCTTGATGATGTCGGAAGCCATTTGTTCCGTTCCGCAGAAGGGACCGGATTTTTCCAGCTTGATGGTAGAAAGGGCTGCGGCAAACGTTCCGGCTTCGGCATACGATGCCCCTTTGTTACGCATGTACAGGTAACCTAACATATATGTATCCCCGCATCCAGTAGCGTCTACCACTTCTTGGGGCGGATAGGCAGGGATGCGGTAAAGCTTGTTTTCGGCATAAATCAGCGAGCCTTCGCTGCCTAAGGTCAGCAGTACTTCTTTTACTCCCCATTCGTGCAACAGATGAACAGCTTCGTCGTAATCGGAAGAACCGGTGAGGACAGCCGCTTCGTGCTCGTTTACTTTGAGTATGTCGATGTATTTCAGCGCTTCCCTCTTTTCTTCCCAGTCTACCGGATAGACCTTCTCGCCACGCACTTCCCGTAAATATCCTTGTGCATCTACCGAGAGTATACCTTTGGCAGACATGAATTTGATGACTTCGAGCGGGAAATCATCCGAAAGCAAGCTGCCTAAATGGAAGAAACGCGCTTCCAGATGTTTCAGCTTTTCTACCGTAAAAGGGTCTGCTTTAGCCAATACACGTTGGGTACGGTTGTTTTGGTTTTCCCCGTATTTATTTTCAAAATATACTGTGTAGCGGCTGGGAATGACCTCCACATTAATTCCTTTGGCGCGGAGTTCGTTTACTGATTGATATTCGCTGGATGCCAAAGACGTAACCAGCTTATAATGCGCATGGTCTTTAAGGTGGTATATTCCGTGTGAGAAATAATACGAAGTGCCTCCAGGCATATAAACGGTTTGTTTTGGGGTGATTATCTTATCCAGTGTAATGTGTCCTATACAGCAAATATCATTCATGTCATTATGGTAATTTTCATTAAAACGGGTGCAAAGGTAATGTTTTTTTCGAATAATAAGACTGTTCTTAGTCAGTATTCGTTAGTAAAAAATGCGTGAAGTATGGTCTTTTTGTTAAGTATGTGTGCAATATTAATTGAAGTCTCACCACAGAGGAACATATATTTGCCATTATTCAGAAGCTGTTTTGAATTTATCGTGCGATGATTTGGGATGAGTTTTTGAGGCATTTTCGCTTCTGTGATGAGGAAGATAGCGGGCTATCTGACGAAGAACAGGAGCGAAAAGGACCAAAAAATCGCCCAAAGCACACACGAAAACGAACACATCAAGCCAAGAAAAACTTTTTGGAGAAATTCAAAACAGCTTCTCAATTTACGAGGTACGATTTTAAATTGTCATTTCGTAAATTAAAAGGTTCTGTATGCCTCAGTGGTGAGTATTCATCATATAAGCTATGAACTACAATTAACTTAGTCGATAAACCGGCGGGTGAGATCTTTAAATTCATCAATGCGGCGGTCTCGGAGGAAGGGCCACCAGCGGCGTACGTTTTCGCTTCTGCCCATATCGATGCTTACTACCAAGTTTTCTTCTTTTGTATTGCTGGCTTGAGCCAGAATTTCGCCTTGCGGTCCGGCTACGAAGCTGTTCCCCCAAAACAGGATTCCGTTGGTCTGTCCGGACGGGTCAAGCTCCAATCCTACACGGTTTACGGCTATTACGGGCAAGCCGTTGGCTACGGCATGGCCGCGCTGTACGGTTATCCAGGCACCGGTTTGGCGCAGTTTTTCTTCTTGCGTATCGGTGCTTTCCCAGCCGATGGCAGTAGGGTAGATTAAGATTTCGGCTCCTTTCAGTGCCATAAGCCGCGCTCCTTCGGGATACCATTGGTCCCAACAGACTTGTACGCCTAATTTCCCGATGGAAGTCTGGATGGGTTCGAAGCCGATGTCTCCGGGAGTGAAATAGAATTTTTCGTAGTATGCCGGGTCATCGGGAATATGCATCTTGCGGTAGATGCCGGCAATGCTTCCGTCTGTATCGAATACAACGGCTGTATTGTGATACAGTCCGGCTGCGCGGCGTTCGAAGAGCGAAGTGACGAGCACGATACGGTATGCCGCGGCTATTTCACTATAGAAACCGGTAGAAGGTCCCGGTATCGGTTCTGCCAGATCGAATAAGGACGTGTCTTCGGTCTGGCAAAAGTAAGGTGTGTTGTGAAGTTCTTGCAGGACGACTAAGTCGGCTCCGGCTTGCGCTACGGATGCGATGTTGCGATGAAGTTTTTCTAAATTGGTCTTGATATCGGCAGAGCAAGATTGCTGTACGATACCTGCACGGATGATTCTTGTCATATTTTGAGTTTTAAGTTTTTAAGTTCTTAAGTCTTATTCAAAAGGGGCAGACATTCTCGGGGTATTGCATGGTAACACAATGCAGGGAGCCATGTTGCTGAATCAAGGCACGGCAATCGATTCCTATGATTTCTCTTTCGGGAAAAGCTTCTGCCAGCACTTGGGCTGCACGATGGTCTTTGTCTGGTTGTGCGTATGTGGGATACAATACAGCTTGGTTCATAATCAGGAAATTGGCATACGTAGCAGGCAGTCTTTCTCCTTCCGCATCGTAGATGGCATCGGGCATGGGGAGCGGAAGCAGACGGAAAGGATTGCCGTCCAGGGTGCGGAAGGTTTTTAATTGTTCTTCCATGGCATGCAAAGCCCCGTAGTGTTCGTCTTCCGTATCGGCGCATTGCACATAGGCAATGGTATTGTCCGGGCAAAGGCGTGCCAATGTATCAATGTGGCTATCGGTATCGTCTCCTGCCAGAAAACCGTAATCGAGCCATAGCACCTGAAGCACGTTGAACCGCTCTTTCAGGTATTGTTCGATTTCTTCCCGGCATAAGGTGTCGTTCCGGTTGGGAGCCAACAGGCAGGTGGAAGTGGTAAGCAACGTGCCTTTTCCGTCGCTTTCTATTGAGCCTCCTTCCAACACAAAATTGCGGCAATTGATATAATGCCCGTTCAGCACTCCGCTTTTGTAAAGGCGGGTGTTAATCAGGTTGTCTTTGCATGCGGCAAATTTCATTCCCCAGCCATTGAAGCAAAAGTCCAGCAGCAAAGGGGATGCATTCTTTTGAAGCAGGGTGATGAAGCCGTGGTCGCGTGCCCATGTGTCGTTGGTAGGGCAGGGGACGAAATGGATATTGGACTTGTATGTCGCTTGTTCGAGTGCTTTCGGAAATTCGGGAGCGGCAAGCAATAAGGGCTGGCGGCTTGCGATTTCCCGTGCCAGGTTGAGAAAACACGCTTCCACTTCTTCCAGCATATATTTCCAATCGGTTCCGGCATGAGGCCAAGTCAGTTGGATATAGCTTTGTGTATGCCATTCGGCAGGTAAATAATAGGTATGTTCCATTGTTATTTCGTTTTTTGTTTGTTTCTTCGGCGGAGCAGCATCCAGTCGAACAATTCCCGCCAGTTGTCAAAATCTTTTTTATACATCAGGCCGATGCCTTGGGTTGTCAGGGTTGATTTGGTAAAATAGCGGTCATTGGTTTCATTGTATCCTTTCAGGCGAAGCTCTCCGTTCTTGGTCAGTATCCACATGGCTTCGAAGTCTCCTACGAAGTTCGTGTTTTGCATGGCATTGTCCCGATACCCGAAGTTCCCGTTGATGATGAGCCGGTTGTTCAAAAGCCTTCCGGACAGGATTGCCTCGGCTTCCACATCGCTCCATCCGTTTTCTCCTGTGCTCAGGTTGGTGCCCACGTTCCAGTTCTGGTTGTCGATGACCTGGGCGAGCATGTTGTTCAATTGCCCGGATAAGGTGCTGAAAGCCAGCGAGCTGGTCGCGTCCGACTGGGTGGCGTTATTGTTATAGTCGTATGTATAGAACTTTCCGATGCCCAGCAGGTAGATGATTTGGGTATTCATCTGTTCTTCTGTACTGGTCAGGCTCCGCACCAACTCACGGTCTTCATCGCTTACGGTAGGCAGCTCGAGGTCGAACTTCAGGCTGGGGCTGGTCAGGTTTCCGCTCAGGTTCAGCAAGCAATTGACCCGTACATTGCCTCGGGTGCTGGACGCGTCTGCCACCAAGTCGTTTAGCGATGCCGAGTTGACCGTATAGACCGCTTGTACATTCAGGTTTGCCTGGCGCGGGTTTCCGTTGAAGGATACCGTGCCGCCCGATTGTAGGGCAAAGTCTTTTCGGATGACGTTCTGCATGCTCATTTTGTAGATGCCATCCTCGATATTGTAGTTTCCGAACATCAGGAAATCTCCTTTATTATAGAAATTGATGCGCAGGTTTCCGGTGCCGTTTGCCGAGATGTTGTCTCCTGCAATCGGGTCCATGACAATCCGCATCGTTGCGTCGGGTGTGGCTTCTATCTGGAAATTCAAATGCATATCCAGCGGTGTGTCGTCTTCTTCTTTTTCTTCGCGTTCGTTCAACGGATGGTAAAGTTCGGTATAGATGTTTTCCTGTTTGCGCCGGGGAGTACGGTCTACGAATTCGATAAACTGGTTGCTGGTGGCTTCGGCGGCGGTTGCGGTCACGTAAGTGAACGATGTGCGCGGGTCGGTCCGCAACGTTCCGTCTACGTTCAGTGCATTGTTCCCGCCCCGCAGCAAAACCTCGCCGGTGGTATAGATGGTGCCATAGAAAGGAAATTCAGGTGTTTCCCTTTCCGTATGGAATACCCGCATATTGTTGGTGTTGAAGCGGAAGTTGTAGGTCAGTTGTTTGAGCTTCCGGTGGTTCAACGAACCGTTTACCAGCCCCGTATGCCCTTCCATGTCGGCTATCTGGACATTGTCGAAGCCGAAATGCCCCGAACGGATGTGTACCGAGTCGGCATGTACCTTAAAGGCGGTGTTCAGGATATCCACTTTCATGCTGGCGTCTGCCCGGGCTTCCCCTTCCAGGTCGAGGCTTGAAAAAGGACCGTATAGTCGTACATTGCCGAATACACGCCCTTGCATGTTGGTGAAAATACCGTCGATGAAGGGTTGGAGGAAAGCCAGGTTCGTGCCTCCGGCGCGGATGTTCAGGTTCAGCCCCTTTTCTTTGGGCGAGACATACCCGTCTACGAACGTGGAGTATTGCTTGTTCTCTTTAATGTCAGCCAAAAGGCGCACGCCGCCCAGTTCGTTATCCCATTCGCCTTTGATGTCTCCCTGCCCCAACAAGGCGTCGTTCAGGGAGAAGCCTTCCACGTTCAGGCGCGTGTACATGACGGGGTTGTCCAACACGTGATGCAAGTGGACTTTTCCGGTAATCAGCCCGTTGAACTTCACGGCATGGAATTGGATGATATCCATGATGTATTGCAGGTTGATGTTGCGCAGGTCTACCAGGCAACTGTCGGTTTCGGCTTTTCCAATCCGTCCGTTTGCCCGTACGTATTGGTCACGGTGCTCAAACAAGAAATCACGGATATCAACGATACCTTTATTAATCACTACCTCCGAGGGATGTATATTCCAGATGCTGTCATTCAGGATAATCCGGCTGGGCTGGATTTGAATCCGGGTGTTCAATTGGTTTTCCTCTTCCGATTTATTGAAATGCGCTATGGCCTGCAGCTTTCCGCTGAAGGTCGCTTCGGTATTGTTTCCCCAATTGACCGTTGCCCGGAGGCGGTTTTCTTTTGCCAAAGCTTGTACAGCCAGATTCACCATGCCTCCCTTTTTCATGCGTTTGTTGGCGCGGAGCTGGCATTCCAGTCCGGCATCGGTATTGTCGCAGAGGAAGGTCCCGGCTTCGTAATAGGCATCCTTATAGGTAAATTCGGGAGCGTACGCCCGCACTTGTATGCGCGTGCGGCTATCGTCGAAGTATCCGCTTAGGGACACCGGCATGCCGGTCTGAAGCGGGATATCCAACACTTTCGATAGCAGTTCGGTATTATCCAGCTTCAGGTTGAAGCGGAAGTTATTGTTGGTCTCGGGCATTTCCTTTTTCGTGTTGAGCAAAGACGGGATATAGCGTTGCACCGTTTTCAGGACGCTCGTGGGGAGGGTGCGGTATGAATAGTGCCCCTGCACCGTTCCGTTAAGGAACGATGAACGTATTTCAATCCGTTTCTCCTTATTATTATGCTCAGGGTTGCTTGCGACAATGTCGAAATGCTCGAGGAAATAATTCTTGTCTTTATCGGGCGAGTTGACCGATACGCTATCGATATGGATAACGCCTTGGGCATCGTCGATGGAATGTCCCGTAAAGTCGGCGAGGACATTCAGCGAAAAGTCGGTGTCTTTGTATTTCTCGGTCAGGTGGAGTGCGTTCGGGTTGAAATTGCGCACGTTTACCGTTACGTTGAAGTCCGGTACTTGTTGCCGGGTTGCCACATGCCCGTTGATTTCAATGTTCCCATGAGGGTCGTTAAGCGCGATTTTCCCGTCGAATCCTCCCGGAGCATATTGCCCGTCGAGCTGGATATTGTGGTATTCGTATTGTTTGTAAATCAACGAGGAAACGATTCCTTTGATATAAGACTGGGCATTTCCGTCTTGGTACCTGAATCCTTCCAATTCGATGTCGAATGCCGTGTTCCCCCAGGTTTCTTCCTTGCCTAAAAGTGTTCCGAGATTCAAGGCGTCGCTTCTGATTTTGCCTGAGTACGAGCGCGGTTCGTGTCCGGTGCCTTTGTGCATGGTTATGTTTGCGCGCACCTCTCCGGCATCGGATGTTATCATGCCGTAGGTGGTGAGCTGGCGGAGGTATCCGGATATGTTTCCGGTGAATTGCACGTCTCCCAGCCGCTTCATGATGCCCGGTGTCTCTTCTTTGCCTGACAGGTTCCGGTACAGCCATGCCAGCCCTTGGGCATCGGCATCCAGTTGGGAGATTTGGCCGAACAGGAACATGCCGTTTTTCTCGTGCCAATGGTTGACGATGCCTTGTGCCTTCAGAAGCAACGCCTGGTTGCTCCCGCTCAGGTAGATTTGGGTGCACCGGGTGCGGTTCCCTTCTCCTTCCATTGCCAGGCGGAAGTCCACCGGGCTATGGAAATGGCTCAAAGCCGGAACGAACATGGCAAGGTCTGCCGGGGTGATACGGGCTTCGAGGCGCATGCGGTAGGTCGTGCTTGTGGGCAGGAGCGGAAGTTTCGGGATGCTGTCATAATTTGCGCTGAGGCTGTCTATCACGAGCGAGGTTTCAGGCAACTGGATTTCCAAATCGTTAAGGGCGAGCCAATGTGGGGTCGCGATGAACTTCAGCGCCATTTTCTTTAACCTGAATCCGCTTGTTTCGTTAAAGCTCATGCGCCGGATTTGTGCATTGACCGAGTCGTTGGTCAGGGCTTTCAAGGAAAGGGTCGCCGAGAGGTTCTGCACTCCGATGTGCCGGGCATTGAACCGGTTCGGGGTTTCGGGTTCCGACAAGACATCGTAATAAATTTGCCCGCGGCGGATGAGGACCGCATTGATGCGGAGGTCGATGGGGCTTTTTTTCTTCTCTACCGTATCTTTCGGGGTGAGCGCATCTATTACGAACTGGAAATTCGCGGGGCTTTCAGGCGTTTCCCGGTTCAGCCGTGCCTGAAGTCCGAAGAGCTGCACGCTGTTGATGCGGATTTGCCCATGGAAAAGGGGGGTGATTTCTATCTTGGCCGAGAGGCGCGATACCTTGAGCAACTCGTGGTTCTTTTGGTCTTTCAAGGTCACGTTTTGCACGATAATCCGGTTGAGAAGTCCCAAATCGATGTTGCCGACGCTTACCTCCGTGTGCATGAGCTGGCTTAACTCGTCGGATACGAAGGCGGATAGCTGCTTTTGGATGAAAGATAGGTTCAGGATGGCAATCAATCCGAAGTAGCACACCAGCACCAGGATGATTGTCGACCGGACAAAATGTTTTATGTGGAATATCTTTCTCATTCAGTAGCCTCTAAAATATAGCAAAGGTACAAATATCGGTTGAGATAGTCCTTGTTTCTGCCCGGTATTTTTATGATTTTTAATAAGATTGCCTGCATTGGCCGCTTTTACCGGCAAGTTTGCCGGTTATGGGCAAAAAACACATGCGGTTGCATCACCCGGCGCAGCCGTATGCGTTGGGGGATGCAACCGCATGCGTAAGCCGATGCAGCCGTATGTGTTTCCGGGTGTGTCCGTATGTGTCAGGAATGTTTCTTCCCTATCCACGTGAGGCGGTGCCAGACGGTCTCCAGCGGGCCGCGTTTGAAGTGGCGGAACCACCAGTGGGCAAACGCCAGCTGGAGCAGGAAGAAAGCGATGCCAATCAGGAGGCTCAGCGTGGTTCCGCAATAGCGGTGCATCTCCAGCCCGTATCCATAGTAGATAAAACTTCCGATGACGGATTGGGTGATGTAATCGGTGAGGCTCATCTTGCCGTATGGCACTAAGAGGCGTTGCACTTTCCCTTTGTTTATCCAGTAAAGGATGAGGAAGGCGCTGACCATTACCAGCATGAAAGCCAGGTTGTACCAGGAGTTCCAGATGGTTTCCATCGAGGCTTTCAGGAACGGGTTTTTGATTTGCGAATAGATAAAGTCTTTCAGATAGTAAAGGATGACCGCGCAGGGCAAAGCGTAGATGCCTGTCCGTTGCCAGAAGCCCATCACCCTACCGTGTGTCTCGTCGGTCATGCGGAACAGTCCTTTCCGTCCAATCAGCATGCCTATCATGAAGAGGGAGGCGGTCTGGAACACACGCCCGTAGCACCATGCCCAGTTGAGGCTGGCAAGCTGGCCGGTCACGAAGTTCGCCTTCACCATTTCCCACCAGGAACTTCCTCCGAGTTGCGGGTATACATCGCCCAGCGAGTAAATCATTTGTTGCGGATTGGCTTCGGGGTTTATCAGGGCATAAATCACTTTACACCATTCCAGCGGTTGGAGCATTAGGAAAAAGGCAATCCATGCCACCGTCTTGTCCGAGAGATGCCGGACCGGCACCAGCACGAATCCCAAAAGCGCGTAAAGCACCAATATCTCGCCGGGGAAGAAGGAGGCATTGATGAATCCGAAGCCCAGCAGCAGGACGAGCCGCCACATATACCGGTTCCGGAAGTCTTCGCCCCGTTTCTCGCAATTGTGGCTTTGCAGGTAGAAGGTAAAGCCGAAAAGTAAGGCGAAGATAGCGTATGCCTTTCCTGAAAAGAGGAAGAAAAGCATGTCCCACAGGTGCTTGTCGAGGCTGGAAAGCAGGGGAGAGCCGGCTTCCGGAAAAGAATAATAGTTGAAGTGTTCAATGTTATGTAAGAGGATGATTCCCATTACGGCAAATCCTCGGAGGGCGTCAACCGCCAAGATGCGTTCCTTGGAACGCAGAAGTTCGTTTCCCATGTGTCGCTTTAAGTTTGGTTAATTAGTAAAAAAAATTAGAGTTGCAAACATACGACATTTCTCTGACATATGCGAATTAAGAGCCTGTTAAAATTTTGCTCAGGTTAATTTTGCGAATTGTTTTCGAGGATGTTTTCTGACTTTATGAGGAGGATAACGGGCTATCTGGCGAATAAAACCGGGAAAACAGACCGGAAACAAACGCAAAAGAACCTGATAGAATATTGCTTTATTGGAAAATTTAAACAGGCTCTAAGAAGCTGTTTTGAATTTATCGTGCGATGATTTGGGATGAGTTTTTGAGGCATTTTCGCTTCTGTGATGAGGAAGATAGCGGGCTATCTGACGAAGAACAGGAGCGGAAAGGACCAAAAAATCGCCCAAAGCACACACGAAACCGGATACATCAAGCCAAGAAAAACTTTTTGGAGAAATTCAAAACAGCTTCTAAGGTTGCATATATCTGAACGGGAAGGCTTGGGCGTGAGGCTTGAAAGGAAATAAATGTTCTTTTTCTATTCATTTTGTATTCTTTACATTGCAAAATTGAAACGGTCTTGACATAGAAGGGTAGGAAAGGGGGAAATAATAGGGAAATTTTTCTTTAATAGTGCGCAGAGCTTTCCTTTGTATTTATCTTTTTTTAAATTTGCGGTCAGAATAATGAAAAACCATTTTTATAACCTAACATGGCTAATCTGATAAAATTACGTAAAGGTCTGAACATAAACCTGAAGGGAAAAGCCGCCGAAGAGGTGATAAAAGTAAAAGAACCGGGATTTTATGCGATATGTCCTGAAGACTTTACCGGAGTCACTCCGAAAGTGGTTGTGAAAGAACAGGAATATGTGATGGCGGGAGGGCCCTTGTTTATCGACAAGAATCATCCTGAGATGAAGTTTGTATCGCCAGTAAGTGGCGTAGTGACGAGTGTGGAACGCGGTGCCCGCCGGAAAGTGATGAGCATTACGGTAGAAGCAGCTTCCGAGCAGGATTATGAAGAGTTTGGCAAGCAGGATGTTGCCAAGCTGGATGGGACTGCCGTAAAAGAATTGTTGTTGAATGCAGGTTTGTTTGCGTTCATCCGCCAACGCCCGTATGATGTGATTGCCGACCCGGCGATTGCGCCGCGGGCTATTTTTGTGTCTGCTTTCGATTCGAATCCGTTGGCTCCTGACTTTGAGTTCGCGTTGAAAGGCGAGGAAGCGAATTTCCAAACCGGGCTGGATGCTTTGGCTAAGATAGCCGGCGTGTATCTCAGCATCAGCGCAAGCCAGCAGGCTAAGGCATTGACTCAAGCGAAAGGCGTTACATTGACCGTATTCGAAGGCCCGCATCCTGCCGGCAATGTCGGTGTGCAAATCAATCACATCGCTCCGGTAAATAAGGGCGAGACCGTATGGGCGGTTGATCCGCAAGCGGTTATCTTTATCGGCCGCCTGATGAATACGGGTAGGGTGGATTTGACCCGTACCGTTGCCATCACGGGTTCTGAAGTGAAGAAGCCGGCATATTGCAAATTGAAGGTGGGCGCGATGCTGACCGATGTGCTTGCCGGTAATATTAATAAGGAGAGGGAAGTGCGTTACATTAGCGGAAACGTCCTGACCGGGAAGCAGATTCCGGCAAATGGTTTCTTGGGCGCTTTCCATTCCCAAGTGACGGTAATTCCCGAAGGAAATGACGTGCACGAAATGTTGGGCTGGATAATGCCCCGCACGAATGACTTCAGCGTGAGCCGTTCTTACTTTAGCTGGCTGATGGGCAAGAAGAAAGAATATGTGTTGGATGCCCGTGTAAAGGGAGGCGAACGCCACATGATTATGTCCAACGAATATGATAGGGTGTTTCCGATGGACATTCTGCCGGAATACCTGATTAAGGCTATCATCGCCGGTGATATTGACCGGATGGAAGAACTGGGTATCTATGAGGTGGCTCCCGAAGATTTCGCGCTTTGCGAATTTGTCTGCTCTTCGAAGATGGAACTTCAGCGTATAGTCCGTGAAGGTTTGGATATGCTTCGCAAGGAGATGTGTTAATATAAATAATAAGGTAACAAGGGGATAGGTTAACAAGTGTACGAGGCTTTAAAAACCTTGTTAACTGATGCCTTGTCAACTAAAAATAATAATTAAATGAAAGCATTAAGAAATTATCTCGA
Source organism: Phocaeicola salanitronis DSM 18170 (assembly GCF_000190575.1). Taxonomy (NCBI): domain Bacteria; kingdom Pseudomonadati; phylum Bacteroidota; class Bacteroidia; order Bacteroidales; family Bacteroidaceae; genus Phocaeicola; species Phocaeicola salanitronis. The sequence goes on along the minus strand of NC_015164.1, from coordinate 867,613 downwards.
TAAGATAAAGCCGAACTTTGAGGAGGGAGGCAAATACCATGCTTTTCGTTCGGTGTTCGATGGCTTCGAAACATTCTTGTTCGTGCCGAATGCCACTTCGAAAACAGGTACTCACATCCACGATGCGATAGATAGCAAACGTATCATGTCGTTCGTGGTCATTGCTTTGATGCCGGCTTTGTTGTTCGGTATGTATAATGTGGGTTACCAGCATTATCATGCGGCAGGCGTGGAAGGCAGCTTTATAGAATTGTTCGGATATGGTTTCCTTGCCGTGTTGCCTAAAATCATTGTTTCGTATGTCGTAGGTCTGGGCATTGAGTTCATTGTTGCCCAATGGAAGAAAGAAGAGATTCAGGAAGGTTTTCTGGTAACGGGTATGTTGATACCGATGATTGTTCCGGTAGATTGTCCGTTGTGGATGCTTGCCGTAGCCACGGCGTTTTCGGTAATCTTCTGTAAGGAAGTGTTTGGCGGGACAGGTATGAATATCTTCAATCCGGCGTTGATTACCCGCGCATTTCTGTTCTTTGCTTATCCTACCAAAATGTCGGGCGATACCGTATGGGTTTCGGGCGATAGCATTTTCGGATTGGGCAAGACGGTAGATGGCTTGACCGCCGCTACTCCGTTAGGCGTGGCTAAGGTTGCCGAGTGCCCTGCTTTCTCGTGGGATATGGTGACCGGTCTGATTCCGGGCTCTATCGGCGAGACGAGCGTAATTGCCATTGCTATCGGTGCCGTTATCCTATTATGGTCGGGCGTGGCAAGTTGGAAAACGATGTTGTCTGTATTTGTCGGCGGTGCCGTTATGGGTTGGGTGTTCAATCAATGGGGACCGGATACGGCAGTTGCCCACATGCCTTGGTACGAACATTTGTGCTTGGGCGGTTTCTGTTTCGGCGCTGTATTTATGGCGACCGACCCGGTCACTTCTTCCCGTACGGAGAACGGCAAGTTTGTTTACGGATTCCTGATTGGCGCGATGGCAATCATTATCCGTGTATTGAATCCGGGCTATCCGGAGGGCATGATGCTGGCAATCCTGCTGATGAATATCTTTGCACCGCTGATTGACTATGTAGTGGTACAGAATAATATTTCGCGTCGTGCGAAACGTGCTATGTCTAACAATTAAACCGAATATACAATGAATACGAATAGCAATTCTTATACGATCATTTATGCTTCGGTATTGGTTATTATCGTAGCGTTTTTGCTGGCTTTCGTCAACTCTTCTTTGCGCGAACTGCAAGGAAAGAACGTTGAGCTGGATACGAAGAAACAGATTCTTTCTTCACTGGGCATTCGCGATGTGCAGAATCCCGAAGCCAAGTTTGCCGAGGTGGTGAAGGAAGATATGCTGGTGGCTGAAGACGGTTCGCTGAAACCGTATGAAGGCGCTTTTGTCACCGGATATGAGAAAGCATATAAAGAAAAAGGAGAAGCTCATCTCTTTGTCTGTGAAGTGGACGGGGAAACAAAGTATGTTATTCCTGTTTACGGTGCCGGCCTTTGGGGGGCCATCTGGGGATATGTGGCGCTGAACGAAGACAAGAATACCGTGTATGGCACTTATTTCTCTCATGCTTCGGAGACTCCGGGCTTGGGTGCGGAAATCGCTACCGAGCATTTCCAAAACGAGTTTAAAGACAAGAAAGTCATGGATGGTTCTGTGGTTGGTCTGGATGTCGTGAAGAACGGGAAGGTGGAGAAGCCGGAGTTCCAGGTGGATGGAATCTCAGGCGGTACAATCACTTCGGTAGCGGTAGGCCAGATGTTAAAGAGCTGCATGGGTCATTATACCAATTTTTTAACTACTAAATAAGGAGGACGAATATCATGGGAAGTTTATTTTCAGCTAAGAATAAAGAGGTATTTTCTACTCCGATAAGCATGAACAACCCGGTAACGGTTCAGGTATTGGGTATCTGTTCTGCACTCGCCGTAACCTCTAAGTTGGAACCGGCTATCGTAATGGGTCTTTCCGTGACGATTATTACGGCATTTTCCAACGTTGTCATTTCATTGATTCGCAAAACGATTCCGAACCGTATCCGTATCATCGTCCAGCTGGTAGTGGTTGCCGCTTTGGTGACAATCGTAAGCGAAGTGTTGAAGGCATTTGCATACGATGTCAGTGTGCAATTATCCGTTTACGTAGGTCTGATTATTACGAATTGTATCTTGATGGGACGTCTTGAAGCGTTTGCGATGGCAAACGGTCCGTGGGAATCTTGTCTGGACGGTCTGGGCAATGGCTTAGGCTATGCCAAGATTTTGATTATCGTGGCGTTTATCCGTGAACTTTTGGGCTCAGGTACATTGTTAGGCTACAATATATTGAATTACGATGCCATTAAGGAGGCGGGATATGTGAACAACGGCTTGATGTTGATGCCGCCTATGGCATTGATTATCGTGGCTTGCCTGATATGGTACCAGCGTGCGAAACATCCCGAATTACAAGAAAAGGAATAATAAGGAAAGGTAATGATTATGGAACATTTTATAAGTTTATTGGTCCGTTCAATCTTTGTGGACAATATGATTTTTGCATTCTTCCTGGGTATGTGTTCGTATCTGGCTGTGTCGAAGAATGTAAAAACTGCCCTCGGGTTAGGTATTGCCGTTACGTTCGTATTGGTTGTGACTTTACCGGTCAACTATCTGCTTCAGACCAAAGTGCTTGCGGCAGACGGTATCTTGGGCATTGATTTAAGTTTTTTGAGCTTCATCCTCTTTATTGCCGTTATTGCTGCCATCACCCAGTTGGTAGAAATGGTTGTAGAGCGTTTCAGCCCTTCATTGTATGCTTCATTGGGTATTTTCTTGCCTTTGATTGCCGTGAATTGTGCGATTATGGGTGCGTCTTTGTTTATGCAGCAACGCATTGGCTTGGGAGAGTCTGACCCGAAATTTATCGGCAATGTATGGGACTCTGTTTCATACGCCTTGGGGTCGGGTATAGGCTGGCTGCTGGCTATTGTGGGTCTGGCTGCCATTCGTGAGAAGATGGCTTACTCCAATGTGCCTGCCCCGTTGAAGGGCTTGGGCATAACTTTCATTACAGTAGGCTTGATGGCTATGGCATTTATGTGTTTCTCAGGTTTGAACATCTAATAAGGAAAGGAATAAGACAATGGACATGAATTTTATATTAGCAAGCATTGGAGTATTCCTGGTGACTATTCTGGTGTTGGTCATCATTTTGTTGGTGGCGAAAAAGTTCTTGGTAACTTCGGGTAAGGTAAAACTGACCATTAACGGAGAAAACCAGTTGGAAGTGGAGTCTGGTTCGACATTGCTGAACACCTTGGCTGTAAACAATATATTCTTGTCATCGGCTTGTGGCGGGAAAGGGTCTTGCGGGCAATGCAAGTGCCAGGTTTTGGAAGGTGGGGGAGAAATCCTTCCTTCGGAAGTAGGGCATTTCAGCCGTAAGCAGCAGAAAGACCATTGGCGTTTGGGATGTCAGGTGAAAGTGAAAGGCGATATGGCTATCAAAGTGCCTGAATCGGTCTTGGGTGTGAAGGAATACGAATGTACCGTTATTTCGAACAAGAATGTGGCAACGTTCATCAAGGAATTCAAGGTGCAATTGCCTGCCGGCGCGCACATGGACTTCATCCCCGGTTCGTATGCACAGATTAAGATTCCGACATTTACGATGGATTACGACAAGGATATTGACAAGTCATTGATTGGTGATGAATATTTGCCAGCATGGAAGAAGTTCAATATGTTCTCGTTGAAGTGCGTCAACCCTGAGCCGACTATCCGTGCTTATTCAATGGCGAACTATCCGGCAGAGGGTGATGTGTTCATGTTGACGGTCCGTATTGCCACGCCTCCGTTCAAACCCGACCGCAGTGGTTTTATGGACGTGAATCCGGGTATCGCATCTTCTTACATCTTCACGCTGAAGCCGGGTGACAAGGTGCTGATGAGCGGTCCTTACGGTGATTTCCACCCGATATTCGATTCGAAGAAAGAAATGATTTGGGTAGGAGGTGGTGCCGGTATGGCTCCGTTGCGTGCACAAATTATGCACATGACCCGCACACTGAACACACGCGACCGTGAAATGCATTATTTCTATGGCGCCCGTGCATTGAATGAAGTGTTCTATTTGCAAGATTTCCTGCAATTGGAAAAAGATTTCTCGAACTTCCATTTCCATTTGGCGCTTGACCGTCCTGACCCTGCTGCCGATGCCGCAGGCGTGAAATATACTCCGGGCTTCGTGCATCAGGTGATGTATGAAACTTACTTGAAGAATCACGAGGCACCCGAAGACATAGAGTACTATATGTGCGGTCCGGGTCCGATGTCGAATGCTGTTGTGAAAATGTTGGACAGTTTAGGAGTGGAATCCAGTTCAATCATGTATGATAACTTCGGAGGATAATCATTGTATTTTTATCAATAGGGAAAAAGGAGAATGGGCGTATTTGCCGGTTCTCCTTTTTTCGTAGTTCGGTCCAGTGCGACATTCTCTAACCGGTGCGCATCGCAACACGCCCGATAGTGGGAAGTGTATAGCCATAAAGTGCACTCATAGTTTTGCTTTTTAATTAGGTTAATAATCCGTTAGCTTGTAGCTTGTTTTATGTCCTCGTAAAAACAAACTAGCCACAAAGATATACTATGTGCGGCATGGATTTTGTGCATTTTGTTGATGTCACAGCTCCAGTATGCTGTCTCCGTTCCGTTCACCGCACATTACTAAACGGTACATTATCATACGCAGATTAGTTAAAAGGTTGTTGTTATTATCTTCTTCTCTCTACACAGATAACTTCGTCTAGTGTAAGATTAATAATCTTCCGCTTGTAAGATTAATAATCTTGCAGCCTGAGGATTATTAATCTTGCAGCGGATGAACCTATATGCGTTTGCCGCCGCACCTATATTCGCAAGCCTCCGTAACCGGCTGCGTCTTGCCATGATTCTATCTGGAAAGTCGGTAGTCAGTAAGCATCTGTTCGAATGCTTACGAAATTTCTAAGGCAATTTCTAAGGGAAATAGATGACGTACCTTTTTGCGGAGCATGATTTTGTTCCACATGGACATAAGGTTGTTTTTCATTCCAATGCATTTATTCTTTCAGGTATAGAACGCTTATACTTTTATCTTGGATAAACGGCAGAGTATCCGATGATAAATTCTCAAGTATCCTTGGTTCATTGGACAAGCATCTTTGCTTATGCTACTTTATTATGAAAAGAATTCTTTCTTCAATGCAGAAAGCTTATTTGCTTTCAAATAGTTTTTGCTTGTTCTTGCATTTTGCTCCGCATGTTACAATGTCGTTTCAAAACAGTGCATTTTGCTATCTTTCTATTGATTTAAATCAATAAATGATACCATCGTGTGAATTTTTCTTTGGAAATGTTTTTATGTTATGCAACATGTTCTTATCTTTGCATCGGTAAAAAGATAAAAGCTCGAGCTAAACTAAACTAGATTAAAGGGATAACATTTTATTTTTAAGGTAACAAGTTTTTAGGTAACATTTAAAATTTAGGTATTATGAAAAAGTTTGGATTAACATTAGTAGCTGCTTTAGCATTTTCTGCATCTGTTTTGGCTAACGGTGTAAACGATTCAACGACTGTTGCTAAATGGGATGGATCTATTAACAAGGCTAAACTGAGTAAGTATTTGAAACTTACTGTAACTCAGAAGGAAGAAGTTGCAGATATTTGTGATTATTTCCAAGAACAAATGAAAACGGCTAACCGCTCTACCAAAAATGCAGATCAGAAAGTGCGTAATGCTGTTTATGGAAATTTGAAATTAATGAAGGAAACGCTGGATGAAAAGCAATACGCTAAATATGTACGTCTGATGGCGTTGACTTTGAATAACAAAGGCATTAATGTTGAAAAGTAATCCGTTCACGCGATAATAATGATTAAACAGGAGGCACCCTCTTTGTAGAAGGTGCCTTTTTTTATTTTCCTTTCAATTGGTCTTCTAAACGGAGCAGTTCGTCCCGGTATTGGGCTGCTTCGATAAAGTCCAGTTTCTTGGCCGCTTCTTGCATCAATTTACGGGTGCGGTTAATGCTTTTTTGAAGTTGCTCTTTCGACATATATTGTACAATCGGATCGGCAGCGGCATACATTTGTGCAGGAGCGTCTGTGTAGGCTTTGGGTTTGGACGTACTGCTTTCGCTTTCGGTTTGTTCGAGCAAAATGTTGTTGTATGCCCGTTTGATTTGTTTGGGCGTGATTCCATGTGCTTCATTATAAGCCAATTGTTTTGCCCTTCTGCGGTTTGTTTCGTCAATGGTTTGCTGCATGCTGTCTGTTATTCTGTCTGCGTACATAATCACTTTTCCGTTTACGTTTCGGGCTGCTCGTCCTGCGGTCTGAGTCAGGGAACGGTGAGAACGGAGAAAACCTTCTTTGTCAGCGTCCAGTATCGCTACAAGTGATACTTCTGGCAAGTCCAGTCCTTCACGAAGCAAGTTGACTCCTACCAGAACGTCATATATGCCTTGCCGCAAATCTTCCATAATCTTGACCCGTTCCAGTGTCTCTACATCACTATGGATATAAGTACAGCGTATTCCGTGCTGAAGCAGGTATTCGGTCAGTTCTTCTGCCATGCGTTTGGTTAAAGTGGTAACCAATATACGCTCTTGCCTTTCGATGCGTTGCTGGATTTCTTCCATTAAGTCGTCCACCTGATTCATGCTTGGGCGTATTTCGATGATTGGGTCTAGCAGGCCTGTCGGGCGTATGACTTGTTCTACTACAATGCCTTCGCTTTGTTCCAGCTCATAGTCGTCCGGTGTGGCACTGACATAAATAATCTGTTTTGCCAATTCTTGAAATTCTTCAAACTTTAAAGGGCGATTGTCCATTGCGGCAGGCAAGCGAAAACCATATTTGATTAAGTTTTCTTTTCGGGCGCGGTCGCCTCCGTACATGGCACGGATTTGAGGGACGCTGGCGTGGCTTTCGTCAATAACCATCAGGAAATCTTTCGGGAAGAAATCGAGAAGGCAATACGGGCGTGTGCCGGGTTCTCTGCCGTCAAAATAGCGGGAATAATTCTCAATGCCTGAGCAATGCCCTAATTCGCGAAGCATTTCCATGTCGTATGTAACCCGTTCATACAACCGTTTGGCTTCGTAGTTTTTCCCTTGTTCCTCAAACCAGGCTACTTGTTTGGTTAAATCATCTTCTATTTGATGGATGGCGCGAAGCACGCTTTCCTTGGTCGTCATGAACAGATTGGCAGGATAAATCTTGTATTCGTCATATTCGTTTATCCGGTGTCCCGAAATAGGGTCGATTTCTTCTATGGCATCAATTTCATCGTCCCAAAACATTACCCGCAGGGCACTGTCTGTATATGCTAGAAATATATCTACCGTGTCTCCTTTTACCCGGAAATTGCCTCGGTTCAGTTCCAGGTCATTCCGGACATACAGGCTGTCTACCAATTTGCGCAAGAAAACGTTCCGGTCCAGTTTTTTCCCTTTTTTGATTTCGATGACGTTGTTGTAAAAATCGGCGGGGTTCCCCATGCCGTAGATACAGGATATGGATGAAATGACTACCACATCGTTTCTTCCTGATAAAAGGGCAGAGGTAGCAGCCAGTCTTAATTTATCTATTTCGCCATTGATGGCCAAATCCTTTTCTATATACGTATCAGTGGAAGGGATGTAGGCTTCCGGCTGATAATAGTCATAGTAAGACACGTAATATTCTACTGCATTATGCGGAAAGAAATTCTTGAATTCACCATACAGTTGGGCTGCAAGTGTTTTGTTGTGGCTTAATATGAGTGTGGGCTTGTTGATATTCTTGATGACATTGGCGATGGTGAATGTTTTTCCTGAACCTGTAACTCCCAGTAAAGTTTGGGCAGGAACGCCGTTTTTCACTCCTTCGGTCAATTGTGCGATAGCTTCCGGTTGGTCGCCTGTCGGCTGATAGTCTGATACGAGTTCAAAGTTCATAACTTGCTATGATTAGAAAAGTGTGTAAAATTACATAATATTTTTCATCAAAATGAAGTGGAAGGAGAATTTTTATATTAAAAAACATTGAGATATTGCATTATTCAAGGGAAAGCCGTACTTTTGCACAACTATATGGATAAACATGAAAAAGTACATCATTCTATCGATGCTTTCCGTGACGATGCTTTCTTCGTGCGGTGAGTATAATACGGTGCTGAAAAGCACGGATTATGAATATAAATATGAGGCGGCGAAAGGATATTTTGCTAAAGGGCAGAATAGCAGGGCTGCTACCTTGTTGGAAGAGCTGATTCCTATCTTGAAGGGGACGAGTAATGCGGAAGAGTCGGCATACATGCTGGCTATGACGTATTTCAATCAAGGTGACTATATCTCTGCCTCTCACTATTTTAATGTTTATTATACCACTTATCCGCGTGGAACGTATACCGAATTGGCTCGTTTCTTTTGTGGAAAATCATTGTATTTGGATACGCCTGAACCTCGTTTGGACCAGACTAGCACGTATAAGGCAATTGATGAATTGCAGATGTTCATCGAATATTTTCCGACCAGTTCCAGAAAGGATTTGGCTCAGAACATGATTTATGAATTGCAGGATAAGTTGGTGGAAAAAGAATATTTGTCGGCTAAGTTGTATTATGATTTGGGGTCATATACAGGAAATACATCGTATAGCAGTACAGGTAACAATTATCTGGCAGCGGTAGTAACTGCCCAAAACGTGCTGCGTGATTATCCTTATACGAAGAGAAGGGAAGACCTTTCTATCTTGATTTTACGTGCCAAGTACGATATGGCAAAAGAGAGTGTGCTCGAAAAGAAAGAGGAACGTATGCGTGATGCCATTGATGAATATTATGCGTTCAAGAACGAGTATCCCGAAAGCAAGTACATCAAAGAAGTGGAGGCTATTTATAAGGATGCCAGCCAATATGTGAAAGAGGAAGATTAATTTAGGTTTATAATAAAGTAAAATTATGGATTACAAAAAAACAAATGCTCCTACCAATACCATCACCCGTAATGTAATGGAATTGTGTGAAGATACCGGCAATATCTATGAAACCGTAGCCATTATCGGTAAACGTGCGAACCAGATAGGCGTGGAGATGAAGAACGATTTGTCGAAGAAATTGCAGGAGTTTGCTTCGTATAACGATAACTTGGAAGAAGTCTTTGAGAACAGAGAGCAGATTGAAATTTCACGTTATTATGAGAAACTTCCGAAGCCGACGCTGATTGCTACGCAAGAATACATCGAAGGTAAGGTGTATTATCGGAATCCGGCGAAAGAAAAAGAAAAATTGCAATAATTAGTTTGATTAAACGACACAGAAACGTATTGCCGCATCCTGCAAGAAGGAAGAGAATACGCTTCTGTGTTTTTTATTTGTATAATTTTAGGTAAGGAATCGATTATGATACAGCGTATTCAGTCTGTTTATTTATTTATTGTTTTTGTTCTCTTGATTATCATGATGTCGGTGTCAGTCGGACATTTTTATACCGAAACCAGTGTAGCGGAAATGTCCAATTTATGTGTGACAACGGCAGACGGCGCTTCCGATTATACGCCGTGGGCATTGTTTGTTTTGTTGCTTATTTCAACGGCATTGTCGTTTGTGACCATTTTCTTATATAAGAAGCGCATGTTGCAAATCCGCTTGACTGTTTTCAGCAGCATTGTGTTGGTAGGGTATTACATCACATGTGCGGTATTTGCTGTTTCTACCTTGTCTGCATACGGTAGCTTTACTCCTTCATGGTCTGTTTGTTTGCCGTTTGTATGTATTATTTTGAATTGGCTTGCCATTCGGGCTATTGGCAAGGATGAAGTGCTGGTACGAGCATACAATACAATTCGATAAGTGAATGTGTCATCATGGGTTATAGCATGCCAGATTGACAGTTACAAAATGTGGACAGTCAAGGAGAGTGCAGGCGTAGCAAAGGAAGCATAAATGAGATGCTATTTGATTTAGGCTGTAACGAAATGTTTATCAGACGTTACAGCCTAAATTGTTTCTGTGTATGAATGTATTTCAGCGTTTGCTTATTGACCATAAATGATGTATCCTATTATGCCGCTTGCTACAATCAGGAGTATGGGATTGGTCTTATAGTAATAGGAAGTGATGAAGGTTGCCACAAACAGTACCGTGCTGACAATGATTTGCAAATAATCAGTACCGAAGTTTTCGCCATTCATTAATACTAAGGCTGCTGCTGCCAGCAAGCCCACTACGCCAGGACGTAATCCATTGAATACTGCGGCTACGGCAGGATGTTTTTGGTATTTGAGAAAGAAGCGGCTGATAAGTACCATTAGTATGAACGAAGGCAACACTACGGCTCCGGTGGTTATGATGGAACCTAAAATTCCGATAGTGTGTGAATAACCTGCATTGACAACTGCCGAGTAGCCTACGTATGTGGCTGAGTTAATTCCGATAGGGCCGGGAGTCATTTGGCTGATGGCGATAATATCGGTAAACTCGGTTGAAGTGAGCCATTGGTGACGGGTTACTACTTCACCTTGTATCATGGAAATCATGGCATAGCCTCCTCCGAATCCGAAGAGGCCGATTTTGAAGAACGCATAAAAAAGTTGCAGGAAAAGCATTTGGATAATTAATAGTTAATAATTAATAATTAATAATTAATAGTGAATGGTTGATGTTTGAGCCGGTGTATGCAAACTTCTAATTTTCAACGTTTAAATTTTAACCTCCCATAGATGTATCCTCCTAATCCGCTTAGGATAATGACATAGATGGGGGAGAAACCTAAAAGCCAGATAAGAAGAGCGGAAACTACGGGAATCCATACATTGTAACGATTGATGCGTGCCGATTTTGCCATCTTGAACGTAGGGGCAGCTATCAGTGCCACTACGGCGGGGCGGATGCCCTTGAATACGCTTTCCACTGCAGGGTAGTGCTTGAATTGCTGGAAGAAAAGAGCAATGGCAAGGATGACGAGAAATGAGGGCAGGATAGTGCCCAATGCCATCCAGAAAGCTCCCCAAAAGCGGCGTAACTTGTAACCGATGAAAATGGCAATGTTGACTGCGAAGATGCCCGGCACAGTTTGCGCCAATGCCATCAGGTCGAGGAAGTCTTCGTGCGTAATCCATTTTCGTTTGTCTACCAATTCATCTTCTATCAGGGGCACCATGGCATATCCTCCTCCAATGGTGAACATTCCGATGCGGGTAAAGATGAGAAATGATTTGATATAAAAGTTCATATTTGTTTTTTTATGGTTTGGTTCTTGATTATTTGTCACGGCTGTACAGAGTAGCGCGGAGATTTTTATCCTTTAATTTCCTCTGTGTCCTCTGCCGTGAAATCGTTTTTCTTATACACACTGGGCGGAACGCCGTAGAACTTTTTGAATGCATCCGCGAAGTATTTCGGATCTGCAAATCCCATACGGTCTGAAACTTCTGCCACCGTATATCGTTGGGTCTTCAGCAAGATAGCAGCTTCCTGCATGCGGATGTTGCGGATGAACTCATTGGGCGGGATGCCGGTGAGGGCTTTCATCTTGTTGTAAAAGCTGGTGCGGCTCATATTCATTTCTGCACAGATGGCATCTACAGTCAGTTCGCCTTCCAGGTTTTCTTTAATGAAAGTAGTGACTTTGTGAATGAATTCCTTATCCAATTCCGGCAGGAGAAGCGTGTCTTCTGCAGGAGGTTCCATATCTATTGAGGCTTGTTTCAGCTTTTTGCGGATTAGTTCACGGTTCTCCAGTAAATTGCTGATGTTGGCTTTCAGTACGGTGAGATCGAAAGGTTTTACAATGTGCATATCCGCTTTGGTCTGCAATCCTCGTAAAATGTCTTCGCGAGTGCCGAGTGCCGTAAGCAGGATAACAGGGATGTGGCTGGTCTCCATATTGCTTTTCAGGATGCTGCACATTTCTTCACCGTTCATGACAGGCATCATCACATCGGAAATGACAAGGTCGGGCGGTGTGGCGTGTATTTTATCAAGGGCTTCTTGTCCGTTGCCGGCTTCTTCTGTACGGTAGGTGTCAGCAAGGCTTTCTGCCAAGAATGTGCGCAGTCCGGTATTGTCTTCCACTATCAGGATAAGAGGAAGTTTGCTGTCTGGCTTTTGTGGCTCGTTGTGTGTCATGTCTCCAAACACTTCTGCCGGCTTTTTCCCTTCGGATAAGACTCCGCTGGGAGTATCTTCTGTACGGTATTGAAAGTGTTCGCTTCGAATGGGAAAGCTCAAGGTAAAGGTCGTTCCTACACCTTCTGTGCTGGTGCAGTTTATCTTGCCTTCATGATTCCGGATTAGGCGATAGGTGAGTAGCATCCCGATGCCTGAACCGGTAATGAGCTGGTTGGTGGCATTCTGACCGCGGAAAAGAAAGCGGAATAATTTCTTTTGGTCTTCTTTCGGAATGCCTATACCGGTGTCTTGTATGGACAGTGTCCAACGGTTTTTGGTATGCCCGGCCTCTACATTGATATTTCCTCCGCCCGGTGTATATTTTAAGGCATTGCTGATGAGATTGCGCAAGATAGAATCTATCTTGTTACGGTCTATCCATACCTCCAATGGCTCTGGAGTGCCTTTATAATGTAAAATGATTCCTTTTTGTTCTGCGTATGCTTCGAATTGCTTCAGGTAGGTTTGCAGGTAGTGGTTCAGTTCCTGACGTGATACAGTAGCCTGTGGGCTGTAATAACTTTCTTTCTGGAAATTGATAAGGTTATTTGCCAGTTCAGACAAGTTTTCTGTATTTTGCATGGCAAGGTTAAGATTTCTCACTCCTTGTTCGCTCAGTGGCTCGTCTTTTAGGATTTCACCTAACGGGGCTTTGATAAGAGTTAGCGGGGTGCGGATGTCGTGTGCCGTATGGACAAAGAAATTGATTTTCTCTTGTGACACTTGTTTTTCGTGGCGAATCATTTTGATGCGTACGATGAGCCATGTGATGCCGATGATGATGAGCGCATAGCCTAAGAATGCCCAAAAGGTAAGCCATGCCGGACGGCCTATCAGGATGCGGATGTCCCGTTCTTCTATTAATTGATGGCTGTCGGTCAGTATGGCTTGTACGCGTAGCGTGTAGTTTCCTGGCGAGAGGTTGGTGTATTGGATAAGCCCGTCGGTGGTGGCTGGTGACCATTGGTCGTAAAATCCTTCCAGCTTCCATGTGTAAGCGACATTGGAAGGATTGTCGAAATTGATAGACGATACGTTAAGCGAAAATGTGTTTTGGTCGTATCTTAGTTTTATTTGCTCGGTCTGGTCAAGAGGACGGGAAAGGGGCGAGTCTTTTTCGTCGGGATGTACAGTGCGGTACATGATTTTCAGGTCAGTAAACACGATGTGATTATAAAACTCGTTAGGCAGTTTGATGTTGTCGTGGAGGACAATCGCTCCATCGTTGCTCCCGAATATCAATGTGCCGTCGTGGGTGTGGATAGCGGCGTTCGGATTGAAACTGGCGGCAAGAAGCCCTTGTTCTTTCGTCCAATTGGTGAACGTCCTTTCCATAGGGTCGAAAAAGCATAAACCGTTTTCTGTACCGATATACAGGTTCCCGTTCCGGTCGGAAACAATGCTATAGATGTTGTCGCTTCCTATACCGCTATTCTCTGTGTGATAATGGATGAATTCCGTTTTGTTTTTAGGCAATACGAATAGTCCGTTCCCGTATGTGCCGATATAGGTGTTCTGTGCAGAATCTGTGTAGACCACATTGACGCATCCCATTTGGTCATTTTCCAATGGACGGAAATTTTGATTTCTTTTGTCAAAGATGTAGACACCGTTGATGGTTCCTATCCATAAAGAATGTTCGTCTCTTTGTTGGATGGTGGTAACGGGGTAGCCGATGTTATATTCGGTAGTAGTATGGGCTTGTGGATTGTGTGTCTTCAACCGGTAAAAACCTCCAGTCCATACAAAGCCGTCCGTATCACGGTAGATGCATCGGATATATTTGTCGGGTCCTTCATCAGGAGTGACGCTATGTTGTTGGTAGAAAGTGGTTGCTTGTGTATGTTTGTCAATCATGTAGATGCCCGACATATAGCCTCCGGCGAGGACAAGCCCTGGTTTTACTTCGCACAAAGAGGTGAATATGCGATTTTCGCTTTCATCGTCTGTTTGGGCTTCATCGGTGAGGAAGTTCATCCATTGGCGTGTGTCTTTTTTGTAGCAGCTTATTCCATTGCTGGTGGCATACCAAATGTCGCCATCCGCATCCTCTAAGATGGCATTTATACAATTGTTTGCAAGCGAGCGGGGATTGTTAGGCGAGTGTTTAACCCACTTATAGCTTGGGTATTGTTCCGAGTAGACGGTAAGTCCGGTAGGATAGACAACATTCCAAAGTCTTCCCGATAGGTCTTGGTAAATATCTTTAATGATGTTCCCGTTCATTTTGTTGGGGGTATGAGGGTCCTCGCACAGGAAAGGAGCAAGATGTTCATGACTTACATCCAGTCTGTACACGCCTTTCCCATCAGTCGCTATGTAGAGTATGTCTGGGTGTAGGCGGTCGGGGATAATCTTGTTGATTCCGATGTCTTTCATTGATTCGCCCATTGAGGTAAGTTTCCCGTTTTGCGGGTTATAGATAAAGAGTTTGTCAAGCAGGCTGTTGATGATTAACTTGCTTGAAGGGCGGTGATAATAAATATAGTCTATTAGCTGAAGGGAAGGAAGATTGATCAGTTCAGTGTCTTGTATTTGGTTTTCCTTGAGATGGATTTTACCGACTTGCCTTTCGGTGGTAAGATAAAATTCTGTATCATTGACTTGTGTGATGCAAGTGATTTTCCCATTGAAAGGATGCTTTGATTTATAACTGTGTTTCTTATGAACGTCATACAAGACAATCTGTTGGTCTATGCAGAACCATATACGGTCTGTATTGTCCATGTAAATGGCAGAAACAGGACGTTTCTTGAATTCTGGATAACGTTGCTTTAAATCAAACATGAGCAGGAACGAATCTTTCCGTTCATCGTACCGGAATAGAAATCCGTCTTTCCCTATTTCATAAACCGTCTTGTCTTGGCTTGTGTGAAGGATGTTCAGGTTGGGATAGAAATTTAGCGCTTTCCCTTCGCGGCAAAGGTTATAATGGGTGAATCGTTTTCCGTCGTAACGGTCTGCCCCTTTGTGGGTAAGTATCCAGATATAATATTGTTTTCCTTGTTCGATAGAAAGTACCCTTCTGCTGCTGAGTCCGTTATCCATGCCGATGTATTTGAATATTTGGGCGTTTATAGGGAATAATGACATCAGTATCATTCCTATTAGAATAAAGAACTTGTTCAGCATAACGGAAAGGTTTATGAGTTTTGTTTTTAACGCGGATTAACGCAGATTTTCGCAGATATTCATTCGATAATCTGCGTTAATCCGCGTTAATCTGTGTTTCCTTATATATTAAAGGTATTTACTTATGTACTTCTACCCACTTACGCGCATTGACGAAGGCTTCCATCCACGGTGTGATTTGGTCTTCGTGAATGCGGTCGGCAGGATAGTAGGCATTGTTCCAGGGGAAGCAGGCACGTTCCAAGTGCGGCATCATAGCCAGATGGCGTCCGTCCTGACTGGCGATACCTGCTACGCTATAGTCTGAACCGTTCGGATTGCCCGGATATTCATCGTATGAATATTTCAATACCACGTTGTAATGGTCTTCAGGATAAGGCAACGAGAATTTTCCTTCTCCATGGGCTACCCAGATGCCTAATTTTGAGCCGCTCAACGAGCCGAACATCACGCTTCGGTTCATCGGTACGGTTACGCCCAAGAATGCCGATTCGAACTTGTGCGAGTCGTTGTGCAACATCTTGCCCTGTTTCTTGTCTTCAGGAGTAATCAGCCCTAATTCCATCATCAGCTGGCATCCGTTGCATACGCCTAACGAAAGGGTATCCTTGCGTGCATAGAAGTTATCAAGTGCCGCCTTGGCTTTCGGGTTGAAGAGGAAGGTTCCAGCCCATCCTTTTGCTGAGCCTAATACGTCGGAATTGGAGAACCCTCCGCAGAACACGATGAAATGGATGTCTTCCAGTGTTTCGCGTCCGCTTACAAGGTCGGTCATCGTTACGTCTTTTACATCGAAGCCTGCCAAGTAGAGCATATATGCCATTTCGCGTTCACCGTTGGTCCCTTTTTCACGGATGATTGCCGCCTTGATGCCGCTTGGTGTGCGCCGGTCGGGGTTCAAGCCGAATTGTGACAATTTGCCTGTAAATGACTTGTCGAATACGGTTTCGAGCGGTTGCATCTTGTAGTTCTCGAAACGTTTCTTGGCGCATCCGTTCATGCTCTGCTTGCGGTCGAGGAGGTAGGAAGTAGAGTACCATACATCACGCAAGTAGTCGATGCCGAACTGGTAAGTAGCTTCGTGAAGCGTGACAAGTATATGGCGTTCGTCGGCAGGTGTACCCAGCTTGACAAATCCTACGCCTGCATCTTCCAGGATTTTCTTGACTTCGTGTTTGTGCTTGTCGGCTACCTGGATGACAACGCCCGGATTTTCAGCGAAGAGAATCTTCACGATGTCTTCGTGCTTGAATTTATCGAGGTTGATTTCCATACCGCCTTCGGTATTGGCGAAGCACATTTCGAGTAAGGTGGTGATAAGACCTCCAGCCGAAATGTCGTGTCCTGCTAAAATCAGTCCTTTGTTCACCAGTTTCTGAATGGCAAGGAATGCATCGCGGAAATAGTCAGGGTTCTGTACGGTTGGAACGTCATCGCCCACTTTATTCAAGGATTGGGCAAATGCCGAACCTCCCAAGCGGAGCTGGTCGAAGCTGAAATCGATGTGGTAGAAGGTCGATTTCGGATTGTTTACCATTACCGGAGAAACAACTTTCTTGATATCCGATACTTCGCCTCCTGCAGATACGATAACTGTTCCCGGGCTGATAATCTTTTCTCCGTTCGGGTATTTTTGCGTCATCGAAAGCGAGTCTTTGCCTGTAGGCACATTGATTTGCAAGGCACAGCAGAAGTCGGACAATGCTTTCACCGCCGTGTAGAGACGTGCGTCTTCACCTTCTTGCGAGCGGCAGGGCCACATCCAGTTAGCCGAAAGCGAGAGGCTGTCCATGCCGTCTGCCAAAGGTGCCCACACGATGTTGGTCAGGGCTTCGGCTACAGACAGTACCGAACCGTATGCCGGATTGGCAAGACCTGCTTGCGGAGCATGTCCGAGAGCTGTGGCAATACCTTTCTCACCCCGATAGTCGAGCGCAACCACACCGCAATCGCTCAAAGGCAACTGAAGTTCGCCCTGACATTGCTGGCGCGCGATTTTACCTGTAACCGAGCGGTCTACTTTGTTGGTCAGCCAGTCCTTGCAGGCTACGGCTTCCAGTTGGAGCACACGGCGCACGTATTCGTTCAGTTTGGTTACATCGTAGGTCACGTTTTCATAGTGGCGTTCTACGGTCTTGTCTACCATATAAGTCTTAGGAGAAGAACCGAACATCTGGTCTACCGCCAGGTCGAACGGGCGTACACCGTCGGCTTGCTCGAAGGCAAAACGATGGTCGCCGGTAGTTTCGCCTACCACATACATCGGGGCACGTTCGCGTTCGGCAATCTTCTGTACATGTTCCAGCGATTCCTCTTCGATAAGCAAGCCCATACGCTCTTGCGATTCGTTGGCAATGATTTCTTTTGCCGAAAGTGTTTCGTCTCCGATAGGCAGCTTGTCCATGTGAATCAATCCGCCGCAATCCTCAACCAATTCCGACAAGCAGTTTACGTGACCTGCCGAACCGTGGTCGTGGATGGAAACAATCGGGTTGGTATCTTCTTCGCAGAGGGCGCGCACTACATTGTATGCGCGTTTCTGCATCTCGGCGTTGGCACGCTGTACGGCATTCAGCTCGATGCCTGATGAATAACGGCCGGTTTCTACCGACGATACCGAACCGCCTCCCAGTCCGATGCGATAGTTGTCACCTCCTAATACTACGATTTCATCTCCTGCTTCGGGCGTTCCTTTCAGGCAATCGCGTTTTGTTCCGTAGCCCACACCTCCGGCAAGCATAATCACCTTGTCGTATGCATATTTCTCATTGTTTTCCTGATGCTCGAAGGTCAATACCGAACCGCAGATCAGGGGTTGCCCGAATTTGTTTCCGAAGTCGGAAGCACCGTTCGAAGCCTTAATCAGGATTTGTTCGGGAGTCTGGTACAACCATTTGCGTACGGGCAGGATGCTTTCCCATTCGCGTCCCTCATCGGTACGGGGATAAGAAGTCATATAAACCGCTGTACCTGCAATGGGCCACGAGCCTTTTCCTCCGCCCATACGGTCGCGGATTTCACCTCCGGTACCAGTGGAAGCGCCGTTGAACGGCTCTACCGTTGTGGGGAAGTTATGCGTTTCCGCCTTCAGGGAGATGACGGTCTTTATATCTTTGATGATGAAATAATCGGATGTAGAGTGGTCTTTCGGAGCGAATTGCTCTACTACGGGACCTTCGGCAAAGGCTACATTGTCTTTGTATGCCGAGATAATCTTGTTCGGGTTCTCTTTGGTAGTCTTCTTAATCATCTGGAACAAGGATGATTCCATTTCCTTTCCGTCGATGATGAATGTGCCTCCGAATATTTTATGGCGGCAATGTTCCGAATTGATTTGGGCGAAACCGAACACTTCCGAGTCGGTCAGCTTGCGTCCCAGGTCTTGTTCCACTTTCTTCAGGTAGTCCATCTCCTCGCGCGAGAGGGCCAGTCCTTCCTGCTCGTTGTAAGCTTCCAGGTCATCAATGTAAATAATGGGCTGGGGCTTGATGTCTACGTCAAATATCTGTTGGTTTAGCCCATGGTACATGCGTTGCAGCATCGGGTCGTGTTCCGCGTTTTCGTCTTTTACGGAAAAGTATTCTTCGATACGGCGGATGCCTGTAAGTCCCATGTTCTGGGTAATTTCTACCGCGTTCGTACTCCACGGCGTAATCATTTCCCGGCGTGGACCGATGAACCAACCTTGTAAATTCTCTTCTTTTTCTACCGTTGCGTCTCCGTACAGCCAACTCAGTTTCTTGATGTCGTCTGCATTCATTTCCTTGTTGCATTGGGTAGCAATCACACTTTGATTAGGTGTTCTGAAAAATAGAATCATACGCTTGTTTGGATTAAAAATGTATTTTCTGATGAATCAATGTGCAAAGTTACACAATTACTTGGAATAACCGAACAAAATCGGGAAAATCCGCTTAAAGGCATTGAATGCGGAGGTGCCGGGCTTAGCGTTTTATAAATAAGGAGGCTTCGTGCGTACTACGTATAAAATAATTGTATACATTTGCCTTAAATTTCAAAAACGCTTAGCCTTATGGACGAAATCATCAAATTGGATTCAATAGACAAGTATAACCAACTCTTCGGGCTGGAAACGTTGCACCCGTTGGTGAGCGTGATTGACTTGTCGGAAGCAACCCGGTTTCCCACTCATTTTACCTTCAATTATGAGGTTTACGCCCTTTTCCTGAAAGATACCCGGTGCGGAGACATCCGCTATGGGAAACAGACGTATGATTATCAGGAAGGTACCGTAGTCAGCTTCGCGCCCGGGCAGGTAGTGGAAACGGAACTGGCTCCGGGCGTAAAGCCGATGGCACAAGGGCTTTTGTTTCATCCCGACCTGATAAAAGGCACTTCGCTGGGAGCGGAAATCAAATCGTATTCTTTCTTCTCGTACAAGTCGAACGAAGCCCTTCATCTTTCCGACGAAGAGAAAAGCATCTTCTCCGATTGCCTGGCGAAAATCAGGCTGGAGCTGGTCCATTCGATAGACCGGCTTAGCAAACGCCTGATAGCGAGGAATATTCAGTTATTGTTGGATTATTGCATGCGTTTTTATGAACGCCAGTTTGATACCCGTACTGTAGCCAACCGGGATGTGCTGAGCAAGTTCGAAACCTTGCTTGACGCCTATTTTCAAGGAGATAAACCTCAGACCGAGGGGCTTCCTACCGTAAAGTATTTTGCCGACCGGGTCTTTCTCTCACCCAATTATTTCGGGGATTTGATTAAGAAGGAGACGGGCAAGACCGCCCAAGAATATATCCAGAACAAACTGATTGATACCGCTAAGGAGATGATTGCCGGTACCGACAAGACCATCAGCCAGATAGCATACGACTTAGGTTTCCAGTATTCGCAACACTTCAACCGGGTATTCAAGAAGAATGTAGGCTATACGCCCAATGAATACCGCAGGCTTCAGATGGTATAGGAAAAGCGCTTGTTTTTATCTGGAAGCAGGATGATTGAGAAACGCAAAAGGCTGCTTTCCCCGACGGGATTAGCTGCTCTTTCCAGTCCTTATAGCCAGGACTGCGATTTTAACAGGTCAGGAGTGCAGTCATAGCCTATTGGGACTGCAGTCCTGGCTATAAGGACTGGGAAGAGGATATAGATGTATCGGGCTGAGAGGCTGGTTGTCTTTGCGGAAGTGCCGTGAATGATGTTTTCCTCGTAAGGGAAGCAAGGATAGGGGCAAATTGTCAACCAATGAATCCCAATTCGGCTTTTCTCTTGATAATAGAGGCCGAAAAAGTAGGTAATCTCGCAAAAAAGTAGCATCTTTGCACTATGAATTGGATAGAACAGGTTACGATACTGGATTTATTGATAAAAGGGTTTATAGTGGGAGTGGTGGTTTCCGCTCCGCTGGGGCCTGTGGGCGTTCTTTGTATTCAGCGCACATTGAATAAAGGACGCTGGTTTGGCTTTGTGACAGGACTGGGGGCGGCACTGAGCGATATTTGCTATGCGTTGCTTACGGGATACGGCATGAGCTTTATGGACGAGCTGATAGTGAAGCATCAACTCTTCTTGCAGGTCGTGGGAAGCATTATGCTGCTTGCTTTCGGAATCTATACGTTCCGGAGCAATCCGGTGAAGTCGTTGCGCCCTTCTTCCGGGAAGCGGGGTACGTATTTGCATAATTTTGTTACCGCTTTCTTGGTCACATTCTCCAATCCTTTGATTATCTTCCTGTTCGTCGGTTTGTTTGCCCGCTTTTCGTTTGTGATGCCGGGCAGCCCCATCGGTTTTCAGCTGGTAGGTTACCTTGCCATTATTATGGGAGCCGTCACGTGGTGGTTCAGCATCACCTATTTTGTCAATAAGGTGCGTACCCGCTTCAATGTGCGGGGCATCTGGATACTGAACCGCATCATCGGCGTGGCGGTGATGATTGCGGCTATCGTGGGCATCGTGTTTGCTTGTCTCGGAAAATCATTAGCATGATATGTATATCTCTCAACAGTTAAAACAACAGAATATTGCGGAATACCTGCTTTATATGTGGCAGGTGGAAGACTTGATTCGTGCCAACGGCTTCGATATCGAGAAAATAAAGAAATGTATTATCGAACCTTATCCTTCGCTGGCCGAAGGGCAGAAAAAGGAGTTGGAGCAATGGTACGCCGATTTGATAAACATGATGCACGATGAGGGCGTGATGCAGAAGGGGCATTTGCAAATCAATAAGAACATCATCGTATGGCTGACCGACCTGCATCTGCGTTTGCTCCGCTCGCCTAAATTCCCGTACTATAGCGCTGCTTATTACAAGGCTCTGCCTTTTATCGTAGAGCTTCGGGCAAAGGGGGCGGACAGGGACGTGCCTGAACTGGAGACGTGCTTCGATGCCATGTATGGCGTATGGATGCTGAAACTGCAAAAGAAAGAGGTGAGTGAAGATACGCAGAAGGCGGTGAAAGCAATCAGTGATTTGCTGGCTATGCTTGCCGGTTATTATATAAAGGAGAAAAAAGGGGAATTGGATTTAGACTGATATCGTAGAAAAATAAGAAATATGGCAAATCAGGAAATAGAAAGAAGAAGAACATTTGCGATTATTGCACATCCGGATGCCGGTAAGACTTCGTTGACGGAAAAACTGTTGCTTTTCGGAGGGCAGATTCAGGTGGCAGGTGCTGTAAAGTCGAATAAGATTAAGAAAACCGCTACCTCCGACTGGATGGATATTGAGAAGCAGCGTGGTATTTCGGTCACTACATCGGTGATGGAGTTTGATTATCATGACTATAAGGTGAACATTCTGGATACTCCCGGTCACCAGGACTTTGCGGAGGATACATACCGTACGCTTACGGCGGTGGATAGCGTAATCATCGTGGTGGACGGGGCGAAAGGTGTGGAAACGCAGACACGCAAGCTGATGGAAGTGTGCCGTATGCGCAACACGCCGGTGATTATTTTCGTCAACAAAATGGACCGTGAGGCTAAGGACCCGTTCGACCTGCTGGACGAGTTGGAAGAAGAACTCGTTATCAATGTGCGTCCCTTGACCTGGCCTATCGAAAGCGGACCGCGTTTCAAGGGTGTGTATAACATTTATGAGAAGAAGCTGAACCTGTTCCAGCCTTCCAAGCAAGTGGTGACGGAGAAGGTGGAAGTGGATATCCATACCGAAGAGCTTGATAACCACATTGGCGCTCCTTTGGCTGAAAAACTGCGCAACGATTTGGAACTGATAGAAGGCGTATATCCCGAATTTGATGTCAATGAATACCTGAAAGGGGACTTGGCTCCGGTGTTCTTCGGCTCTGCGTTGAATAACTTCGGCGTGCAGGAGCTGTTGGATTGCTTTGTGGAAATAGCGCCCAGCCCACGTCCGGTACAGGCGGAAGAGCGGCTGGTACAGCCTGATGAACCCAAGTTTACAGGCTTTGTCTTTAAGATTACGGCAAACATTGACCCGAACCATCGTTCGTGTGTGGCTTTCTGTAAAGTATGCTCCGGTAAATTCACTCGCAATACGCCGTACCTGCATGTCCGTCATAATAAAACCATGCGTTTTTCTTCGCCGACACAATTCATGGCGCAGCGCAAGACTACGGTAGACGAGGCTTGGGCAGGCGATATTATCGGTTTGCCGGATAACGGGACGTTTAAAATCGGCGATACGTTGACCGAAGGCGAAGTGCTTCATTTCAAGGGATTGCCCAGTTTCTCGCCGGAAATGTTTAAGTACATCGAAAATGCCGACCCGATGAGGACCAAGCAATTAAATAAGGGTATTGACCAATTGATGGACGAAGGCGTGGCGCAATTGTTCATCAATCAGTTTAACGGACGTAAGCTGATAGGTACGGTAGGGCAGTTGCAGTTCGAGGTAATCCAGTATCGTTTGGAGAACGAATACAACGCAAAGTGCCGTTGGGAGCCGGTCAGCCTGTACAAGGCTTGCTGGATAGAAAGCGATGATATGGACGAACTGGAAGCATTCAAGAAACGGAAGTTCCAGTATATGGCAAAAGACCGCGAAGGGCGTGATGTCTTCCTTGCCGACAGCGGATATGTGCTTCAGATGGCTCAGAATGACTTCAAGCACATCAAGTTCCATTTCACCAGCGAGTTCTAAGGCTTGTCCGATTTTTATAAAAAAGAGGAGGCTCAAAATAGAATTGCTAAAGTTAAGGTTGAAGCTTAGAAATAAAAATCTCCTGCTTTTAGAGTCTGTTTAAATTTTGCTCAGGTTAATTTTTCGAATTGTTTTCGAGGATGTTTTTCTGATTTTATGAAGAGGATAGCGGGCTATCTGACAAATAAAATCGGGAAAACAGACCGGAAACAAACGCAAAAGGACCTGATAGAATATTACTTTATGGGAAAATTTAAACAGGCTCTTAGCTTTACCGTTTTCGTCTTTCCCGGTATAATTGTCTGCTTTGCCGTGCCGCTTTCATTTGTTTTTATAGTAGAACAAAATTGGTTTGCGAAAAATTCTTGATGTATTGTTATCCTGAACGAACGTGAAGGATCTCGTAGACATTTACGTGGGCGCATCCGAGATGCTTCACTTCGTTCAGCATGACAAATGATTTTTCGCAATTCATTTCTGATTGACTATACATGGGAATACCGTGCCTTTGCCGCCACTTTTCCGTCCGGCATGATATGCCCTATTGGCAGGGATTGGTTTCTAGGCGTATTAATTTTTACAGGTCCATAATTGTATGAAAAGCCCGGTTATTATCCGAAAAAATGAAATAACAGACCTTTTTACTTACGCATAAAGAAAACGTTTGAGCAAAAAGGATCGAATCCAATTGTCGGCAGGAAGACGTACGTTCTCTCGGTGCTGTCAACCTTGCATCCTTTTCGGAAATAGAACTGGATGGAGCCGGGAAGCGCTTGGTTGAACCATTCGCCATACTCACGTATCTTTGCCTTCCTCGGTTGCTAATTTCTGGCAATCAAAGGCTGTCCGCCCTTGCTCCCATCACGTCTGCCTCGCGTTCCAGGTCTTCATTGTCGTTCACGGGCATTCCGCCCATTTCGGTGGTCGGCTCCACACGTCCCGACATCTGCTGTGCCACATGCCATGCCTCGTGCGGCAGGTGCCGTTCCTGACCCGGTGCCACGTGGATGTCCGTGCCTTGCGTGTATGCCAATGCCTGTACGGTAGCGGGCTTGTCGGAATTGTAATGCACACGCACGTCGTCCATTGAGTAACCGGAAAGGTTTTCGATGCTTTCCTTCAGGTGGTCGGGCATCCCTGTTTCATTTTTCTTGGGCATCATATATTACTCCTTTCTTTTATATTGTAATATGGGAAACTGTTTTTGGATTTCTCCAAAAAGTTTTTCTCGCCTTGATATATCTGTTTTTTGTGTGTACTTTGGGCGATTTTTTGAGTCATCCCAAATCATCACACGATTTCTAAAAAACATAAGAATTACAAACTCACCAGTCTGTTTACAAAGATAAGAATACTTGGGGAGATTCACAAATTTGTGTATGATGAAATTTCTAAAGCTTTCACTTTTACAGAACAGGGAATTATTTTTTTCAGGAAGTATCATCTGTTCGGCTAATTTAGAAAAACATGATTTGCTAAGACTTGGTGTTCAGTAAGTTATAAAGCTTTGACGTTTCATAATATACGACAGTGACGCTTGTTAAGTTGATGTCTCGCTTCAATATCCTTTTTTAATATGCCTGCCTTAATAATGCGATGCTTTGCAAGCGTCGGACTATGATTCTGCAATGGTTTTTCTTTAAGATACGTTCAATAAAAAACCTCCGATTCCTATGGAAACCGGAGGCTTTTATTGCAAAGGGTAGTATCAATGCTTTTTGTTCATTTTGTTCATCCGTTCTTCGCGTTCCTTTTGAAGGCGTTCCTGTTCTTTCTGTAGGGCTTCGAGTTTCGCCATCAGACCCGTAGGCTTACGTGAGGACGGGGCTTTCTTGTTGGCATCCAGCTGTGCCAGCAGCTTCTTTTCATCGGTCATGCGGCGCATTACCCAAAGGGTAAGGATGCCGAGCAAGCCGGAAATGAAGTAGTAGTAGCTCAGTCCTGAAGCATATTCGTTGAAGATGAAGAAGAACATGACGGGCATGATGTACATCATCCATTTCATGGCTGCCATTTGTGGGTTGGCTCCCGTGTCTTGTTGCTTCATCATTACAATCTGGTTGATGACCGTTGTGGCACTGAAGAGCAGGCAGAACAGGCTGAGGTGGTTGCCCAATAACGGGATGCTGGTGCTCCAGTGGATGAGGTCATCGTATGCCGAGAGATCGTCAGCCCAAAGGAAACTTTGTTGGCGAAGCTCGATGGCATTCGGCACAAAGAAGAACAGCGCCATGAAGACGGGAGTCTGAATCAGCATTGGAAGACAGCCTCCCATCGGGCTTACGCCGTATTGGCTGTAGAGCGACATGGTTTCCTGTTGTTTCTTGAGCGCGTCTTCCTGCTTGGGATATTTCTCGTTGATTTTGTCTACATAAGGTTTCAGTGCACGCATCTTTGCCGAAGAGATGAATGATTTCCAAGTAGTGGGCAACACCAGAATCTTTACGATGATAGTCATCAGCAGGATAACGATACCCATGCTCAGCCCCATGCCCGAAAGCCAGTCGAAGAGGTTGATGGTGAACCAGCGGTTGATGAGCCGGATGATAGGCCATCCCAAATAGACGAGGTCTTCCAGCTCCTGGTCTTTGTTATCGAAACTCAGTTTGTTGCTGGCGAGCAGGGTCTTGAAGTGGTTCGGTCCGAAATAGAACTGGAAATGGCTGGGTTGTGCGCCCGTAGGGTCGAATGCCGTTTGCATGTCGGCATGATAGCGTTTCATGTAACCGCTTTCCTTTTGTTCCATTTTCGAATCGAGGGTAGCGTTTTCGAAGTTCTTCTCTGCCATGAATACGCACGAGAAGTATTGGTTTTTGAACGCCACCCAGTCAAGGGCTTCGGGAATGGTTTCTTTTTCGTCCTTTGTCTCGCTCAGGTAGTCGAAACTTTCTCCGGCAGGCTTGTAGGTCAGCGAGGTGTAACGTTGCTCGAAGTTATATCCTTTTTCCATCTGACGGGCACGTTGGTTCCAGTCGATGGTCATTGTCTTGACCGAAGGAGAGAAAAAGTTCTGCAGTCCGCTTGCCTGTATCGTGAAGTCGAGCATATACGAGTCGGGAAGCAGGCGGTAGATGAAATCTAAATGCCCTCCGTTTTGCGCGTTCAGGCGCATTGTTACGGTTGTGTCGGTTACATTGACCGGTTGGAAGTAAAGTCCGCTGCTCATGATGTTTTCGGTTTTCCCTTCGAATCCGAAGTTGAGTGAAGCGTCCTCGCCGTCAAATAATACCAGCGGTTGTTTCTGCTGGTCGTTGTATTCTTTCAGCATTGCCTTGCTCACCCGTCCGCCTTTGTTCGAGAAAGTGAGCTGCACCACGTTGTTCTCCAATACGGTAAACTCTTCGGAACCTTGTGTATGCGCGAAGAATTGCGAGGTAGAGTCCAACCGGAGTGTCTGCACGGCTTCAGCTTCCTGTGCCTTCTGCATTTGTTCCTGTTGCCGGACGACGGTCTCGATAGAATCTTGATAGTGCTGCGCACG
This sequence comes from Phocaeicola salanitronis DSM 18170, assembly GCF_000190575.1. Taxonomy (NCBI): domain Bacteria; kingdom Pseudomonadati; phylum Bacteroidota; class Bacteroidia; order Bacteroidales; family Bacteroidaceae; genus Phocaeicola; species Phocaeicola salanitronis. The sequence continues at coordinate 840,703 of NC_015164.1, read as the reverse complement.
TTCCATTTCTTCTTGACTGGGGCGGCTGTAGATGCTGAAGCCTACGATGACTGCTCCAATCAAGACAAATCCCACTAACGTGTTTTTATCCATTTGCTTTTAAAGTTTTAAGTTTATAAGGATCCACCACAGATTACACAGATTTTATCAAATTCATAGTTAATAGAACGGAAGCGGAAAGATATACCGTCATGCATTTATTAATTATTAATTTAATCTGTGTAATCTGTGGTGGGAAAAATTACTTGCTGATTGCCGCCTTAACGAACGACAGGAACAACGGATGCGGTTTCAGTACGGTACTGCTGTATTCCGGGTGGAATTGCGTGCCGATGAACCAGCGCAAGGTCGGAATCTCGACGATTTCCACCAAGTCCGATTCGGGATTGATACCCACGCATTTCATGCCTGCCTTTTCGAATTCAGCTTTGTAGTCATTGTTGAACTCGTAGCGGTGGCGGTGGCGTTCCTGGATATGTTCGGTTCCGTACGCCTGATAAACCTTCGAGTTCGGGTCGAGCACACATTCGTAGGCACCCAAGCGCATTGTTCCGCCCATATTGGTGATGGACTTCTGTTCTTCCATGATGTCGATGACGTTGTGTGGAGTCTTTTCGTCCATTTCGCGGCTGTTGGCATCGGCATAACCCAATACGTTGCGTGCGAATTCAATTGCCATGCACTGCATGCCCAGGCAGATGCCGAATGTCGGTACATCGTGCGTGCGGCAATATTTGATGGCTACGAATTTCCCTTCGATGCCGCGTTGGCCGAATCCCGGGCAGATGACGATGCCGTCCATATCTTTCAGCGTCTCTTCCACGTTGCTTTCGTTCAGCTTTTCGCTATTGATGAAATGGATGTCCGCCTTGCGGTCGTTGTAAGTGGCAGCCTGCGACAAGGCTTCCAAAATAGACTTGTAAGCGTCTTGCAGGTCGTATTTGCCTACCAAGCCAATGTGTACTTTTTCGGTGGCTTTGTGGCGGCGTTCCAGAAAATCTCTCCACGGACCCAAGGTCGGAGTTTCGCCGATGGGCAAGCCCATCTTCTTCAGGATGGTTGCATCCAGTCCTTGCTCTTGCATACGGAGAGGCACTTCGTAAATGGTTGGCATGTCGATAGACTGTACGACCGCGTTTTCGTCTACGTTGCAGAACAGAGCTACTTTTTTCTTTAAATTAGTGCTTAATTCGTGTTCCGCACGCAATACCAGGATGTCGGGCTGGATACCTACCGACTGCAGTTCTTTTACGGAATGTTGGGTAGGTTTGGTCTTCAGCTCGCCTGCTGCTGCCAGATAAGGCACGTAGGTCAGGTGTACGCATAAGGCGTTCCGTCCCAATTCCCATTTCAGCTGGCGGATGCTTTCCAGATAAGGAAGCGACTCGATATCGCCCACCGTTCCGCCGATTTCGGTAATGACGAAATCGAATTTGTACTTATTTCCCAGCAGCTTGATGTTGCGCTTGATTTCATCGGTGATGTGCGGCACAATCTGGATGGTCTTGCCTAAATAGTCTCCACGGCGTTCCTTGTCGATTACGCTCTTATAGATACGTCCTGTCGTGATGTTGTTCGCTTTGGTCGTTTGTATGCCCAAGAAGCGTTCGTAGTGTCCCAGGTCGAGGTCGGCTTCGTGTCCGTCTACGGTTACGTAACACTCTCCGTGCTCGTAAGGGTTCAAAGTTCCGGGGTCGATGTTGATGTAGGGGTCAAACTTTTGGATGGTTACGCTGTAGCCTCTGGCTTGCAGCAACTTACCGATAGATGATGAGATAATGCCTTTACCCAAGGAAGAGGCAACACCACCTGTTACGAAAATGTACTTAGTTTCTGCCACAATATGTTCGTTTTTAATGTTTTGATTTAGCACTTCTATTTCAAAGTGGCAAAATTACAAAAAAATGCCGAATCCCACACTATCTTTCCGCAAATTATCGTTCGTGCAGGGGAGAAAACATATCAGGAACATATTAACATTTCAAATATCTTGCCGTGGAAATGAAAAAAGTTGTATTTTTGCGGAAACTTAATTAGATAGCTCAGAAGAAGAGATGAAAACGATAGGCATTCTTACGTTGTTATTATTAATAGGTATAAATGGGTCTGCCCAGACTGGTGCGGATTCGGTGAAAGTAGATAGTATATCTGTCATTGAAATAAAGAGTGATTCGGTGTCGGTGCCTGTGCCCGATTCGTTGGCGAACCTTGTGGGCTCTGCCCAAGATACTCTTGTCCCTGTGGTCAAGAAACCGGTATCCGTTTCGGTTAATGCGAAGGTAAAGAGATGTTTTAGGGCTTTTCTTGCCCGATACCGTAAGGAGAGCCAGGTAATGTCCGACCGTTGGGATGATATTTTCATACCGCATGCTCCGGCATGGATACGTTCGGACGCTGACTATTTTAAACTTGCCATGCCTGCTACTTATTATTCTGCTGCCATTGAGCAAGCGATGTCCATAGACGGCTGGAAGCCGGATAATCCCTATGTCGCAGAGAATCCGGTCCGTGATTCGGTTTTTCAGGTGCCTCGCCTTACGCGTACGGCTGACGTAGACCGTGCGGTAAACAGGCAGCTTTTAAGCTTTTACCTGGAATACCCTTATTTGGTCCGGAAGAACGAAAATGACCTGAAAGGGCTGGAGCCTTTGTCTGACAAGATGGTGATACGCAAGCCTCGGAAAAACAAGGTGATGCCGTTGCTTGTGCCGGAGAGGGAACACTCGATGGCTGAGAAAGACCTGCTGGTGATTAAGCCCAACTTTTGGACGATTTCAGGGAACGGGTATATGCAGTTCTCTCAAAACTACATCTCGGACAACTGGTATAAAGGCGGTGAAAGTACGGTGTCGCTCTTGTCGGGAATGACGTGGCAATTCAATTATGACGATAAGCAGAAGATTCAGTTTGAGAATAAAATCGAGTGGAAGTTAGGGTTCATCACTGCGCCTTCGGATACGGTGCACCAGTATAAGACGAGTGAGGATATGTTACGCCTTAGCTCCAAGTTGGGATACAAGGCGTTTTACAACTGGTATTATACGTTGTCGGCCGAGTTTAAGACGCAGTTTTTCTCTAAGTACGATACCAACTCGGACAATCTGGTCTCGGCTTTGTTCTCGCCTGCCGAGTTAAACATCGGTCTGGGTATGGACTATAAATATATAAAGGATGGCGTATGCAATCTGTCTGTATTGATAAATCCTTTCAACTATTCGCGTTATAGTGTGGCGAGCGATAGGGTAGACCCTACTAAATTCAATATTAAGGCGGGGCATAGAGTGGAAAACCAATGGGGTTCGCGTCTGGAAACCACTTTGAAGTGGAGCATCATCAATAATCTGTTGTGGGAGTCCCGCCTATCGTATACCACAAATTACGAAAAAGTGTTAGCTGAATGGGAAAATACGTTTACCTTTGCATTCAACAAATACTTCTCCACGAAGCTGTTCGTTCATGCCCGTTTCGATGATTCGGTAACGCTTGAAGAGGATAATGACAGTTATTTCCAGCTTCAGGAGCTGCTGAGCTTGGGGTTTAATTATGCATGGTGAAGAATAACGGATTTAAGGACTAAAAAATTGGAATATGATTTCATTCGTTCAGGTTCTCGATTTTATCGGAACATTTGCTTTTGCGATTAGCGGCATCCGTCTGGCATCCGCCAAGCGGTTTGACTGGTTTGGTGCATACATCGTAGGATTGGCTACGGCTATCGGAGGCGGGACGTTGCGCGACGTGATGCTGAATGTCACGCCCGTGTGGATGACCGACCCCATTTATCTGATATGTACGGCGTTCGCCATGTTTTTCGTCATTATATTCGGCAAGTATCTGATTCACCTGAATAATACCTTCTTTTTTTTCGACAGCATCGGCCTTGCCTTGTTTACCGTAGTCGGTTTTGACAAGACCATTGCATTGGGTTTCCCGTTTTGGGTGGCAATCATCATGGGAAGCGTCACGGGTGCCGCGGGCGGCGTCATCCGCGATGTATTCATTAACGAGATTCCCCTGATATTCCGCAAGGAGATTTATGCGATGGCATGTGTGATTGGCGGGCTTTTCTATTGGATATGCTTGCAGATGGGGCTGGAAGCTTATCTCTCGCAGATTATCGGTTTTGTGACGGTGCTGGTGGTCCGCATTCTTGCCGTAAAATACCAGATTACGTTGCCTATATTGAAAGGAGACCCAGCCAACGGGCAAAAAAAGGAATGAAAAGATTGTTAAAACGCTTGACCGGTCAGAGTTTGTTTATATATTTGTGTCGACAAGATTGTCGAACAATGCAGCCGATAGGAGTAAAACGATGAAAACCAACGAACAAAATACGGAACAGGCCATTCTGGAAGCGGCGGAAGCCGAATTCTTGGAGAAAGGGTATGACGGGGCGAAGATGCTGGCTATTGCCCGGCGGGCAGGCGTGGCGCATTCGATGCTGCATTATTATTACCGGAGCAAGGAAAAACTGTTTCAGGCGGTCATGTTGCGGAAAACACGCGAGATAGTCCCCTTGTTCCGCGGAATCTTCGAACAAGGCTTGCCTTTTGAAGAGACATTGAACCGCATCCGGGAGGAGCGCGACCGGTATCTTTTGTCGCAAGTCCCCCAAATGCCTTATTTCCTTTTGTCGGAAATGTTGTTGAAACCCGGAAACCGGGCGATGGTGATTGGCCTGCTCGAACGGATTGAGGCGGTCCAGCGGGTCAAGGAGATGCTGGAAGCAGAGGTAGAGGCGGGAAGAATCCGTCCCATCCGCTTCGGCGATTTCTTGTTTATGTTGCTTACGCTCGATACTTCTTCATTAACGGCTATCTCCGTTTGTCGGGGGAAGGAAGGGATAGAAACGGAAGTGGCGCAGAGATTAATGGCATCATACCGTGAGCACAACATGCAGCTCATCCTTGAAGCTTTGAAACCTTAATTTTTTTGCCTTTGCATCGACAGGATTGTCGAACAATACAGACGATAGGATAAATAAACCAATAAAACGATGGATATGCGAATAAAGACAATCACTTTCTTCCTCGCGATTGCGCTCTATGTCCCCAGCTTCGCCCAGCTCAGCATCGAAGCGTGTTACCGGAAAGCGCAGGCGAATTATCCGCTTATCAAGCAATATGGCCTGATAGCGAAAACGGAAGAATACAATCTTTCGAATGCAGCCAAGGGGTATCTGCCTCACGTGACGTTTTCGGCGCAAGCCACTTACCAGTCGGAGGTGACGGAAATCCCTATAGACTTTGACGCCATTGGATTGACGGGTGTCGAGATTCCTGCGCTGAGCAAAGACCAGTATAAAATGGAGCTTGCCCTGAACCAGACGCTTTGGGACGGCGGGGCGATACGCTCGGAAAAGAAGACACTCCGCACGCAGGCGGAAGTGGACCAGCGGAACATGGATGTAACCATCTATGCCATCAACGACCGGGTGAATCAGCTTTATTTCGGGATTCTCCTTGCCGAAGCCCAATTGGCGCAGAACAAGGTGCTGCAAGCCGAATTGCAACGGAATTGCGACCAAGTGTCTTCGTACATCAAGAACGGCATCGCCAACCAGTCGGACCTGGACGCCCTCCGGGTAGAGCTGCTCAAGGCGAAGCAGACAGAAGCCCAGTTCAGGCATACCCGGCGCGCTTACGTGGCGATGCTTTCCCGGCTCATCGGCGAGGAAATCGGCGAGCAGACCCGTTTCGTGAAGCCCGAAGCCGTGCGTCCGCTGGCGGTGGAGAACAACCGTCCCGAACTGGGGCTGTATCAGGCGCAGATACGGAACCTGGAGGCACAGGATAGCCGCATCACGGCAGGGATGATGCCCAAGCTGGGCTTGTTTGTTACGGGAGGCTATGGAAATCCCGGGCTGGATATGTTCGAAGACAAGTTCAAGGCGTATTACCTGGCGGGCGTAAGGCTTTCGTGGAACCTCGGGAGCCTTTACACCCGGAAGAACGACCGCAGGAAGGTGCAAACGGGCATCCGCTCCATCGAGACCCAACGGGAGACATTTCTTTTCAACACGTCACTCGATGTCGCCCAGCGCAATGCCGCTATCGACAAATATTTCGACCAGCTGGAATACGATGACGAGATTATCGCCTTGCGAGGTTCCGTGAAGCGGGCTTCGGAAGCCAAGATGGCGAACGGCACCTTGTCGGGAACCGACCTGACGCGGGATATCCATGCCGAGCAATCCGCCATTCAGGACAAAATCCTGCACGAAATCGAATTGCTGCTGGCTATTTATAACCTGAAATATGTGACCAATACCGGGAATAAGTGAATGTGCAAAATTAATTGATATGACGAAGAAACGCAGATTTTCGCAGATTCACGCAGATTGAATGGATAATTATAGTAAAACAAAATTGGTTTGCGAAAAAATCTTGATGTATTGTCATCCTGAACGAATGTGAAGGATCTCGTGTACATCCACGTGGGCGCATCCGAGATGCTTCACTTCGTTCAGCATGACAAATGATTTTTCGCAATTCATTTCTGATTGACTATAAATGATTATCCGCGCTAATCTGCGTTAATCCGCGTTTCAAAACAGTCTATTAATACAACCTAATTATAATTAGTTACTTAAATACAGGAGAAGATGAAAACGATACATGCTTATTATGCAGCCATCGGTTGGGTGGCATTGCTCGCTTCGTGTAAGGGAGGAAGCGGGGACTATGATGCGTCGGGGGTGTTCGAGACCACCGAAGTGACCGTTTCCGCAAGGGGAACGGGCGAGATTATGCGCCTGGACGCCGAGGAAGGGAATCAAGTGGAAGCCGGGCAGGCGGTAGGCTATATAGATACCGTCCAGCTTCACCTGAAGAAAGAAGAACTTTTGGGAAACCTGATGGCTACGGACAGCCGCCGCTATGATGTGGGAAGGCAAATCGCTTCGCTCCGCCAGGAAATAGCGACGCAGAAGCGGGAACAACAACGCTATGAGAATCTGGTGTGCGAGAAAGCTGCCAACCAAAAGCAATTGGATGACATCCGTTCGGGGCTTGCCGTCCTCGAAAAACGGCTTGCCGCGCAGGTCGAGACCTTGGAGAACGGAAACCGGAGCGTAAGCGGGCAGGTCTTGATGCTGGAAGCGCAAATCGGGCAAGTCGAAGACCAGATAGCGAAATGCGTCATCACCAGCCCCGTGAAAGGAACGGTGCTTGCGAAATATGCCGAGCAGGGAGAGCTGGCGGCGCAGGGACGGAGCCTGTTCAAGGTAGGCGACCTTACCGATATGTACCTCCGTGTGTACATCACCGCTCCCCAGCTGACTACGTTGAAGGTAGGCCAGCAGGTGAAGGTATATGCCGATGAGGGGGAAGACGGAAGGCGAGAATACACCGGCACGGTGTCGTGGATAGCCGGTAAGGCGGAGTTCACTCCCAAAACCATTCAGACCCGTGACGAGCGTGCCAACCTGGTGTATGCCGTAAAGGTAAGGGTAAAGAACGACGGATACATCAAGAAAGGGATGTATGGGGAAATCAAGATAATTGACAATTAACAATTAATAATTAACAATTAATAATTAACAATTAATAATTAACAATTAATAATTGGGGCATGCCGGATTGGCAATCCAAAAATCGTAAAATCGTAAATAAAAAAACATGAGCGCGGTAATAGTGGACCAGTTATACAAGGCATACGGCAAGGTGCAGGCACTGGACGGTGTGAGCTTTTCCGTAAACGAAGGCGAACTGTACGGCATTATCGGACCGGACGGGGCGGGGAAGACCACGCTTTTCCGCATCCTCACCACCTTGATGCTTGCCGACCGGGGGCAGGCGCAAGTGAAGGGGTACGACGTGGCAAGGGATTACCGGAAGATACGGAACATCATCGGGTATATGCCGGGCAAGTTCTCGCTCTACCAGGACCTGACGGTGGAAGAGAACCTGCAATTCTTCGCCACGGTATTCAACACCACCATCGAAGAGAACTATCACCTGATAGCGGACATCTACCGGCAGATCGAGCCGTTCAAGCACCGGATGGCAGGCAAGCTCTCGGGAGGCATGAAACAGAAGCTGGCGCTAAGCTGTGCCTTGATTCACAAGCCCGAAGTCTTGTTCCTCGACGAGCCGACCACGGGGGTCGACCCCGTCTCGCGCAAAGAGTTTTGGGGGATGCTGCTCAACTTGAAGAAGCAGGGCATCACCATCCTTGTCTCTACGCCTTACATGGACGAAGCGACCCTGTGCGACCGCATCGCCCTGGTGCAAGGAGGCGCTTTTTTGGAAGTGGATACACCCCAGGGCATTGTGGCCCGTTATCCCTCTACGCTTTTGGCGGTGCGTTCGGGAAAGATGCACCGCCTGCTGGGCGATTTGCACGGCTATCCGTACGTGAATACTTCGTTTTCGTTCGGCACGGCATTCCACGTCACGCTTGCCGCGGAAGGTTCTCCCGAAGCGTTGAAAGCTTATCTCGTGCAAAGGGGACATCCCGATGTAGAGGTACAGGTGATTCCGCCTTCGGTAGAAGATTGCTTTATGTTGTTGTCTCATGGAACACAGAGACACGGAGACACAGAGAAGGATTTGTCCTTTGCTCTTCAATAAAAGCCTCTGTGTCTTTGTGCCTCTGTGTTCCATATAAAAATATCATCATGGAAGAAAATGTAATTTATACTCATGAGCTGACCAAACGCTTCGGGACATTTACCGCCGTCGACCGCATCTCGTTCGAAGTGAAGCGGGGCGAGATATTCGGATTCTTGGGAGCCAACGGGGCAGGGAAGACCACCGCCATGCGTATGCTTTGCGGGCTGAGCATCCCTACTTCCGGACGGGGGAGCGTGGCGGGATTCGACATCGCTTCGCAAACGGAGGAGGTGAAGAAACACATCGGCTACATGAGCCAGAAGTTCTCGCTCTACGAAGACCTGAAGGTGTGGGAAAACCTGCGCCTGTTCGGAGGCATCTACGGAATGAAGGACAAGGAAATCGCCCGGAAGACCGATGAGATGCTTTCCGGACTGGGCTTCGAGGCCGAACGGAATACCTTCGTCCGCTCCTTGCCCCTCGGCTGGAAGCAGAAGCTTGCCTTTTCGGTCTCTATTTTCCACGAGCCGCGGGTGGTCTTCCTCGACGAGCCTACGGGAGGTGTCGACCCCGTGACGCGCCGCCAGTTTTGGGAGCTTATCTACCGTGCGTCGGACAGAGGCATCACCGTATTCGTCACCACCCACTATATGGACGAGGCGGAGTATTGCGACCGTGTCTCCATCATGGTGGACGGAAGGATAGAAGCGCTGGATTCGCCCGCCCGCCTGCGTGAGCGGTTTCATGCCGCCACCATGGACGAGGTGTTCCAGCAATTGGCGCGTAGGGCTGTCCGTAAGTCAGATTAAGAATAAGTTGAATAAAATGCGAAAAATCCGTATGATTCTTTCTATTGAACACAGAGGCACAGAGACACGGAGAAAAATTTATTTTTATGAATATCCGCAGTTAGCCAATGTAGGGGCGGGGTTCGCCCGCCTATATGTGTCCACGTGGATGTTTTCAGGCAGGCAAACCCTGCCCCTACAAGTTATTGGTATAATGTACGATTTACTATTTCAAGGATTTAGAGCCTGTTTAAATTTTGCTCAGGTTAATTTTGCGAATTGTTTTCGAGGATGTTTTCCTGATTTTATGAGGAGGATAGCGGGCTATCTGACGAATAAAATCGGGAAAACAGACCGGAAACAAACGCAAAAGAACCTGATAGAATATTACTTTATTGGAAAATTTAAACAGGCTCTTAATTGTACTTCGTAAATTGTATAGTCAATCAGAAATGAATTGCGAAAAATCATTTGTCATGCTGAACGAAGTGAAGCATCTCGGATGCGCCCACGTGGATGTACACGAGATCCTTCACGTTCGTTCAGGATGACAATACATCAAGATTTTTTCGCAAACCAATTTTGTTTTACTATAAAATCGTAAATAAGGCTCTGTGTCTTTGTGTCTCTGTGTTTAATTCCATTTTTCGTAAACCAATTTTGTTCCATTATAATTCAGAAAGAGCATGAAACAATTCCTTTCATTTGTCCGAAAAGAGTTCCGCCAGATATTCCGCGACCGGCGGACACTGCTTATCCTGCTCATCATGCCGCTGATGCTGGTCTTGCTGTTGGGATATGCCATCAAGACGGAACTGAACGATGCGCGGGTGGCGGTGTTCGACCCCTCTAAAGACGTGGAGACCCGGCGCATCATCGAGCGCCTGCAGGCGAGCGAGTATTTTACCGTGGTCCGCGAGCTTGATTCGCCCGCCGGGATAAACGAAGTGTTCCGCGACGGAACCGCCGGCTTGGTGGTGGTCTTCAGCGAGGAGTTCGCTTCGGGGCTTCCCCGTGGCGAAGCGGGTATCCAGCTGATAGCCGACGGAACCGACCCCAACCAGGCATCCCTCCTGACGAACTATGCGCAGGGCGTGCTTGCCGCTTACCAGGCGGAACGGATGGAACAATACCGTGTCCCGATGCGGATAGAAACCGTCTCGCGGATGCTTTACAATCCGCAGGGCGAGAGCGCTTACAACTTTGTGCCCGGCGTGATGGGCATCGTGCTGATGCTTATCTGCGCCCTGATGACCAGCGTTTCCATCGTACGCGAGCGCGAGACGGGTACCATGGAAATCCTGCTCGCTTCGCCGATGAAGCCCCTTCATATCATCCTCTCGAAGATGACGCCCTATTTCACCCTGTCGGTGACCAACGTCGTGACGATTCTCCTCTTGGCGGTGTTTGTGATGGGCGTGCCCATCCGTGGAAGCCTGGGCTGGCTGGCACTGGTATCCGTAATCTTCATCATTGTGGCGCTCTCGTTGGGGCTGCTCATCTCTACGCTGGTCGATTCGCAGGTAGCGGCGCTCTTGTCTTCGGGCATTGGGCTGATGATGCCCACGCTGGTCTTTTCGGGCTTGATATTCCCGTTAGAGAGCATGCCCCTTGCCCTGCGCTGGATAGCCGACATCATCCCTGCCCGTTGGTATATCTCGGCGATGCGCAAGATTATGATTCAGGGTGTGGACGTGTCGTGCTTCGCCACCGAGCTGGGCGTGCTCGCCCTGATGGCGGCGGTGCTGGTCGCCGTATCGTGGAAGAAATTCAAGGTGCGGCTTGAATAATTATTGAACGCAGAGGCGCAAAGACGTCTCTTGTCACGCCGGATTCCTTGTCACGCCGGATTTGCAATCCGGCGTAAGTAAAGAATCGGATTTGTAATCCGAAACCATTTGCCGATGATGCGGGCGTGATGTAAATAAGCATGTAGTAGAGACGTCACATTGTGGCGTCTCCCCAGCCGCAGGGATGCTATATGTTTAATGAATATCCGCAAACATCCCATGTAGGGGCGTATCGCATACGCCCGAATGCGCCAACTAATCCACGTGGATGTTTTCAGGGCGTATGCGATACGCCCCTACATGGCAATTAGGTAAAAATACGGAATTCATATATGATTTTTCGCATTTCATTTTTTGATTGACTATATAAATCCTAAAGACGTATGCTGAAATATTTATTGGAAAAAGAGTTCAAGCAGATACTTCGCCACAAGTTTTTGTCGAAGATGATTATCGTGATGCCGATTATGACGATTGTGTTGTTCCCTTTCGTCACCAATCAGGACGTGCAGGACGTAAAGCTGGCGGTGGTCGACCAAGACCATAGCCCGCTGTCCGGGCGGCTGGTGCAGAAGGTGTCCGATTCGGGCTATTTCCGCCTTGCCGATGTGTCGCCCGCCTATGGCGAAGCGATGCGGAGCATCGAGACGGGCGATGCCGACATCCTGTTCCAGATTCCGCAAGATTTCGAGCGCGGCATTTATCGCGACGGGACGGCGCAGGTGATGATTGCCGCCAATTCGGTGAACGGTATCCGGGGCACCTTGGGAGCGCAGTACCTTGCGTCGGTGGTGATGGATTACAATCAGGAGATACGTGCGTCTGAGGGCGTATCGGGCGCCGCATCCGTGATGCCCGTCCCCGATGTGCGTGTCCGGTACCGTTTCAATCCCGAACTGGAATACAAGGTCTTCATGGTGCCGGGGCTGATTATGATGCTGCTCACCATCCTCGGGTGCGCGCTGACCGCCCTGAACATTGTGGGCGAGAAAGAGGTGGGCACCATCGAGCAAATCAACGTGTCGCCTGTGCCGAAGCGGCTTTTCATCCTTGCCAAGCTGATGCCCAACTGGGCCATCGGGTTCGTTGCCCTTGCGTTCGGGATGACGTTCGGCTGGGCGGTGCATGGGGTGGCGCCGGAGGGCAGCTTGCTTACGGTTCTCCTGTTTACGGCGGTTTACGTGCTGGTGGTCACGGGCATCGGCATGGTGATATCCAACTATTCGGACACGATGCAGCAGGCGATGTTCGTGATGTTTTTTTTCATCATCATCATGCTGCTGACTTCAGGGCTTTTCACGCCCGTAGACAGCATGCCGCTCTGGATGCAGCGCGCCACCGCCATCAATCCCTTGCAATATTTTGCCGAGGCGATGCGCCTTGTCTACCTGAAGGGGAGCGGCTTCACGGAAATGCTTTCTCCCTTCTGCTGGCTCTGCGGCTTCGCTCTCGTGTTCAACGTATGGGCGGTGGTGAGCTATAAGAAGAAAAGCTGAGCGGTTTTTTATTGACGATTTAGCTATTTACGATTTTGTCATTGTCACGATTGTCATTTGTCACGATTGTCATTGTCACGATTGCCACGATTGTCACGCCGGATTTGCAAATCCAGCGTGACGATACGCGACAAAACCTGAAACGCAGATTAGCTCAGATTCACGCGGATTATTTATTTTATAGTAGAACAAAATTGGTTTGCGAAAATACGGAATGCAGTAGAGACGTCACATTGTGGCGTCTCCCCAGCCGAAGGGATGCTATATGTTTTTGTATGTGAATGTCTTGCGGATGCATTCAGAGACGCCACAATGTGACGTCTCTACTAAAAAAACAGGCTATAGTTTTTCGCAATTCATTTCTGATTGACTATATTATTTAATCTGCGGAAATCTGCGTTAATCCGCGTTTCAAAATCGTAAATCGTAAATTCAGTGATAATAAAATATTTCCTCAGTGTGCCTCAGTGTCCTCTGTGGTGAAATAATATCATCGTCTTAATTCCCAGAACGCTACGGCGGATGCTGCCGCCACGTTGAGCGAGTCCACCCCGTGCGCCATCGGGATGCGCACCGTGTAGTCGGCTTCGGCGATGGTGGCGTGCGGAAGCCCGTCGCCTTCGGTGCCCATCACCAGTGCCAGCCGCGGTTCTTGCTTGAGGGCAGGCGTGTCGAGCGGGACGGAGTCGTCCGAGAGTGCCAGGGCGGCGGTGCGGAAGCCCAGGCGGCGCAGGGCGGCGAGGGGAGCGTCGGCCCACGTCCACGGAATGAGGAACACCGAGCCCATCGAGACACGCACGGCACGGCGGTTCAGCGGGTCGCACGAGTCGGGGGTGAGCAGCACCCCGTCGATGCCCAATGCGGCGGCAGAGCGGAAGATGGCACCGATGTTGGTCGTGTCGGTCACCCCGTGAATCACCACGATGCGCCGTGCCCCGCCGCATACTTCTTCCACGCTTTTCACCGGCGGCCGGCGCATGGCGCAGAGCACGCCGCGTGTCAGGGTATAGCCCGTAAGCCGGGCGAGCAGCTCGCGTCCGCCGGTGTAGACGGGTATGTCCGGGCATCGGGCAAGGATGTCGGCGGCGTCGCCCGCAAGGTGCTTCCGCTCGCACAGCAGTGCCAGCGGCTCGTAGCCCGCGTCCAGCGCCACGCGGATTACTTTCGGGCTTTCGGCGATGAACACGCCCTTCTCCGGTTCCAGCCGGTTGCGCAGTTGTGCCTCGGTCAGTGCGCCGAACAGCTCCACCCCCGGCTGCTCCAGCGACGTGATTTCGATGATTCGTTCCTTCTCCATAATTTGTTTTTGTGTAGGCAATTCAAACTTGTCAACTGCTGCCTTGTCGCCTAAAAGCCTTGTTGCCTATAATGTTCCTCCCTCTCTCCTCTGCAAAGATAAGAAATTTTTTCCATACGGCAATGGATTTGGAACAGGTGGGCGTAAAAATCTGTTAACTGATTATCGTTTTTCTATCTATATTGCTGAAAATGAGAATTATATAAGATGTAAAAATGTTATTTCTATGCTTGTATTATCGTGACAATGACAAATGACAAAATGACAATTAACAAAGTGATGTAACGCACCACGAAGAAGAAAAGAGAATTGTAAATTAAATTATATTATATATATATTATAATATATATATAATATAATTTATAATGTCGCTCACCTGCCATTAAGGCATTTTCCGGAAAAAAGTTAATTGTCATTTGTCATTTGTCATTGTCATCATTATGCTTATATCTTGCATATATCACGCATCTATATGCAAATTCCGGTATATATAGCTCCGCGCGCCTGTGCAAATGGTTGCATCTCAGCGGTTTAAACACAACTTGGCAAAAAAAATAATTGCCGATTGTCAAATTTCCATTGTCCATTGCCTAATATCCATTGCCAATTGAAAAATTTTTCGTATCTTTGTGGAGTGAATCCTCCCTCACTATTCCCCTCTCCATACCGACATACATGCCGAGACGGTGTCTGTTTGACAGAGGGGGTCTCTGCGCAAGACAACAACGACCTACCTTGAAAGCAGGTCGTCTCTGAGATAAGGTAGTTTCAAACCACCCTATCCCGCAGGATGACCTTACTTGAATTAAGGTCATCGGGAAGACGATAGGAGTTGAAACCATGCCGTGCGCAGGGGTGTTTATCGGATAAATCCCCCTCTTGCATCCGCACGTAAGACGAGGTCGTTTCAACCGGCCTCATGTACGTGGGATGAGGTTGTTTCAAACTACCTCATCTCTGAGACGAGGTAATTTCAAATTACCCTGTCCCGTGGGATGACCTTGGTTGAAACAAGGTCGTCTATACGTGGGCTTTCCCTACCCACCCTCCGGCAAGTGCCGCGGCGATGCCTGCCGCCACGCTGGCAAGGGTGTAGAGCGCGAAGGCGGCGTAATGCCCCTGGCGGAGCAGCGTCAGGCTCTCTTGGCTGAAGGTGGAGAAGGTGGTGAACCCTCCGCAAAGCCCCGTGGTGAGGAAAAGCCGTGTCTCGTCGGAGAAGCCGAAGCGGGCGGAGAGGGCGTAGAACAGCCCGATGAGGAAGCTTCCCGCCACGTTGACGCCGAGCGTAGCCCACGGGAAGAAAAGGGGAGGGATGCGCCCGTTCATCACCGCCTGCACCCCGAAGCGCATCACGCTTCCGATGCCGCCTCCCAAGAATATGGTTATCAATGCGTTGGACATGTTGTTTGTTTACGGTTTTATTATTTACGGTTTTTTTGAAACGCGGATTCACGCGGATTTCCGCAGATTGTATTTTTTAT
Organism: Phocaeicola salanitronis DSM 18170; assembly: GCF_000190575.1. Taxonomy (NCBI): domain Bacteria; kingdom Pseudomonadati; phylum Bacteroidota; class Bacteroidia; order Bacteroidales; family Bacteroidaceae; genus Phocaeicola; species Phocaeicola salanitronis. The sequence continues at coordinate 825,296 of NC_015164.1, read as the reverse complement.
TCATGTAGGGGCGTATTGCATACGCCCTGAAAACATCCACGTGGATTAGTTGACGTATTCGGGCGTATGCGATACGCCCCTACATGAGGGATGTTTGCGTGAATCAGCGTTCCGCGCATCCGTTTTCGGGGCGCAAAGGTACAAAAATATAGGCCTTTTTCCGGTGGATTTGAATGAAAAAAGCGGCGCAAATGAAAATAGTCTGCGGAAATCCGCGTGAATCTGCGTTTCAGAAAATAGGTTTCCGCATCTTCTTGTGCACCGTAAAAACCGAATATTTTCGTTGTTGTCCTTAAGAGCCTGTTTAAATTTTGCTCAGGTTAATTTTTCGAATTGTTTTCGAGGATGTTTTTCTGATTTTATGAGGAGGATAGCGGGCTATCTGACGAATAAAATCGGGAAAACAGACCGGAAACAAACGAAAAAGGACCTGATAGAATATTACTTTATTGGAAAATTTAAACAGGCTCTTAAATTTTGTATGGTTTTTCATAGATTTATTGTAACTTTGCGCATCAAAAACAAGGAAAACATCAAAACATACTTAATATGAATATTTCGTATAACTGGCTAAAAGAATACGTCAACTTCGACTTGACCCCCGAACAGGTGGCGGCGGCGCTTACCTCTATCGGGCTGGAAACAGGCGAAGTGGAAGAAGTCCAGTCGATTAAAGGAGGGCTGGAAGGCTTGGTCATCGGAAAAGTGCTGACCTGCGAGTCGCATCCCAATTCTGACCACATGCACATTACGACGGTCGACTTGGGGCAGGGCGACCCCGTGCAGATTGTATGCGGGGCGTCGAACGTAGCCGCAGGGCAAAAGGTGGTGGTAGCTACCTTGGGCACCAAGCTGTATGACGGAGACGAGTGTTTCACCATAAAGAAATCGAAACTCCGGGGCGTGGAATCGAACGGCATGATTTGTGCCGAAGACGAAATCGGCATCGGAACCAGCCACGAGGGCATTATCGTGCTGCCCGATGACGTGGAGCCGGGCACGCTTGCCAAGGATTACTACAACGTGAAGAGCGACTACGTGCTGGAGGTGGACATCACGCCCAACCGCGCGGATGCCTGCTCGCACTACGGCGTGGCGCGCGACCTGTACGCCTGGCTCGTGCAGAACGGGCATGAGGCGGAACTGAAGCGCCCTTCGGTAGAGGCGTTTGCGGTAGACAATCACGACCTGGACATTGACGTGGTGGTAGAGAACACCGAGGCTTGCCCGCGCTATGCCGGCGTGGTGGTAAAGAACGTCACGGTGAAGGAAAGCCCCGAATGGCTCCAGGCGAAGCTGAAAGCCATCGGCTTGCGCCCGATTAACAACATTGTGGACATCACCAACTACATCCTGCACGCTTACGGCCAGCCGATGCACTGCTTCGACGCCGACAAGATAAAGGGTGGCAAGATTGTGGTGAAGACCGTGGCGGAAGGCACTCCGTTTGTGACGCTGGACGGCGTGGAGCACAAGCTTTCGGACCGCGACCTGATGATATGCAACGCCGAAGAGCCGATGTGTATCGCGGGCGTGTTCGGCGGACTCGATTCGGGCACTACCGAAGAGACCCGCAACGTGTTCTTCGAAAGCGCTTATTTCCATCCTACGTGGGTGCGCAAGACCGCACGCCGCCAAGGGCTGAGCACCGATTCTTCGTTCCGTTTCGAACGGGGCATCGACCCGAACGGCGTGATTTATGCCCTGAAAGAGGCGGCTATCCTGGCGAAAGAGCTTGCGGGAGGTGAAATCGCTTGTGAAATCAAGGATAACTATCCCAGCCCGATAGCCGGCTTCCCGGTAGAGCTTCCGTATGCGTATGTCCGTTCGCTGATTGGCAAGGAAATCCCTGCCGAGGTGATAAAGCGCATCGTTTCGAGCCTGGAAATGGAAATCACGGGCGAGACCGGAGAAGGGCTTTCGCTGGTGGTGCCTCCTTACCGTGTGGACGTGCAGCGTCCGTGCGACGTGGTGGAGGACATCCTGCGCATCTACGGATACAACAATGTGGAAATCCCCACTTCGGTAAAGGCGTGCCTGAGCGTGGAAGGAGCCGAAGACAAGTCGGTGAAGCTCCAGAACCTCGTGTCGGAGCAGCTGGTGGGATGCGGGTTCAACGAAATCCTGAACAACTCGCTCACCTCCGCTTCGTATTACGAAGGGCTGGAAACGTATAAGCCCGAAAACCTGGTGCGGCTGATGAATCCGTTGAGCAACGACCTGAACGTATTGCGCGGCACCCTTCTGTTCGGCGGGCTGGAAAGCATCGAGCACAACGCCAACCGCAAGAATGCCGACCTGAAGTTCTTCGAGTTCGGCAATTGCTATCATTATAATGCCGGAAAGCGGAACCCTGAAAAAGCGCTCGCGCCTTACTCCGAAGAACTGCACATGGGCTTGTGGGTGACCGGCAAGCGGGTAAGCAACTCGTGGGCGCACGCCGATGAGGACTCGTCGGTGTACGAGCTGAAGGCATACGTGCTGAACATCCTGCGCCGTCTGGGCGTGAACTTCGGCGCGCTGGTGTTCGGCACCTTGAGCGATGACATCTATGCCGCCGCCCTGTCGGTGCATACCCGTGGCGGAAAGTTGCTGGCTACGCTCGGCATCCTGCACAAGAAGCTCCTGAAGATGTTCGATATCGAGAACGAAGTGTATTATGCCGACCTGAACTGGAGGGAGCTGATGAAGGCGGTCAAGAACAACGCGGTGACTTACAAGGACATTTCCAAGTATCCTGCCGTGAAGCGCGACCTGGCGCTCTTGCTCGACAAGCAGGTGCAATTTGCCGAAATCGAGAAAATCGCCTACGAGACCGACAAGAAACTCTTGAAGCGCGTAGAGCTTTTCGATGTGTACGAAGGCAAGAACCTCGAAGCCGGAAAGAAGAGTTACGCGGTGAGCTTCACCCTGCAGGACGAAAACGCCACGCTGAACGACAAGCAGATAGACAAGCTGATGAACAAGCTGGTGCAGAACCTGGAAACAAAGCTGGGAGCGAAATTGAGATAAATTTTTTAGGTGATGTTATAGAACACAGAATACACAGATAGCACAGAGGAACACAGAATATAAACAATCAAAAAGAATTGCGGGGAAAGCACTTGTCATGCTGAACGTAGTGAAGCATCTCGAATGCACCCGGTGGATGTACGCGAGATCCTTCACATTCGTTCAGGATGACAATACATCAGGATGACAATACATCGGAAATTTTTCGCGAACTAATATTGTTCTGCTATAGATAAAAGTCTGTGTTTGTCGGTGCTTGTCTGTGTAGTCTGTGTTCTTTGGGTCACCTCATAAAAACAACAACATTTAAAATATATAATCCAATGGGAAGAGCGTTTGAATATAGAAAAGCTACAAAACTGAAAAGATGGGGCCATATGGCCAAAACATTTACTCGTCTGGGAAAACAAATCGCCATTGCCGTAAAGGCGGGCGGACCGGAACCCGAAAACAACCCGACCTTGCGTTCGGTCATCGCTACCTGCAAGCGTGAGAACATGCCGAAAGACAACATCGAGCGTGCCATCAAAAACGCGATGGGCAAGGACCAGAGCGAGTACAAGGGAATGACTTACGAAGGATACGGCCCGCACGGGGTGGCTATCTTCGTCGATACGTTGACCGACAATACTACCCGTACCGTTGCCGATGTGCGTTCGGTATTCAACAAGTTCGGCGGAAACTTGGGTACGACCGGTTCGCTGGCTTTCTTGTTCGACCACAAGTGTGTGTTCACTTTCAAGAAGAAAGACGGGCTGGATATGGAAGAACTGATTCTCGACCTCATCGATTACGATGTAGACGATGAATACGATGAAGACCCCGAAGAAGGCACTATCACGATTTATGGTGACCCGAAGAGCTATGCTGCCATCCAGAAGCATTTGGAAGAGTGCGGGTTCGAGGATGTAGGAGGTGAATTTACTTATATTCCGAACGACCTGAAGGATGTGACTCCCGAACAGCGCGAAACCATCAACAAAATGGTGGAACGCCTGGAAGAGTTTGATGATGTGCAGACGGTATATACCAATATGAAGCCCGAAGAAGGCGAGTGATGTTTGTAATTAATAATTAACAATTAATAATTAATAATTAATAGCCAATGACGGGAACATACGTTGTGTCGGAACATCCGCCATTATCAACTATTAATTATTAATTGTTAATTAAAAGAGAGGCTGGTCTCGTTTTAAGATAGCCTCTCTTTTGATTTGCATATTTCTTCTTTTATTTATTCCGCCTTGTTTTCCTTCTTGGCTGTGCTTGCTTTTTTAGCCGTAGCGGTTTTCTTTGCGGCCGGTTTCTTTGCCTCGGCTTTTTTCAACTCTGCCTGAAGCTTAGCCACCTCTTCGTTCAGCTGAACCAGTTCTTCACCTTGATTCTTGATGGTCGTAAGCAATGAACCCAGTTCTTCATTATCCATGTCTACCGGATATAATGCGTTGACACGTGCCAGGAAGTCTCCCAAGATGTTCATATAGTTGGTAAATGCATCGTAAGGCGAATCGTAAATGCCGCGGTTCAGTCCTACGCCGGTATCTTTCGTAGTCATGAAGCGGAAGTTATTGCTTGCCTGCAGATAATACCAGTCTTGCTTGATGCGGCGGTCATCGCACAGGTGTACGCGTTCTGCTACGCTGTACAATTTATTGAAGGCTTCGCGTTGCATAACGTTGCCCAACCACGGGCTGATGTCTCTTTCTTCGTCCGACCATGACATCGGGTAGGGAACATCCATCATGTCTACCGATTTCAGTTTAGTCACGATTTCGGTCGGAGTAGAGAACGTGATTCCTTTCTGTTTTGCGCATACCGGCAATGCCTTCAAGAACTCCAGGATATTGGATGAAAGCGGCTGGGCGATGCCCAATGCGGAGAGTTCCATGAAGATATTGATGACTTGCTCGTTTTCGGGCAAGGATGCAATCCAGTCGATATAGGTATCGGCAAACAACGGATATTCGCTCCATTCCGAGTTGGAGAACCGCAGGCTGATGTCATCGGAAAGCTTGAAGTCGCGCATCAGCAATTTCAGGTTCGGATTCTCGGTGCAATGATACAGGTAGTGAGGGCTCTTCCATCCCAACACGTGCTTTGCGCCTTCAATCAGCTGGCCTTTGAAGCCCATGCTGGCAACGATTCCACCTATTTCATTGTCGTAAATCAAGCTGGAATTGCGGAAGATTTTCGGGTCTTGTCCGAAATAGTCTTTGATTTTCTTGCGCATCACTTCTACTTCTTCGCGGAAGCATTCTTCGTTTGCCAGAGAAGACAATCCGTGAGAATAAGGCTCGCAAATGAACTCGCAACATCCTGTAGCATTCAGTTCCTGCAAGAGTTCGATAACGGCTGGGGCATGGATTTCCAATTGTTCGAGTGCCACTCCGGAGATGGACAAGGCAACTTTGAACGCTCCCTCGTTATTTTTAGCCATTTCAATCAGGGTCGTCAAAGCCGGAATATAAGAACGTTCCGCCACGTCGTTTATACCCTGTTCGTTGGCATAGTCATCATAGTAGTAATGGTCTGTACCGATTTCGAAAAAACGATAACGTTTCAGGTGGATAATCTGGTGTATCTCAAAGTAAAGACAGATTGTTTTCATATTGATTTCGTATAATTATAGTTGTCCACAATTTTTTAAAGTCTGTTCATATAAGCCGCGAATCTTCACGCCTACTTTTTCCCATACGATGCCGTCTACCTCTTTCTTTCCTTCATCGCGCAGGTATTCGTATAGTGCCGGATTGGTGCAAATGGAATGGATGGCATCCGCCATGGCATGGATATCCCAATAATCGGTCTTGATGCATTTGCTCAAGATTTCGGCACATCCCGATTGCTTGGAAATAATGGTAGGCACACTGCATTGCATCGCCTCAAGCGGAGAGATGCCGAACGGTTCGGAAACCGATGGCATGATGTACACATCGCTGGCTTTCAGCACTTCGTACACTTGCTTTCCTCTCATAAAGCCTGGGAAATGGAAGCGGTCGGCAATGCCTCTTTCGGCAGCCAGACGAATCATGGCATTCATCATATCGCCGCTACCTGCCATGACGAAACGTACGTGACGGGCACGTCTCAATACCATAGCTGCTGCTTCTACGAAATATTCAGGACCTTTCTGCATGGTGATACGCCCCAGGAAGGTGACAATTTTCTCTTTCGGATTCTTGTGCGGAACAATGTCTTGAATCTCTTGCGACAACGGGGATACAGCATTATGTACGGTAAATACTTTGCGCGGGTCTTGGTAGTACTTATTGATGACCGTTTGGCGCGTCAGCTCGCTTACGCACATGATGCAGTCTGCATGGTCCATGCCATTCTTTTCGATGGAATAAACCGTCGGGTTTACGTTACCCCGGCTTCGGTCGAAGTCGGTGGCGTGTACGTGGATAACCAATGGCTTTCCCGAAACCTGCTTCGCGTGAATACCTGCCGGATAAGTCAGCCAGTCGTGCGAATGGATGATGTCGAACTCTTGCTGGCGTGCCACGACTCCTGCCACAATGGAATAATTGTTGATTTCTTCGTGCAGGTTATCCGGATAGCGTCCTGAGAACTCCAGGCATCCCAAATCGTTGGTGTGCATATAGTTGAAGTCGGCATAGATATGGTCGCGCAAGTCATAATAGAGTTGCGGGTCCATGTAGTTTCCTACGCGGCTTTTTACGTAATCCCATTGTACGTCGTGCCATACGATAGGTACGCTGTTCATGCCGATGATTTTCAAGAAGCTTTGGTCTTCATCTCCCCATGGCTTCGGTATGCAGAAGGTAATCTGCATGTCCTCTTGTTGCGCTAAACCTTTGGTAAGTCCGTAACTGGCTGTACCTAAACCTCCCAAGATATGGGGAGGAAATTCCCATCCAAACATTAAAACTTTCATAGTATTTCCTCCCTTTTACTGATTGTCATATTTTTCTAACAGATTTAAAGTTCTCAATATTTGAGCCACGTTCATGGCGAACGAAATGGCTCCTCTGCCTCTGAATGGCGGGTTTCCGTCGAATAATTCAGGAATAGAGCCTACGCAATGGAGTGACAATTCGTCTTCGAAGCTAATCATCTGACGTTCTACGAACGAAATGGCACTGCGCTTGTAGATGCGCAGATAGGCTTCGAGATAGAATCCTTCCAGCCAGGGCCATGCCGTACCTTGATGGTAAGCGTAATCGCGTTGGATTTGCGGGCCTACATAATTCGGGTTGTATCCTCCGCTCTTCGGGCTTAATGAGCGCAAACCTTTCGGGGTGAGCAATTCTTTTGTCACGATGTCGATTACGCCTTTCTTTTGTTTTGCATTCAATGGAGAGTAATCGAAGGCTGCGGCGAAAATCATGTTCGGACGCACGCTCCAGTCCATCATGTCTCCATCTACGTAATCGAGCAGGTAACCGTATTCGTTCAAGAATGTGTCAATGAAAGCCTTTCCTGCTTTTTCTGCCAATTGGGTTAAGGTTCCGGCAAATTCTGTATCGCCTCCTTCGCCCAGCAATTCTCCGACAAACATCAACGCGTTATACCACAGGGTATTGAATTCGACGATATATCCTGTACGCGGAGTAACCGGACGGCCGTTCGACATTGCATTCATCCACGTAATGGCTTTGTCTCTGCCTTGGGCATATACCAGTCCGTTATCACACACTCTCAGATTCGGATGTTTCCCTTCGGCAAGATACGTCATGATGTCCTTCAATAATGCCCCGTATTTGCTTCGTGCCGCATCGCGTGATACCATTTTCGCGTATTGCTGGATAGTCCATACTGCCCATAACAATACATCCGGATGTTCCATTTCGTAGACTTTCAGCGTTGCGGGTTCGCCTTTCATGAATTCGTAAATCGCTTTAGATGCCGTGTCCATCACCGTTTCGAACTTGTCCGTTTCGTTGATGGCAAGCATCAGCCCCGGCAGAGAGATGAACATGTCACGTGCCCGGCATTTGAACCATGGGTAGCCTGCCAAGACGTATGACTCGTCTCCTTGTTTGTTCAGGAACTGGTGGGCGGCATTAATCAGGCAATGCTTGAAATTGTCGCGCGGAGTACGGCGGTCTGCTTCTTCCGAGAAGAGCTGGTCCAGGTTAGCGGTTTCAATTTCCGAAATGCCTCCCGAGAACACAACCGGATGGTCTTTGGTGATTTCCATTTCGAAATACCCCGGCACATACAGGTCTTCATTGAAGTCGTATCCGCGTTCTTGTTCTTTCGGATACTCTATGCCCCGGTACCAATCCGGCTGGAAATGGAATTCGTTCGGGCAATTGGTCTGCATGAACAATTCGGGATATCCCGGATACATACATGTTTTGATTCCGTTTTTTACTGCATCATATTGCCGGCTTGCCTGTGCGTTTTCATGAGTGTACTGACGTACGCTACGGAAAGCTAAATACGGACGCAAGCGAAGGGTCGTACTGGAATGGGCATCCAGCAAAGTATAACGGATCAGGATTCGGTTCTCGTGGTGGACGAATAATTTCTCTTTCTTCAATACCACTCCTCCTACACGATAAATAGTTGTAGGCACTTTCTCGCACTCAAATTCACGGATGTATTTATGTCCGCGCGGGCTGAAATTGTCTCCATGGTATTTATGGAGCCCTAAATTGAATTCTGCTCCATGCTGGATTACCGTTTCATCGAGCGAAGATAGCAATACATGGTTCTCGTCATCCAATTCCGGAACCGGAATGACTAATAGACCATGGTATTTGCGAGTGTTACAGTCTACTATCGTAGAGCAATGATACGCACCAGAACGATTCGTCCGAAGGATTTCACGAGTCAGAGATTCTTCCAGATTCGTCATCAGCGTTTTGTCAAATCGTAAATAACTCATAGCTGTTATATTAAGGTTATTAATTCTCTAAAAAAATGTTATTTCATTAGCACCTCAAAATTAATAATTAAATAAACAACACAAAATGAAATTACTCTTTTTTTTTATTTTCACATAAAAAAAAGCATTTATGGCCGTTTTAGCGCGCTTTTTTTACAAAAACATCACGTTTTTCCGTGCGTGCCCCAACCGGAAGGGGTAAAAAAAGACGTCCGGCATCTGTTCTTATGGGAAAGCCGGACGTCTTTTTTTCTCTTCATATATACATTTATTTTATCATGTCGAAACCGCAATATGGGATTAATGCTTTCGGAATGCGGATGCCTTCGGGCGTCTGGTTATTTTCGAGCAAGGCCGCTACGATGCGCGGCAAAGCCAATGCCGAACCGTTCAAAGTGTGGCAGAGTTCGGTTTTCTTATTTGCCGTGCGGTAACGGCATTTCAGGCGGTTCGCCTGATAGGTGTCAAAATTGGATACAGAACTTACCTCCAGCCAGCGTTTCTGTGCTTCCGAATAGACTTCAAAATCATAGCAGATAGCGGCGGTAAAGCTGATGTCTCCTCCGCACAGGCGCAGGATGCGGTACGGGAGTTCCAATTTTTTGAGCAACCCTTCCACGTGGTCTAACATTTCCTGATGCGATTGGCGTGAATGTTCAGGCGTATCAATGCGGACCAATTCTACCTTTGAGAACTCATGCAAGCGGTTCAGGCCACGTACGTCTTTTCCATACGAACCGGCTTCGCGGCGGAAACATTCGGTGTAAGCGCAGTTCTTAATCGGCAATTGTTTTTCATCGAGAATCACATCGCGGTAGATATTTGTAACAGGAACTTCGGCAGTCGGAATCAGATAAAGGTCATCCAAATTGCAATGGTACATTTGTCCTTCCTTATCGGGCAATTGTCCTGTTCCGTATCCTGAAGCGGCGTTTACTACAGTAGGCGGCATAATTTCTTCGTATCCGGCGGCACGTGCTTCGTCCAAGAAGAAGTTGATTAACGCACGTTGCAGGCGTGCGCCTTGTCCGCGGTAAACCGGGAAACCTGCTCCGGTGATTTTCACGCCCAGATCGAAGTCAATCAGGTTGTATTTCTTCGCCAATTCCCAGTGGGGGAGGGCGTCTTTCGGAAGTTCAGTTTCCATTCCTCCCATCTTTACCACAAGGTTATCTTCTGCACTTGCTCCTTCGGGCACTTCATCATAGGGCACATTGGGGATGGTGTACAGCAGGTTTTGCAGGTCTTCTGCGGCTTGGTCCATTTCAGCCTGAAGCCCCTTGCTTGCTTCCTTGATTTCGGCTACACGGGCTTTAGCAGCTTCGGCTTCTTCCTTTTTCCCCTCTTTCATTAATTGGCCGATTGTTTTGGAAGTGGCGTTGACTTCTGCCAGATTATTATCTAATTGCCCTTGTGCTGTGCGGCGTTTGTTATTCAGTTCAATTGCTTTCGCAATCGCTTCTTTCGCGTTGGCGAAATGCTTTTTTTCCAGTCCGCGGATTACCTTTTCGGTATCCTCTGTAATTTGTTTGATTGTAAGCATATCTTTTTTTGTTTTTAAGTTTCGTGCTGCAAAGATATTCTTTTATTGAAACATAAACAATGAATCTTACAAGATACTTTAACGATATCTTAGCAGGCTCTTAATTCGGGATTATCAAAGTCAATGCTTCGGGAGCAATGGTCACCTCGATAGGGAAATGCCGGTCGAACCAAATGCGTCCGTCCAGGCTTATCTCGGCATTTTGCGCCCGTAATATTTTAACCGTACGGGTACGGTAGGGCTTTACGGTTTTATGGTTCAACAAGCGTCCCTGCTGCATCATCCATAAGCCTTGAATCAGTTGGCGGAGTTCCGGGCGATAGATTAACGATACGTCCAGCCAGCCGTTATAGGGTACCGCGCTGGGGGTCAGCCCGTATCCGCGCCCGCTTCCGATGGCTACCGCCATCAGGCGTCCCCGGATATGTTCATCGTTTACTTTCAGGTGCATCCGGTACAGTTTCCGTTCGAATGCCACCAGAAAGAGCGAGGACAGGTACGAGAACAGGGGTATTCCCCAAAAGCGCCGTGTCTCATTGGTGATGATTACGATACGGGCACCTAACCCGATGTAAACGGCATTCAGGAAAAAGCGCTTCACGTGGCTTTTCCCGTTGAAATACCCGAATACGCCTACATCTACCTTCCGCAAACGGCGGTTAATCAAGACATCTACCGCCCCTTTATAATCATCTGAATCCAGTCCCCAATATTTGGCAAAATCATTTCCAATGCCGTTCGGGATAATGCCCAAGGCAATGTCTTGCTTATTTTCGGCGTCCGAGAACATGATGCCGTTTACGGCATCGTTCAATGCCCCGTCTCCTCCTACCACAACAATGGTCCGGTAACCGTTGTTCGCCATGGTGCGCGATAGGCGCTCTACCGAGCCGAAGCCTTCCGATTGTACATAGTCGAACTGGACTTCACGGCTTTCCATGTAGTCCCGAATCTCCTTCCAGCGCTTTTGCGCTTTCCGGCTTCCGGCTTTCGGATTATATATCACACCCCAACGGGTAGGTTCTATTGCCATATCAGTCTGTGTTTAATAAATTCATTATTTTCTCCACCTTTTCTTCCATAGGCGAGGTTGCATCAATCCAATGGATGGCGAATCCGCGTCTTTCCATGCCCCTGAACCATGTCATCTGCCTTTTGGCAAATTGATGGATGGCTATCTCCAGTTGGCGGAACATTTCTTCGTAACTCAATTCTCCTATTATATATAAGGTAAGGAATTTGTATTCCAGTCCGTAATAAATCAAGTCCTCGGGCGCGATGCCTTCTTCCAGCAACCGGCGCACTTCATCCACCATGCCTTCGTCCAGCCTTTGCCTTAACCGGCGGGATATTTTCTCACGCCTCAATTCACGGTCGATACTGACTCCGATAATCAGGCTATGGATGTCCGGAAAATCCCTTGCGTCTACAGGTTGGGTATGGTAATACTCTTCTATTTCTATGGCGCGTATGGCACGTTTTGCCGTATCCACATCCGTAGAGTTGTGCAAGGTCTTATACGAAGCCAATATCTCGGTCAGCTCTGCCAGGGATTTTCCCGCAAGCTTTTCGCGCAACTCGGGATTCTCCGGTACGGGAAGCAGCTTATATCCTTTCAAGACAGATTCCAGGTACATTCCGGTCCCTCCGCATAAGATGGGAAGCATCCCTCGCTTTCGGATGTCATCGTAAGCCCGAAGGAAATCGTGCTGGAATTCGAATACATTGTATTTGGTTCCCGGTTCCGCGATATCAATCAAGTGATAGGGAATCCGATTCCCGCCTGCCGTATAATCCGCCAAATCTTTTCCCGTGCCCAAATCCATCCGGCGGTACACCTGACGGCTGTCCCCGCTAATGATTTCCGTATGCAAGCGGTTGGCAAGTGCCGCCGCCAAGGGAGTCTTTCCCGATGCGGTCGGTCCTAATATTGTAATCAAGTCGTATGCCATTCGCCTGTCCTTTAATTGCTTAGGCTTGCCGAACGCACGCGGCTCAGTGTTTCCGGAGTCATCTGGAGCAAGGAAGCAATATACACCAAGGGGGCACGCTTCAATATTTCCGGATGCATCTGGAACAATTTGTTATACCGTTCGTGAGCCGGCTCGAAACGCAGCGTGTCGGCTTTAATCTGTGATTCTATCAACGAATATTCCAGTATCTTCCGGTATAGCAAGCCGATGGTGACGTATTCTATTGCCAGTTGGTCTATCATGGCTTTGTCTATTTCCCAAACCACGCTTTGCTCCAGCGCCTCTATGATCAGGTGGGCAGGTTCCTGTCGGAAATAGCTTTCCAGGCAAATCACTACGCCTTTCTCGTAAGCGATGTGCTCGGTCATGTCTTTCCCGTATTTGAAGTAGAACTGGCGGAGCAGGCCTTTTTCCACATAACGCATGCATGTGCAGATTTCTCCTTCGTTCAGGATTATTTCTCCTTTTTTATATTTCTTGCAAACCAAAATATCGGCAAGGGCATGCGTGCTTTCTTTGTCCGCCTGCAAATGATAATTGTTTACCATTTGCCTTGCGATGTCAATGCTTGTTGTTACCATATATTGATTTTAACTGGTTCATTTTTAAGTTATTTTACTTTGATGCGGTCGAATCCTTCGCCGAAAACGCCGATTACCGCACTTTGCGATACGAACGCATGGGGGTCGATGTCCTTTATCAGGCGGAAAATCGTGTTCGACTCCCGCTTCTTCGCCAATACGAACATCATTTTCACACCTTTGTTTGTATAGCATCCCACGCCGTCGATGAACGTCACGCCCCGATGCAGGTCCTTGTTGATATGGTGCCCGATTTCTTCGTACTTGCTTGAGATAATGAAGAATTGTACCGACTGGCGTGCGCTATTCACCACCTGGTCGATAACGAAGCTGGTGATGAACAATACCACATAACCATATACCACCCGTTCCCAATCGTGGAGCACCAGGTAACTGGACGAGATGATGATGACATCACACATCAGGATGACCCGCCCCAATGATATGTCGCGGTACTTGTTTACGATAGCCGCAATGATGTCGGTGCCGCCTGTGCTTCCGTTGGCTGAAAAGGCAAGCCCGATTCCTCCGCCGCAAAATGAAGCGCCTAATACACATGCCATAAAGGGTTGGTCGTGTATCAGCCCTTCGCCCGCTATCCGTTGGATTACTTCCAGGAATATGGTCAATACTGCTACAGCCCAGATGGTTTTCACGCAGAACTTGAGCCCTAAAATCTTTAAAGCCAACAGCAACAATATGCCGTTGATTCCCAAGTAGGTGTACTGCACCGGGAATCCCGTTGCCCAATAAATAATGGAGGCGATACCCGGAACGGCTCCCGAAGGAAGATCATTCGGCAGCAAAAACACGGTCCACCCAATCCCGTACATCATCATGCCTAAAGCGATAAACACATAATCCTTTGCTTCCCTCCATACGGGTTGAGTCCTTAAATTCATAATCCGATTCATTTTCCGTTTTTAGTTATTTCAAATTTTCGGAATACAAAAATAGGAAAAAACGATGAAATAAACGAATAATTTGGGGAGGGTAAATAAGAAAAATTCAAAAAAAGGGATCTTTATTTTGCGAACCTATGTCCGAAGGCTGATGGACATAGATTCGATGCCCGTTGAACCTATGTGCCTAAGCCGGCGGATATAGGTGCGTTTGTTATTTCGGAAAATAGTGTTACCTTTGCGCATTGAGTAAGACAAATTATAATAAATATGGTAATCGATTATACGACGCAAGGGACTTGCAGCACGCATATAAAGGTAGAAGTAGAGAACGGAATTGTGAAGAATGCACATTATACGGGAGGATGCAACGGGAATTTGCAGGGGATTTGTGCTTTGGTGAAGGGTATGCCGGTAGAGGAAGTGATTGCCCGGCTGGAAGGCATCCGGTGCGGGGAGAAGCCCACTTCATGTCCCGACCAGCTTTGTAAGGCTCTGCGTTCCATGAAGCCATGAACGTGCTGATACTTAACGCCAGCCCACGCCCGAAGGGAAATATTTCCCGTATGCTGGATGCAATGGAGGAAGAGGCGGCAAGAGCAGGGATGCAGGTTACGTCGGTCCGTGTTTCCGGATTGCGTGTGCGTCCTTGTACGGGATGCATGGCATGCCGTACCAAGCGGGCTTGCGTGTTGCCCGAAGACGATGCCCAACGGGTGCTTCGGCTGATTCAGGCATGTGACGTACTGGTTATCGGCGCGCCTTGTTATTGGGGAAATATGCCTGGCGAACTGAAGGTATTGTTCGACCGTATGGTGTATGGAATGATGGGGGAAAGCACACGAGGCATTCCTCAACCGTTGCACCGGGGAAAACGTGCCATATTGGTGAGTGTCGGCACGACACCTTATCCTTTTAACATTCTTTTCCATCAAACGCGCGGAGTCATCCGGGCATTGAAAGAAATCTTGAAATGGAGTGGCTTTAAAGTGCTTGCTACGATTGAGGCTGGAGGGACTAAGCAGCATCCCGTACGTGAAAAGACCGTAGAGCGTTGCCGAAAAGCCGTCCGGAAATTATAGATGACAGATATGAATAAGAAAATAAACATGCGGCGGCTGGTAAGTTTGTTCTGGGGGATGGTGGGATGCGTTTTTGTGCTCTCGGCATGTGGCGGGAGCGGAAACACGAAATCCGGAATGCCCGAAGGAGGAGATACGTTGAGATTGGCGTATGCGCACTATCTTACGGTTGTGAAGCACAAAGAGTTTACGCAGGTTACAATACGTAATCCATGGGATTCTGCACGCATCTTGCATACTTATTTATTGGTGGACAAGCACAAGCCTTCCCCCCGCGTATTGCCTCAAGGCACGGTGGTGCGCATACCGTTGGAGCGGATGCTGGTGTATTCGGCGGTGCATTGCGGCTTGTTTGACGAGCTGGGCGCGATGGAAGCCGTGGGTGGGGTATGCGACTTGTCCTATATCCGGTTGGAAAAGATACGGCGGCGTGTGCGCGACGGGTTGATAACGGATGCCGGAAGCAGCATGAGCCCAGACATCGAGCGGGTTATTGCCTTGCACCCTGACGGCATCTTGCTTTCTCCTTTCGAAAATGGTTCGTACGGACGTGTCGAAAAATTGGATATCCCGTTGATAGAATGTGCCGATTATATGGAGACCTCAGCTTTAGGGCGTGCGGAGTGGATGCGTTTTTATGGAATGCTGGCAGGGAAGGAGCGTGAAGCGGATTCCTTGTTTGCGGAAGTGGAACGCGGATATCAGGCGTTGTGCGCAATGGCGGACAAAGCGAAAGAAAAGCCTGTGGTGCTGGCGGAGTTGAAGCAAGGGTCGGCATGGTATGTTCCGGGCGGGCGTAGTGTCACGGGACAGATGTATGCCGATGCGGGCGCGCATTATGCCTTTGCTTCCATAGCGGAGAACGGTTCGTCCCCCTTGTCGTTCGAGACCGTGTTCAATCGTGCACGGCATGCGGATTATTGGCTGGTGAAATATAATCAGAAGCATGATAAGACATACGCCGAGTTGGAGCAGGATTACCGTCCGTATACGGGATTCGACGCTTTCCGCAAGCGGAAGATATACGGGTGTAATACAGCAAAGGTGTCTTATTACGAGGAAATACCCTTCCATCCCGAACGTTTATTAAAAGATTTAATCGCAGTATTTCATCCCGATATGTTCCCCGATTATCAGGCAAGGTATTTTACGCCGTTGAGAGAAAGAAATGAAAGCAAATAAGAAATCAGTTTGTATGGTTGCACTGGCGGTGATAGTGCTGGTGCTTATCTTCGCCAACCTTTATTGGGGAGCTGTGTCAATTCCGATGAAGGATGTGACCGCTGTTCTTTTGGGTGATGGCTCCGTGGATTCGGGGTGGAGCTTCATTGTATGGGAGTCGCGTGTGCCTCAATGTGTCACGGCATTGCTTTGCGGAGCGGCGTTGGCGGTGTCGGGATTGATTTTGCAGACCGTTTTCAATAATCCGCTTGCCGACTCTTCTATCTTGGGCATCAGTTCGGGTGCAAGCTTGGGAGTGGCATTGGTGGTGCTGGCAGGTGGAGGAAGCATCGTGGCAGGCCAGTTTGTCCTTTCGGGTTTCCTGTCGGTGGTGGCAGGGGCGTTTGTGGGAGCTATGGCGATAATGTTTGCCGTACTTTTTCTTTCTGCCTTGATTCGTAACAGTATCATGCTGCTTATTGCGGGAATTATGATGGGGTATTTGGCTTCTTCCGCTATTTCCCTGCTCAATTTTTTTGCTACAGATGAAGGGGTGCATTCGTTTGTTATTTGGGGGTTGGGAAGTTTCGGAGGTGTATCCTCTGCCCAGCTTCCGGCTTTTTCTGTGGCGGCACTTCTCGGATTGGCGGCTTCTTTGCTTATGATTAAGCCTCTTAATGCCCTTTTGTTAGGACCTCGTTATGCCGAAAACTTAGGTGTCCGTGTACGGCGCGTGCGGTCATGGTTATTGGTGATAGCTGGACTTCTTACCGCCGTGGCTACGGCCTTTTGCGGTCCCATTTCCTTTATAGGGCTTGCTGTTCCTCATGTGGCTCGTATGTTGCTGGGTACAGCCAATCATCGTTCTTTACTTCCGGTGACTTTATTGGCGGGGTGTGCCGTGGCTTTGCTTTGTAATTTGCTCTGTCTTCTTCCTGCAGAGCGTGGCATCATTCCTCTTAATGCGGTTACTCCCATATTGGGTGCGCCTGTCATCATTTATGTGATTATTCGCCGGCGTACTTTCTTTAAGTGAAGATGATTTGCTTCACAAAAGAAAGATATTCCTTCTTTTTGTAATGAAAATGTAATAAGAATGTTTGTAGAATATAGGGAGTGGAGCCTATTTTGCTTACTTTCTTCTTGAAACAGAAATGAAACACTCATGCAATCTTCTTGAAAAGAATGCCTTTTACTTTTGCAGCGTCAAAATGAAAAAAGGATAAAAGATTGTATGAAAAAAAGAGCTGTTTTGAGTCTGGTTTTGCTGGCATTGGCTGCAGGAGCAAATGCGATGAACCTGAAAGGTAAGATTAAGGATGCAAAAACAGGCGAAGAGATTATCGGAGCCTCGGTAGTGGTGAAAGAAGAGCCTTCAAAAGGAGCCGTAACAGGGTTGGACGGAAGTTTCAGCATTTCGGTAAACCGGCCGACATTTACTATCATCTGTACGTATGTAGGATATAAGACCTACGAGCAGAAGGTGACTTCGAAAGATGTAGACATTGAAATCCCTTTGGCGAGTGATGACATTTTATTGGGTGAGGTGACCGTAGTGGCAACTAATCCCGGACGTACGGAGGCAGGCGCCCGTGCCATTGAACGTAAATCAATGAACGTAGTAAATGTAATGAGCGCGAAAGCCATCGAGCTTTCTCCGGATATCACGGTCGCGAATGTTATCCAGCGAATGTCGGGTGTGACGATTGAGCGTAACAGCAGTGGGGAAGGGCAGTATGCTATCCTGCGCGGTATGGACAAGCGTTACAATTATACCTTGATTAATGGAGTGAAGATTCCAAGTCCCGATAATAAGAACCGTTTCGTCCCTCTTGACATATTCCCTTCTGAGATGCTCGACCGGTTGGAGGTGACCAAATCACTTACTGCCAATATGGAAGGCGACGGTATCGGAGGTGCGGTCAATCTGGTGATGAAAGATGCGCCTACGGAACGTCAGTTCACGGCAAGCATTTCTACCGGTTATAACGCTATGTATTTCGACCGCGATTTCCAGTCGTTCGACCATGGAGCTATTGTGAAGGATTCGCCTTACGAGCGGATGGGCAAGCCTGAATATTTCCGCGCGACTCCCGATGATTTTAATTACGATAATCTTCACATGAAATGGAGCAAGCCGATGCCCGACTTGAATGCAAGCCTTTCGTATGGTGACCGTTTCTTTAATGACCGTTTGGGCGTGATGGTGGCAGGTACATTCTTGAATACGTACCGTGGTAAGGAAAGCCAGATTTTTTATCAGCCGGGGCGGGATAGCGGTAATATTGAATACCGTAACTATTCTTCCCAGCAGACCCGTATCGGTGCACACGTAAAACTGGATTATCACATCAATGAAAACAATAAGCTGACCTGGTATAATGGATACATGGATATGCGTGAAGCGGAAGTGCGCGACCAAAAAGATGATGATGAAGAACATGTACGCATGAAATGGAACCATCAGTACATTATTAATTCTACGCTGAAAGGCGAACATGGGTTTCTGGACAATCATGCCTTGCGCTTGAATTGGTCGGCGGTAGCATCGAAAGCGTATAATGAAACTCCCGATAATGCAGAAGTAGGTTTGCTGGATGGCGGAAATCGTGTAGCGGTAAACGATGCGTTGGTTCGCCGCTGGGAACACAATTCCGACCGTGACTTTGCCGGATACCTTGACTTAATGTATAAACTGAATCTTTCGAACGGCTCATCATTTGACTTTTCAATCGGAGGTATGTATCGCGACAAGAAGCGTGACAGCTATTTCAATGAATATAAGTTTAGAACAACAAACGGTGATCCTCAGATAAAAGGAGAAGATTGGAATAATTTTGATGAAATCGTTTTCTCGGATGTAAGCAGCCGTAATATTAGCGGAGCCTTGAATTATGATGCAACCGAAAAGATTGGCGCCGGATACGGAATGGTAAAATATACATGGAGCAAGTGGGAATTGA
The DNA here is from genome assembly GCF_000190575.1 of Phocaeicola salanitronis DSM 18170. NCBI lineage: Bacteria > Pseudomonadati > Bacteroidota > Bacteroidia > Bacteroidales > Bacteroidaceae > Phocaeicola > Phocaeicola salanitronis. The sequence continues at coordinate 806,222 of NC_015164.1, read as the reverse complement.
TTGCGGGTGTGCGTGTAGAACATACCAATCAAGGATATTTGCTGAAGTTCCCCACCGAGAACGCAGACCCTGAAGGCAACCAGAAATATACGGATGTATTGCCCAGTTTCCATGCCAAATACAATGTGCACGAAAATGCCAATCTGCGTTTCTCATACGCCCGTGCCATCAATCGTCCGAGTTTCTTCGAAATTGTGCCTTATACAATTTTTAATGAGGACTTTGATGAAAAAGGTAATCCGGATTTGAAGCATACGGTAGCTGACAATGTAGACTTGCGTTATGAATTTTTCCCGAAATCGTCTGAGCAGTTTATGGTTGGTCTGTTCTACAAACATTTGAAAGACCCGATTGAAACCGGTTTGTTGAATATGGGACAAAATACTTATTACGTGCCGATGAACTTTGGTGATGCAGACAATATGGGTGTAGAGGTAGACGTTATGAAATATTTCAATTGGTTCGGTATCAAAGCAAATTATACGTACACTCATTCTAAAATTACAACCGATAAACGTATTATGGAAGGTACGGAAGTGAAGACCGTCCGCCAGTCGCGTCCGTTGTATGGCCAGGCAGGTCATGTGGCAAATCTTTCCTTGCTTTTCAAGAGTACGAAATACGGTTGGGAAGGTCAGATAGCCGGAAGTTACACGGGCAAGCGCTTGAGTGAAGTTTCTAACTATTTTGATGACGATATTTGGGAAGACGGGTATTTCCAATTGGACGCATCGGTAGAGAAAAGTTTCAAGTGTGGCGTGAGTGTATTTGCCAAGGCTTCTAACTTGTTGGATATTCCATTGCTCCGTTATACCCATAAAGGTCCTCATACAGACGGTGTGACGAATTTCGAACGCAAGAACGGGAACCTGATAGAGCGTAAGGAATGGCACGGACAAACCATTATGCTGGGCGTGAGATATAAATTGTAAGAAAGCAAAACAAAACATATTGACTAACAAACACTTTTAATTATGAATTTAAAGAAGTATTTATTCGTAGGTGCAGCTTTGATGAGCGTATCATTCTTCGCTGCTTGTAGTGATGACGAGAACGAACCGCAGAATCCTCCTGTAGAAGAACCGGATGAACCGAATGGCGATGATCCGGAAGGTCCTGTAAGTCTGGAAGACCAATGGAACAATACCAATACGGTGACTTGGCCGGCTGATACAATCATCAATTTGACCGAACACTACACAGTACCCGAAGGCAAGACTTTGATTATCAAGGAAGGCGTGCAGATCATCGCCAGCACAGAAGGCGTAGGTGCGAACTTGCTTCCGGTAGAGTTTACTGTAAACGGAAACTTGTATTGTGAAGGTACGGAAGAAAAACCCATCCTGTTCTCTATTCCTGAAGCGGAACGTACCGAAGCTAACGTATTTGCCGGAAAATGGGGAGGCATTGTAGCTGGTACTACTTGTGAAGAAATGTTGATAGACCATACCATTATCGAATATACCGGTGGTGATGTGCTGGAAGGTGCTCCAGCAGCCCAGGCTGGTTATTATGAAGCAGGTGATGACGCTTATCCGCAGATAACTACCAACAACGTGAACGGTAACTATGTCATTACAAACTCCATTCTGCGCAACGGCGTTTCTGACGCGATTTACATGATGGGTGGTAATGCCATTATCATGAACAACTTGTTTATAGCAAACGGCGAAACGGGTGAAGAAGCCGTTAACGTGAAATCGGGTTGCCAGGTAGATGTAGTTGGTAATGTAATGTTTGCCCCGAATACCAATGCACTGAAACTGTCAAGCTCTGACCAAAGCGATGTACGTCCGCAAGCTAAGATTCAGGCTTACAACAATACCATCATCAATGCAGGCTGGCGTCGTGACAGCGATAAGGGCGGTGGCATCTATGCTGAGGAAAATGTTTCGGTACACGTTTACAACAACCTGCTGGTGAACTGTAAGTTCCGTGCTATGACTCCGGGACTGGACAACCTGCACAATATTGAAGGTGGTTACGATGAAGCTAACTCTACCATTGATTACAACTATTACGCTTCAGGAAGCCAGGAAGTAGATCCGAGCTATGTTTACGAACAAGACATCAATTATTCATGGGAAGGCTACAACTATGACCACGAAGACTATGATACCGAAAGAGTCGACCTGAACAGTGTGATTGCTACTCAAGGTGACAGCAAAGATCCGCAGTTTGCAAATTTCGATATCAATACTACGTCGCTGACAAGCTATACTTACGATGACAGCTGGGATTTCCACCTGACTGCAAGTTCTCCGGCATTGGAAGGCGCATATAGTGCAAATGCTTCGGATATGGCACCTTTGTTCGGCACGACTGGTCTGACTGTAAACGGCGAGACTTATACGACTCCTGCTCCCCAACCTTATTTCGGTGCGTATGGTGCAGAGTAATCTGAACGCGGTATCTCTGATACAACTCTGATACATTCTTTTTTCCTAAGAAGTCCGGGACTGGAAAGCGTCCAGTATCCCGGACTTTGTTTATGAAATCAGCAGGGTTTCAGTTTTAATTCAGAATTGCCTCCTAATTTTGTCACATAATTATTAATCAACATTTATCTTTAAGCAAATGAAATCAATGAAGAAAATAGGAATCTCTTTATTCCTGGTAATGGCGGCTGTAGTCGCTTTCGCGCAAGATGCGGCAACGTGGAAATCTTTGGAAAAACCGCTTAATTTTTATTTGGCAAACGACCTTGGGCGCAACGGTTATTATGACCAGAAGCCGATAGCCGAACTGATGGGTAAAATGGCAGAAACGATTGATATCGAATTTGTAGTAGCTGCCGGTGACGTGCATCATTTCGAGGGGGTGCGCAGTGTGCAAGACCCTTTGTGGATGACCAATTACGAACTGATATACAGCCATCCCGATTTGATGTTGCCCTGGTATCCCATTTTAGGGAATCATGAGTATCGGGGCAATACGCAGGCGGTGTTGGATTATAGCAATGTCAGCGCACGGTGGGAGATGCCGGCACGCTATTATACAAAGGTGATGGAGGAAGACGGGGCGACTATCCGCTTGGTGATGATTGATACGCCGCCTTTGCTTGACAAATACCGTGAAGATACCGAGAAATATCCCGATGCAGGCAAACAAGATATGGACAAGCAGCTGGCATGGCTGGATTCGGTATTGACTTCGGCTAAAGAAGACTGGGTAATGGTGGTAGGCCATCACCCCATCTATGCCGATACCGATAAGAACGATAGCGAACGGACGGACATGCAGAAGCGGGTAGACTCTATTTTGCGCAAGCACGGCAATGTAGACATGTACGTATGTGGCCATATCCATAACTTCCAGCACATCCGTAAGACGGACAGCAAGATTGACTATGTGGTGAACACTTCCGGCTCGTTGGCACGCGAAGTGAAACCGGTAGACGGCACGCAGTTCTGCAGCGGTGCGACAGGTTTCTCGCTCATTACGGTAGACAAACACGAGCTTTGCCTACACATGATGGACAAGAACGGGAAAGTGCTCCATACGGTTCGCCGTACGAAATAAGACATTGTGATATAATAAGTTCCTATGTTTGTAAAGTGCTAGCGAAAGATGGCACATTACAAACATAGGAACTAAGAAAGCGGATTAATGCAGATTGGAAGGATTTGTGTTAATCTGCTTTTTTATTGCCTGTAATGTGATTTTCGATTATCTTTGCGGTATCGACCAAAAGGAATAAGACAATGGATGAAGTAAAAACAAAAAGCAAGGTTTATTATACCGATTTCCGGTGCAAGCCTGATGAAGGTCCTGCTGACAAGCTGAAAAGGCTGATAAAGGCAGCAGGTATGAATACAATAGATATGGACGGAAAGTTTGTCGCTATCAAGATGCATTTCGGCGAACTGGGGAACTTGAGTTTCCTTCGTCCGAACTACGCGCGGGCTGTAGTGGATATGGTGAAACAATGTGGCGGGAAGCCATTCCTTACCGATTGCAATACATTGTATCCGGGCAGCCGCAAGAATGCCATTGAGCATCTGTATTGTGCATGGGAGAATGGCTTTACGCCTTTGACCGTAGGCTGTCCGGTGATTATCGGCGATGGCCTGAAAGGAACGGATGACATTGCGGTGCCTGTGGCTGGAGGTGAATATGTAAAAGAAGCGAGAATCGGCCGTGCCGTAATGGATGCCGATATTTTTATTTCACTCACTCATTTCAAAGGGCATGAGATGACCGGATTCGGAGGCGCAATAAAGAATATCGGTATGGGATGCGGGTCGAGAGCCGGAAAGAAAGACCAGCACTGCAACGGAAAGCCTGTTATCAATCAGGATGCATGCAGGGGATGTAAGAGGTGCATGCGCGAATGTGCGAATGACGGTCTTGTTTTTGACGAAGGGCGAAAGAAGATGTCCATCAACCAAGACAACTGTGTAGGTTGCGGACGCTGCATCGGGGCATGTAATTTTGATGCAATCGGCTTTGCCCAAGATGCGGCAATCAAAGAGCTGAATTGCCGGATGGCTGAATATACGAAAGCCGTAGTTTATGGCAGGCCAAACTTCCATATCTCGTTGGTATGCGATGTCTCGCCGACTTGTGATTGCCATTCGGGGAATGACACTCCGATTATACCCGATGTGGGCATGTTCGCATCTTTCGACCCGTTGGCTTTAGACCAGGCATGTGTAGACGCTTGTTTGAAACAGACTCCTTTGCCCGATAGCCAGTTGGCGGATGAAATGGCAAGTCCTCATTTTCATGACCATCATGACCATTTCGACAATACCAATCCGAACACGGAATATAAAACGTGTTTGGCTCATGCTGAAAAAATCGGGTTGGGAAACCGTGATTATGAATTGGTACGTGTAAGATAAAGCCTAAAGTATTTTTAATTGGAATTCATAGTTCCCTGATATCTGCATTCTCCTAAGGGTTTGCAAAAGCAATGCGAATACCTTTTCGGTAGGTGACAACCTGCAAGCAACAGGAGTAGGTTTTATGTCCCCGGTAGCAAGGATGTATATCCTCGCATCGGAGGACATAAAAATAATTTGTCTGCCCACATAAATTCTATACTCCTCAATGGCAAACTTATTTCCGTAAATCTGTATAAAGAATATACCTCTTTGAAATCAAGAGAGTTAGAAGAATTACCATATTTTCGGGTAATGAGCTGGCAACCGTTCTGATTGCCGTGGTCTGCATCGCTTTGCTTATTTGGGTAACTCTTACTGATGCAAAAATAATGCTTCTATATCAAAATGATGTCAGTAAAAAGTTCAAGCGAATTTTCTACCAACATCATTTAATGATTGAGGTTACATCAATGTTCCTGTCTGCCATAGAAATAAGTTGCCGTAGCACCCCCGTCCACGAGGAAATCAGCCCCGGTGATGAACGCACCTTTTTCGCTCATCAACAGTTCGGCGACATTCGCCACTTCATCGGCTGTACCGGGACGCCCTGCCGGGCATCGGGCGAACATGTCCTTGTAGAAATCGCCCCGCGGTCCGTTGAACTCATCAAGGGCAAGCGGCGTGACGATAATGCCGGGCGAAATGGAGTTGATGCGTGCGCCTCGCTTGCCCCACTTGACGGCTTCCGCCATGACGCGCTTCACGTTGCAACGCTTGGCAAGCTGGTAGGCATGAAGCGTGTTGCGGATGTTCTGCGTTTGCAGCACGTCGAGGCCGAGCAGTTCTTCGGTCGGCGTGCAGGCAAGCTGGCGGTCAATGTCCTCTCCAAGAGCAGACAAACGGTGTCCTGACTGGCTGGAAACAGTCACGCCTGCACCACCGGGTTTGATGACCTTGCCCGCTTCCTCCAGCAGTACCGCCGTGCCGTATAAGTCCACATTCAGAATTGTTTCAACGGATGCTTGCGATGGGGAAACGCCTGCGGCATTGACCAGATATTTTATATCCCCATACATCTTTGCTTTTTCTATCAGTGCAAGGATGGAGGAGCGTGAAGCCAAATCCATTTCTGTGGCTACGGTATCGAAGCCCGCCTTGTTCATTGTGTCGGCTACCTGTGCGGCATTCTCCACGTGCTTGTCGCCGATGATTATCTTCATGCCGTATCCCATGCGCCGGGCTATTGCCATGCCTATCTGTCCGGCTCCGGTAAGTATCATTACATCCATAATGCGCTTAGTATTTAAGTTTGCCTAACCAGTTATTCACACTTTCCTTTGCCTGAGCCTGTGCGTTCTGTGCCGTAGCACCCCGTACCGCCAAGCCTTTCAACACGGTTGCTCCCTTGCAGGCGGCTTTCAGTTTGTTTTCCGTACCGGACAGTCCGCTGCCCTCATGGGTACAGAACGGGATGACAGTCTTTCCCTGCCAACTGTGCTTCTCAATAAACGTGTACACAGGCATCGGCATGTCGCCCCACCAGTTGGGATAACCGATGAAGATGATGTCGTAATCCTCTACCTTTATATCCCCTTTGATGGCCGGACGCGCCTTGACATTCAATTCCTGTTTGGCTACTTCCGTACATTCCGTATAATCATCGGGATAAGGTGTTACAGGCTCGATGTGGAAAAGGTCACCATCCGTTTCGGCGGCTATCATTTCAGCAATGATGTGGGTGTTGCCTTTCTCAATGTGTCCTACGGCATAATTCTCGCCTGCCCGTGAAAAGAATGCCACGAGTATCTTCTTTTCTTTCATGTTCTGTTCCTTTCTTTGATTGGTTTGTGCGCATGATGTGATTGGCAGTAGACCAACCAACAAGATGGCTATGAATGAATAAATATGTTTCATTGCTTCTAAGAGTTATTTCATTGTCTTCATGTCTATCACATAGCGGAATTTCACTTTCCCGTCCAGCACATTTTGGTAAGCCTTGTCTATTTCAGCACCACCAGCCTTGATAATCTCGACTTCCGGATAGATATTGTTGGCCACGGAATAATCCAGCATTTCCTGTGTTTCCTTGATGCCGCCTATTTGCGACCCGAATACCTTGCGCCTTGCTCCGGGCATGACCAGTTCGGCTACTGAAAGCGTGGGCATATTACGGAATGCCGGAAGTCCGACAATACCCAGTTGCCCGTCCAGCTTCAGCATTTTCAGATACATGACCGGTTCGTATTTGGCAGGGATGGTGGAAAGAATGAAGTCGAAAGTCTTGTCAAGTCCTTTCATGTCTTCGGGATTGTTCACATTGACATACCGCACAGCTCCCATGCGAAGTGCGTCTTCCCGTTTTTCCTCCGTAATGTCGAACATCGTAACTTCCGCTCCGAGTGATACGGCATATTGCACGCCCATGTGTCCCAAGCCGCCGAAACCTGCAACGCCCACCTTGTCGCCTTTCTTAACTCCGGCCTGCATGATAGGGGAATAGGATGTGATGCCTGCACAAAGCAAAGGAGCGACTTTCGTAATGTCAGCATTGTCGGGTACTTTTATGGCAAAATCCTCTGCCACGACATAGGTGTTGGAGTAGCCTCCTTGTGTATGTTCATTGTCGTTATAGCGGTCAATGCCATGATAGGTCATTATCGCCCCTTCTTCACAATACTGCTCCAAATCCTGTTCGCAGGCATCGCAGTGGCGGCATGAACCTATCATGCACCCGATACCTGCATAATCTCCCACCTTGAAACGTGTGACATCCTTCCCGACAGCCACCACCCGTCCGGCAATCTCATGTCCGGGAACCATCGGATATTCCTCTGCTCCCCAGTCGGCGAATACGTGGTGCAGGTCACTGTGGCAGATACCCGCATACAGGATTTCAATCTGTATGTCATGGTCACCTACGGCATGGCGGGTAAACTCGTAAGGCTTGAAATGCCCTTTCTCCTCATAGACGGCAAAGCCCTTGGCCGGGATGCGTCCGTCATTGTTTTGTGCAAATGCAGTCATGGCTGTAAAAATCAATGTTGCTGCTAAAATCAAACTCTTTTTCATTATCATATTGTTAATTGGTTGAATCATTATTACTGTTCAGGGATTATCTCGTTCAGGCAGGCTATCGCATTGAGTGTTCTCGGATAGCCAATATAGGGCAAAAGCTGGGTGACAACATCCAACAATTTCTGTTTGTCGTTTCCCATATTTATATTCGCCCGGATATGTCCTTTCACCTGCGATTCACAGCCGCCAAGCGATACGAGCATGGAGAACGTGAGCAACTCGCGCATCTGTTTGTCCAGTCCTGTACGTGTCTGATAGTCGCCGAAGCAGTTGGCTGAAAGATAACGCTGGATGTGCATTTGGTTTCCCGGTGTGTTTTTATACATATTGTCTATCATTTCCACACCTACCATTTCTTTTTGTACAGCAAGCCCTTTCTCGAAACGGTCTTCCGGCGAAGTCGTGGATTGCGAAGGCAGAGGCAGTTTGACTCCATTTTCTGTCAGGAAGTCGTTTGCCGCCCCGATAAAATCTATCACTTTGGCAATACCGACATATGGAACAGAGTGATAAAGGACTTCTTTGATTTCCACAGGTGTCACTCCGTTGGCAAGTCCCGCACGCAGCATCATGCGGTATTCGGCTACGGCGTGCTGGGCGATGGTAGAAGCCATCGTAACCATGATGCGTGTCTTCGTGTCTAAATTGCCGTGGTTCAGAATTTCATCAAAGGCGAAGTTATCGAATACTTCTATTAACTCCGGGTCGGTCTGTTTGACCGTCGATACATAGCCGGGAAACCATGCTTCGTGGTTCTTGACAGCTTCCGCACTTAAATGCGGAATTGAATTAACTACTTCCATTTCTTTTGTTTCTTGAGCTTTTATACCAATTATACCAGTTAAAACTGTTATAGTTATGATGATTATAGTTTTCATTTGTCTATTGCAATGTACGTTTGAAGAACTCGGCCAGCTTCTTTACAGCCGGATTGACCGCTCCCGGCTTGTCGTAAAGGTCGATGTGTGAGTAGCCCGGTACGGTGAACACTTCCTTGTCCTTTCCGGGAAGTGCGTTGTAGAAGCGTTCGGTCTGCCATTCGGAATCGGCTTTCTCACCGACCACGAGCAGGACGGGTTGGGTCAACAGGTAGATGTTCTCGATAGCGGAGAATGCCATTTTGGTGGCTTGGCTGCGCCGCAGGTAGAAGTTGTCGGCACGCGGATGCCATGCACGGGTTGTGCGATAGTATTCATATCCCTCGCGAAAGGATGGTGCGGTGCTTTCATCAGGTTCAGGACACATATAGACTTTCATCAGTTCCGCACCACGGGCTTCACGGGTACGTTGCTGCGAAACATCCTCCAGCAGCGCGATTTGTTCTTCCACACTTCGTCCTCTCAACCAGCTCTCCCGGTTGGCAGCCCCAATGTCTGCCGCACTGACTCCTGCCACGGCACGGATGCGCCGTTCGGTGGGAGCCGTTGCTATGACATATCCGCCTCCGGCACAAAGACCGAGCGCACCGATGCGATATTCATCCACAAAAGGAAGCGTGACCAGATAGTCCACGGCATAGCGGATATCTTCCACCCGTTCATACGGAGCTTCCGACCAATGGGGCGTACCACCGCTCTCTCCGGCGTAGGCTGCATCGAAGGCGAGGGTGACAAAACCGCTCTCCGCCAAGCGGTAGGCATACAGCCCTGCTGACTGTTCTTTGACGCTTCCGGCAGGATGGATACTGAGGACAGCAGGATATTTTTGTGTCTTGTCTAACCCTTTCGGCAAAAACAGGTTGCCCACTAATACAATGTTATTACTCCGCAGGAATGAAACCTTGCGGACAATCACGCCGCTTGTCGTATCGACAGGTGTTACCACGTAGCTTTCAGTCTGCGGAACGCCGGGCAATCCATCGTTCTGTTGCGCCTTTGCACCCGATATGACAAACAACAAGGCTATTGCATATAAGATTTTCTTTTTCATCTTTTGATATGTTATTATTAAAACCATCTTATCTCTTACAGTCTTTTTATGACTTTTGCCGGATTGCCCCCGACAATGGTATTCGGCTCCACATCCTTAGTGACGACTGCACCACCAGCCACTACAGCGTTTTTGCCGATGGTCACCCCCGGCAGAATAAGGGAACGCCCGCCTATCCATGCGCCTTTCTTTATAGTAATGGGCTTGTGAAGCACCCATTCGCGTTTGGTGAAATCATGGTTAGTGGTCACCAACATCACATTCGGGCCTATCTGCACATTGTCCTCGATGATAATACCTCCGCAGGACATCATGCTGCAATTATAGTTGATGAAGACATTCTCGCCGATTTCCAACCCGCTTGCCATGTCTATATGGAACGGCTGTACGATGTTGGATGACTTGGGTAAGGCAATACCGAGCTTTTCCACTATCACATCATGTAACTCAGCGAACGAGTTGGGGACGCAGTTGATTTCCTCACACTTTTTCCATGTTTCGGCAATGACCGCTGCAGCGGTTGCATAATCGGGGTCTGCCATGCTGACCGGCTCACCGTTACGCATCATTTTGATTATATCTTTCTTTGTTTCGTTCATATGGTGATATTCTTGTTTGGGGTAATAATGGCAGGCATTAAGCCAATGGCGGCACGGACGAATAAACGAAATGCTGTTCGCGTTCTGCAATCCACCAGCGTCCTTCCATTTTCTCATACTTGTCATAATAGCGCACGGCGTGCAATGTCAGTTTGTCTTTGCCCTCTTCTTCTGTCACAAGCGTGGCGATGGCGTAACAGATGCCGGTTGCATGTGTATCATCTATGAAATCCACCACCTGCTGCCCGTTCTGGTGGAACGATGCCTTTGCCGCCCCAAAAGCCTTGTATTGCGCAATCATGTCTTCCACATTGTTGATGTCCATGCCCAGTGCTTCGCCGAAATAGACTTTCAGCTTTACATCCGGGCGGAAGATTTCACGATAGTAATCCTGATTGTTCTTGTCCGATTCGGTTGCATAGCGGTCTACTAAATCCTTCAACGCCATGCGGTCTTCCATTTCTTGTTTCATGTCTCGTATCACTTATTCGTTGATTTCGGTTGCAAAGTTAAATTGCTTGCAGTTATCAGATGTGATACAAAACACGGACACGCTTCACATATCCACGGATTTTTATCTATGTTACAATCAGCTTATTAGACGATATGATACAAAACACGGATATGCTTCACGAAAACACAGATTTTATCCGTTCCTGTAAGAGAAAGCCGATAATGTTCCTTACCTTTGTGACAACAATCAAAAGGACAATATGGAAAAAACATTATTGAATATAGAAACGGTTACGGAATATGACGACATGCTCGGTGTAGAAACCCTGCATCCACAGGTCAGCGTGATAGACCTTTCGAAAGCCAGACCCATGCGCCACATGCGGCACACGTTCAGCTTTTATGTGGTATTCCTGAAAGACGAGAAGAACTGCGAACTGATTTATGGCCGCCAGCGGTACGATTATCAGAAAGGCTCGGTGGTCTGTCTGGCTCCGGGTCAGGTCGTCGGTATTGAGGACACAGGCGAGGAGTTCCAACCACAGGGCTATGCACTATGCTTCCACCCCGACCTTATCCGTGGCACAAATCTTGGACGCAACATCAAGGAATATACGTTCTTCTCTTACGAAGTGAATGAGGCACTGCACTTGTCAGAGCGTGAACGCCATACTTTCATAGACTGTCTGATGAAGATACAGGAGGAATTACAGCACTCCATCGACCGCATGAGCAAGCGGTTAATTGCCAACAATATTGAGTTGCTGCTCAATTATTGCCTGCGCTTCTATGAACGCCAGTTTATCACAAGGCAGGATGCCAACCGCGATATCCTGACCCGCTTCGAGGCATTGCTTGACAACTATTTCACAGGTGATAATGCCATGCAGAAAGGGTTGCCCACTGTGAAGTATTGTGCCGGAGAACTGTGCCTTTCGTCCAACTACTTCGGTGACTTGATTAAGAAAGAGACCGGAAAGACTGCTTTGGAATATATTCAGCAAAAGATTATCGGCATTGCAAAAGAACAACTGCTTATTCCTGCCAACACGGTCAGTCAAGTGGCCTATAATCTTGGATTTCAATATCCACAGCATTTTACAAGGGTATTCAAGAAAGCGACTGGTATGACACCTAACGAGTACAGAGGGAAAATTGAGGCATGAGCTTATTTTGAATTGGCGGAAGGATTACAAGCGGTTTTGGTCTGCCCAAAACACAAACTTGCTATCCTCCCGTTGGCATTGTTTATAATCCCATGCCCTTGCCTTTCCTGAGCGGCTCAACCGTCCTTTTAACGGATGAAAACAGCCTGCCAAACTGCTCTTTGAACCATTCGCCAATCAGTTGCCCGTTGATGGAAAGTGCAAGTTTAGACTTGTCTTTCGGGTCTTTCACCACTTGGAAACCAGCCCTTTCGGTCGTGAACTTCCGATTGTGTTCCTCCGAATAGAGTTCGCCTTCGTAGAACAGCGGCTTGCCGCTGATGAGCGTGGCGGTCTGCCGTTCGTTGAAGCCGACTTTAAGGCAGAACTTCTCCATGTACACCAATTCTTGGAACAGCGGAAACCACTTTTGGGCTTTTTGGATAATGGATTTCAGGAATGACACTTCCTTTTGGTGTTCCGCTTCCTTGTCCGACAATTCCCTGCGGTGCTTGGCTTGCAGTTCCATAAGCTGGCGGTGGTGTTCCTCCTGTTGCCGTTGCATTTGCTGTTGCAACAGTTCGATGTTTTCGTCACGGGCGGCAACCTCGCCTTGCAGGGTGCGGTTGTCGGCTTCCAGTTCTTTCAGCTTTCCGCTGCCCAAAAATGAAAATGATAAGCACTAAAACAGAAGTTGTATTGTCTGCAATTCGGGATTGTAACAACATATAGTAGGAGATACCTGTACTAATAAATCCTCCGGTAATGCTTTGTATGAGAGATTTATGGTGTAAGATAGTTCCTGATACATATCGTTTAGCTGATTTAGCTTGAATAAATAATAAGAGGGTACATGCCTTAATATAACATTGGGGCGGTCCTCTTTTGTCTTTTTAGAAAGTTAGGAATCCGTTTCCATTAGTCTGCATTTTATGTTCTCGATATGGAAACCGTACGTTCTTGATATGGAAACCGTACGTTCTCGATATGAAAACCGTACGGTTTTCATATGGAAACCATAAATGTCAGATAATTAAAATAGGTTTTATTCGCTTCTTGTTTGCAAATAGGAGACATCTATATTACAGTATTGACAATTCTGTTTCTTGCCGGGTAGTTCTCTAATTTTCTGAAGAAAAGTTTGCTCGTTCCGCAAAAAGTCACGTCCTTTGTATATCCTAATTACATTTTAATTTAAAAGACATTTAAATTTCAATTATAGAGATGGCAGATAATTATATCGAAAAGCAATTTGAGTCTTATCAGGCACGGAAAGCCGCGTGGGAAAAAGAAAACAAATATAAACGGAAAAAGCCTGCGGCGCGTACAGAGCCGGTTAATCATCCTTGTGAACGGCTTTTCCATAATCATAGCAAGAAAGTCGTGGCGATACACGACCTTTCCGGTGTAGGACGGGTTTCGCTTATGGCAGTGATACCTATTCTGTCGTCTATGGGGGTGCAGGTATGCCCGCTTCCTACGGCTATTCTTTCCAATCATACTCAATATCCTATTTATTCTTTTCTTGACCTGACCGAGGAAATGAAGCGGATTATTGGAAAATGGGAACAACTTGACATTCATTTTGATGCATTCTATTCCGGATATTTAGGTTCTCCGCAACAAGCGCAAATCGTAGAAGATTTTATTCAGAAATTTCGCCGTCCTTCCGATTTAGTCGTGGTCGATCCTGTAATGGGAGATAACGGCAGCTTGTATAAAGGCATATCCGAAGATATGGTGACTGAAATGAAGAAATTGATTTGTCTGGCTGATATCATTACTCCGAATATGACTGAATTGTTCCGTCTGCTTGATTTGCCGTTTCAAGAGAATATAAGCGATACGGAACTGAAAGCGGCACTCAAGGCTTTGTCTGACAAGGGCCCGAGCATTGTCATTGTGACCAGCGTTCCCGTTAAGGATGATCCGCATTCTACATCGGTTTATGCTTATAACCGCTTCGGGGGGCGTTACTGGAAAGTGACATGCCCTTATTTGCCTGCCCATTATCCGGGTACGGGAGATACGTTTACCAGTGTGATAACCGGTTCGTTGATGCAAGGGGACAGCTTGCCTATTGCGCTGGATCGCGCTACACAGTTTATTTTGCAAGGGATACGTGCTACATTCGGTTATGAATACAATAATCTGGAAGGTATTATGTTGGAAAAAGTGCTTCATAATCTTGATATGCCCATCCAAGTAAGCAGTTATGAATTGCTTGAATAATAAGAGCCTGTTTAAATTTTCCAATAAAGTAATATTTTATCAGGTTCCTTTGCGTTTGTTTCCGGTCTGTTTCCCCGATTTTATTCGTCAGATAGCCCGCTATCTTCCTCATAAAATCAGGAAAACATCCTCGAAAACAATTCGCAAATTAACCTGAGCAAAATTTAAACAGGCTCTAAATGTTTGAAAATATGTTGTGAAACACATGAATTTATGCACAGAGTTCGATTCTTATTCGTAATATTGCAGTCGAATTAGTGTAGATAGTACACTAATATAAAGACCAGGGGTTTTAGGTGTCTGAGTGACCTTTGAGATCTAATTGAAAACATAATATAAAAACGATGTAACTATGAATTGGAATTCAAATGAATTTGTGTGGCTCGACTGGGCAGTTCTTTCCGTTGGAGTCATTCTGATTGCGTGGGCGGTATATCGCGCCATTCAAAAAGACAAAAAGCTTCAGCAAGGAGCCAACAGTGAAGATTACCTTTTTGGTAAAGGAGAACCCTGGTATGTTATTGGTGCAGCTATTTTTGCTGCAAATATTGGTTCAGAACACCTTGTAGGACTTGCCGGTACAGGTGCAAAAGACGGTGTCGGCATGGGACACTGGGAAATGCAAGGGTGGATGATTTTGATTCTCGGATGGTTGTTCGTCCCATTTTACCAGTTGTTGAACAACAAATTGGGGAAAATCATAACGATGCCTGACTTCCTTAAATTCCGTTATACTCAGCGGACGGGTTCATGGCTTTCTATAATCACGCTGATTGCTTATATATTGACTAAAGTTTCGGTAACGGCATTTACCGGCGGTATTTTCTTTGAATATTTGCTTGGCTTGCCGTTCTGGTATGGAGCTATCGGATTAATTGCCATTACAGCGGTGTTTACTGTCTTTGGCGGTATGAAAGGGGTAATGACCTTGTCTGCAATCCAGACTCCGATTCTGATTGTCGGCTCTTTCCTCGTGTTGTTCCTCGGATTGAGTATGTTGGGAGATGGAAGCATAATGGAAGGTTGGACACAAATGATGGCAGTATGTAATGCTGCGCATGATGGTTTCGGGACGACACACATGTTCCATACCGACCCTGCCGACCCGATGTATCCGAAGTTCCCGGGATATGTGGTCTTCTTAGGCGCCTCTATTATCGGTTTTTGGTATTGGTGTACGGACCAGCATATTGTACAGCGTGTTCTGGGGCAGACAAAGGGGGAAGATAATGCGGCTGTTATGAGACGTGCCCGTCGGGGTACCATTGCTGCCGGCTATTTTAAATTGTTGCCGATATTCATGTTCTTGATTCCGGGGATGGTCGCATACGCACTTTCGCTGAAGGCGGGCAGTGGCATTGTGATGGATATTACCAATACTCACGACACAGACGGCGCGTTTGCCATGATGGTGAAGAATATTTTGCCGACAGGTGTAAAAGGCATTGTGACGATTGGTTTTGTTTGTGCGCTGGTTGCATCTTTGGCTGCATTTTTTAATAGTTGCGCTACGTTGTTTACAGAAGACTTTTATAAACCCATGAAGAAGGGGATGAGCGAAAGCCATTATGTATTCGTTGGGCGTCTTGCCACGGTGGTTGTCGTTATTTTAGGTTTGGCGTGGATGCCGATTATGATGAATATGGGTAACCTGTATTCTTATTTGCAAGACATTCAGTCTTTGATTGCTCCGGCGATGGTGGCTGTGTTTGCCCTCGGTATTTTCTCAAAAAGAATTACTCCTAAAGCCGGTGAGTGGGGACTTATCGGTGGTTTCTTAATCGGTATGCTTCGTTTGCTTACGAATGTTATAACCGAATCTGGTACGAAAGCAATGGACGGAGCGTTTTGGGAATATACTTCCTGGTTCTGGCAGACCAATTGGCTTATTTTCGAAGTCTGGCTGCTTGTATTCATTATTGTCATGATGGTTATCGTTTCTTGTTTTACTCCTGCTCCAACCAAAGAACAAGTAGAAGCTATCACATTTACAAGTGATTACAAGAAGGCTATTAAAGAAAGCTGGAATAAGTGGGATGTGATTGCAACATTGGGCGTTATCGCATGTTGTGCTGCGTTCTATTGGTATTTCTGGTAATTTTTTCAGGTAGAGGCGCGGCTCCCGCGTCTCTATTGTCAAATCAAATCATATAAAAATAAACAATCATGAAAAGCATTCGGATGTCTATTTGGGGCATGGCGGCATGGGCTGTATTAGCCGGTTGTGCTACACAAGAGAAGGAACCTGTTCTGACCCTTTCGGGGTTGAATCCTGCAAATTTTGAAACTACGGTTGACGGGACCAAGCAGACAAAGTTGTACACGTTGAAGAACCATAAGGGTATGGAAGTTTGCATTACAAACTTTGGCGGACGCATCGTGTCACTGATGGTACCTGACAAAAACGGTACAATGACTGATGTGGTATTGGGTTTTGATAGTGTCGCTGACTATCAGAATATCCCGAGCGATTTCGGCGCTTCAATCGGGCGGTATGCCAACCGTATCAATCAGGGAAAGATGAAAATAGAAGGTACATCGTATCAGTTGCCTGTAAACAATTTCGGACATTGTTTGCATGGTGGCCCTACAGGCTGGCAATATCAGGTATATGAAGCCAATCAAACGAACGACAGTACGTTGGTGCTGACTATGAATTCGGCTGACGGTGACAATAACTTCCCTGGCAATGTAACGGCTCATGTGACCTATTCGTTGACTGCAAATAATGCCATTGACATCAAATATGATGCTACAACCGACAAGACAACGGTCATAAATATGACCAACCATTCTTATTTCAACTTGAATGGCGATCCGTCAAAACCCGGAACAGACCAGATATTATATGTTGCCGCCGATAGCATAACACCGGTAGACAGCACCTATATGACAAATGGAAAGATGATGGCTGTAAAGGGCACTCCATTCGATTTTAATACACCTAAACCGATTGCTCCGTCTGTAACTGAATTTGATAACGAACAGGTAAAGTTCGGAAACGGTTTTGACCATAACTGGGTATTGAAAACGAAAGGTGACATTAGCCAAATAGCAGCGAAGCTGGTTAGCCCGACTTCAGGAATTACCTTGACCGTTTATACGAACGAGCCCGGAATTCAAGTGTATACCGGAAATTTTCTTGACGGTACGGTGAAGGGTAAGAAAGGCATTGCTTATCCGCAACGTGCATCGGTATGTTTGGAAACACAACATTATCCGGACAGCCCCAATAATCCGCAATGGCCTTCGGTTATATTGAAACCGGGAGAAACTTATCAGAGTCATTGCATTTTCCAGTTTGGTGTAGAAAACAAATAACGTAAAGATATATGGCTTCATATTATAGTAATAATCCTAAATTCTATGTAGGCATAGATTGCATCATTTTCGGCTTCGAAAAAGGCAGGTTAAGTCTGTTGTTGCTTCAACGGAATTTTGAGCCTGCAAAAGGACAATGGTCACTGATGGGTGGGTTTGTCCAAGAAAACGAAAGTGCCGATGATGCCGCCAAGCGTGTCTTGTATGAATTGACAGGGCTAAAAGACGTGTATATGGAGCATATTGGCGCTTATGGGGAGATACACAGAGATCCGGGAGAACGGGTTATTTCGTTGGCTTATTATGCGCTAATCAATATCAATGAATATGACCGTGAATTGGTACAGCAGCATAATGCACATTGGATCGATGTCGAAGAGTTGCCCAATCTGATTTTTGACCATAATGAAATGGTGGAAAAGGCGAGAACGATTATGAAAGAAAAAGCGTCTTCTGCTCCAATTGGTTTCAATTTGCTTCCTGAGTTGTTTACATTGACCCAGTTGCAAAGTTTGTATGAAGCCATTTATGGAGAATCGATGGATAAGCGTAATTTCAGGAAACGCATTGCGGATATGGGCTTTATTGAAAAAACGGATAAAATAGATAAAACGGGGTCTAAAAGAGGTGCTTCATTGTATAAGTTCAATGATAAAGCTTACCGGAAAGCTCCCAAATTCAAATTATAAGATTATGTTGGAAGATTTAAAAGAAAAAGTGTTCCGTGCCAATCTTGATTTAGTGAAACACGGACTGGTTATTTTCACATGGGGAAATGTTTCTGCCATTGACCGTGAAAAGGGACTGGTAGTTATCAAACCCAGCGGAGTGTCATACGATGAAATGAAAGCATCGGATATGGTGGTGGTAGACTTGGACGGAAATGTGGTTGAAGGCGATTTGCGCCCGTCGAGTGATACGCCCACTCATTTGATCCTTTACAAGGCTTTTAAGGAAATAGGAGGCGTGGTGCATACCCATTCTACATACGCTACAGCGTGGGCACAAGCCGGATGTGACATACCGAATATAGGAACGACACACGCGGATTATTTCCACGAAGCGATTCCTTGTACGGCTGATATGACCGAAGAAGAAGTAAAAGGCGAATACGAATTGGAAACCGGCAATGTGATTGTAAAACGTTTCGAAGGGATGAATCCTGTTCATACGCCGGGTGTGCTGGTAAAAAACCACGGTCCGTTTTCGTGGGGAAAAGATGCGCATGATGCCGTTCATAATGCGGTAGTTATGGAGCAAGTCGCTAAAATGGCAAGCATTGCCTATGCTGTTAATCCGCATCTGACTATGAACCCGTTGCTGGTAGAGAAACATTTTAGCCGCAAGCATGGACCGAATGCTTATTATGGACAGAAGAAGTAATTAGGAATTAAAGACAACAAACCATTTTAAAAATAAACAATCATGAACACATTTGATCAATTTGAAGTATGGTTCGTAACAGGAGCACAGCTTCTGTACGGAGGCGATGCAGTCATCGCAGTAGATGCACATAGCAATGAAATGGTAGCCGGACTGAACAATAGCGGGAAGTTGCCGGTGAAAGTAGTATATAAAGGAACGGCAAACTCTTCAAAAGAAGTAGAAGCCGTAATGAAGGCAGCTAATAACGATGATAAGTGTATCGGTGTTATTACGTGGATGCATACATTCTCGCCTGCAAAGATGTGGATTCATGGCCTGCAGCAACTGAAGAAGCCTTTGCTTCACTTGCATACTCAATACAATAAGGAAATACCTTGGGATACCATGGACATGGACTTCATGAACCTGAACCAGTCGGCACATGGTGACCGTGAATTCGGACACATCTGCACCCGTATGCGTATCCGCCGTAAAGTGGTAGTAGGGTATTGGCAAGACGAAGAAACTCAGCGTAAGATTGCAGTCTGGATGCGTGTATGTGCAGCTTGGGCAGACGCTCAGGATATGCTGATTATCCGTTTCGGAGACCAGATGAATAATGTGGCTGTAACTGACGGTGACAAAGTAGAAGCCGAAGTTCGTATGGGGTATCATGTAGATTATTGCCCGGCAAGCGAATTGATGGAATATCATAGCCAAGTAAAAGATGCAGATGTAGATGCTCTGGTTCAAACATATTTCCAGGAATACGACCATGATGCTGAATTAGAAGATAAGTCTACCGAAGCGTATCAGAAAGTATGGAATTCGGCGAAAGCAGAATTGGCATTGCGTGCGATTTTGAAAGCAAAAGGAGCGAAAGGTTTCACTACCAACTTTGATGATTTGGGTCAGACAGACGGAAGCCATTTCGACCAAATTCCGGGGCTTGCTTCTCAACGCTTGATGGCAGAAGGTTATGGATTCGGTGCGGAAGGCGACTGGAAATCAGCTGCCCTTTACCGTATGGTATGGGTGATGAACCAAGGTTTGCCTAACGGCTGCTCGTTCCTGGAAGACTATACCTTGAACTTCGACGGCGAAAACAGCGCTATCCTGCAGGCTCACATGTTGGAAGTATGTCCGTTGATTGCCGCTAAGAAACCTCGTCTGGAAGTTCACTTCTTGGGTATCGGCATACGTAAGAGCCAGACAGCCCGTTTGGTATTTACCAGCAAGACCGGTGCAGGTTGCACGGCTACAGTTGTAGATTTAGGAAACCGATTCCGCTTGATTGTAAACGATGTAGAGTGTATCGAACCGAAACCATTGCCTAAGTTGCCGGTAGCTTCTGCGTTGTGGATTCCGCAACCCAACTTCGAAGTAGGTGCCGGTGCATGGATTCTGGCAGGTGGTACACACCATTCTTGCTTCTCATACGACCTGACCGCAGAATATTGGGAAGATTATGCAGAAATTGCAGGAATCGAAATGGTACATATCAACAAAGATACCACCATCAGCGACTTCAAGAAAGAGCTTCGCATGAATGAAGTTTACTATATGCTGAACAAGGCACTTTGCTGATTGTAAAAGGGAATACAGAGACACGGAGACACTGAGATCTTAAATGATGTTTATCCTCTGTGCCTTTGTGTCTCTGTGTTTATTTCTAACTTTTTTAATTCTTATATCATGGATACAAACACAAAATCGATTATCGAATCGGGTAAAGCTATTTTGGGAATTGAATTTGGGTCAACTCGTATTAAGGCGGTGTTGATTGACCCGGAAAACAAACCGATTGCTCAGGGAAGCCATGTTTGGGAAAACCAACTGATTGACGGCCTTTGGACGTATAGCATTGATGCTATTTGGAGCGGTTTGCAAGATTGCTATGCCGACCTTTGCGCCGATGTAAAGAAGCAATATGATACGGAAATACAGTCGTTGGCAGCTATTGGCATCAGTGCCATGATGCATGGTTATATGGCATTTAATGACAAGGAAGAAATTCTTGTTCCTTTCCGCACATGGCGTAATACCAATACAGGAATAGCTGCTGCAGCTTTGTCGGAGGCTTTTGTTTACAATATTCCGCTCCGCTGGAGCATCTCTCATTTATATCAAGCTATTTTGAATGGTGAACCGCATGTAAAGGATATCGACTATTTAACTACCTTGGCAGGGTATGTTCATTGGCAATTGACCGGTCAGAAGGTATTGGGCATTGGCGACGCGTCGGGTATGCTTCCTATTGATCCGGAGACTAAGAATTATTCGGCGGAAATGGTTGAGAAATTTGACAAGATGATTGCCCCGAAAGGATTTTCTTGGAAGTTGACCGATATTCTGCCTAAAGTGCTCTTGGCTGGCAAGAATGCAGGATTCCTTACCCCCGAAGGGGCTAAGAAACTGGACGTGTCGGGTCGTCTGAAAGCCGGAATACCGCTTTGCCCGCCTGAAGGGGATGCTGGTACGGGTATGGTAGCGACGAACGCTGTAAAGCAACGCACCGGAAATGTGTCGGCAGGAACATCATCGTTCTCAATGATTGTTTTGGAAAAAGAATTGTCAAGACCGTACGAAGTAATTGATATGGTGACCACACCTGATGGAAGCTTGGTGGCAATGGTACATTGCAATAACTGCACTTCTGACCTCAATGCATGGGTGAACCTCTTTAAGGAATATCAGGAATTGTTAGGCGTACCCGTAGATATGAATGAAGTTTTTGGGAAGTTGTATAATCATGCCCTTGAAGGTGATCCGGATTGCGGTGGATTGATTTCATATAACTACATTTCAGGTGAGCCCGTCACCAAACTTGCTGAAGGAAGGCCTTTGGTGGTACGTTCTGCCAATGATAAGTTCAACCTCGCCAATTTTATGCGTGCCCATCTTTATGCATCGGTTGCTGTTTTGAAAATCGGCAATGATATTCTTTTTAATGAAGAAAAGATTAAGGTGGACCGCATTACGGGACATGGCGGATTATTCAAGACCAAAGGGGTAGGGCAACGTGTGCTTGCCGCAGCTCTTAATTCTCCGATATCAGTGATGGAAACCGCAGGTGAAGGAGGTGCTTGGGGCATAGCTTTATTGGGGGCTTATCTGGTGAATAATACGAAGGAACAATCGCTCGCAGATTTTCTGGAAGAACAGGTGTTTGCCGGAAATACGGGTGTGGAAATTCAGCCTGATAGAGAAGATGTGGCAGGATTTAATGCATACATTGAACGTTATAAGGCTGGTTTGTTAATTGAAGAAGCTGCTGTAAAATGTAAAATCAGCGAATCATAAATGTAAGGAAATAAAACGGTGCTTATGAAAAATAGATTTTTTATTGCAGGCTTGATGCTGAGTGCTAATTTAACTCTTTTTGCTCAGCAGCAGGCCGTTGTAACAATCCATACAGATCAGGCGGAACAGATTATCCCGAAGGAAATTTATGGGCAGTTTGCCGAACATTTGGGAACATGTATCTATGGCGGTTTGTGGGTAGGCGAGGATTCTTCTATTCCTAACACAAACGGATACCGCAATGACGTGCTCGAAGCCTTGAAGAAACTGAAAGTGCCTGTATTGCGTTGGCCGGGCGGATGTTTTGCCGATGAATACCATTGGATGGACGGAATCGGTCCTAAGGAAAACCGTCCGAAAATGGTGAATAACAACTGGGGAGGCACGGTAGAAGATAATAGTTTCGGTACACACGAGTTTTTGAATCTTTGCGAAATGCTGGGATGCGAACCGTACATCAGTGGCAATGTCGGTAGTGGGAGTGTGGAAGAAATGGCAAAATGGGTGGAATACATGACTTCCGAGCAAGGAAGCCCGATGGCAAAATTACGGAAGGAAAACGGAAGGGAAAAGCCTTGGAAAGTCAAATATTTTGGCGTAGGAAATGAAAGTTGGGGATGTGGCGGAAGCATGCTCCCGGAATACT
The DNA here is from genome assembly GCF_000190575.1 of Phocaeicola salanitronis DSM 18170. Classification (NCBI taxonomy): domain Bacteria; kingdom Pseudomonadati; phylum Bacteroidota; class Bacteroidia; order Bacteroidales; family Bacteroidaceae; genus Phocaeicola; species Phocaeicola salanitronis. The sequence goes on along the minus strand of NC_015164.1, from coordinate 783,325 downwards.
ATTCAGACTTATACCGCCGTTATTCTACTTACTGCCGTAATTATAACGGCAATGTCTTGTTTAAGATAGCCAGCGGTGCCAGTGATTACGATTATAACTGGACAGAAGTGCTGATGAAGAATATCGGGCATCGGATGGACGGTATTTCGTTGCATTATTATACAGTGCTTGGCTGGAGCGGAAGCAAAGGCTCGGCTACAAAGTTTACGGAAGATGATTATTATTGGACAATGGGTAAGTGCCGTGAAATAGAAGATGTGATGAAACGTCATATCGCTATTATGGACAAATACGACCCGAAGAAACAAATCGCATTAATGGTAGACGAATGGGGTACTTGGTGGGACGAAGAGCCCGGAACGGTTCCCGGACATCTGTATCAGCAAAATACCATGCGCGATGCGTTTGTCGCTTCTTTGACATTGGATATATTCCATAAATATACCGACCGGGTAAAGATGACCAATATCGCTCAGATAGCCAATGTCCTTCAGTCGATGATTCTGACCAAAGACGACAAGATGGTTCTGACTCCGACTTATCATGTCTTTGAAATGTATAATGTACATCAGGACGCTACATTCTTGCCTGCCGATTTGCAATGTACCTATAAAAACGTACGCGACAAACGGAATATTCCTCTGATCAGCAGCACTGCATCGCGCGATAAGGAAGGACGTATTCATGTATCTATCTCGAATGTCAGCCTGGATGAAGCTGCAGAAGTGACCGTAAATTTGGAGGGAGTTAATGGGAAACAAGTTTCCGGACGTATTCTGACTGCTGACAAGATTGACGATTACAATACGTTTGATAATCCGGACAAGGTTGCTCCCCAACCGTTTAAAGACGTGAAAATAGAAAAGGGCAGTCTGTTGGTAAAAATGCCTGCCAAATCAATTGTAGTACTTGAAATAAACTGATAGAAATATGAATAAACTAACTGTATTAAGTCTGGCTTTGGCAACTTGTTGCTATTCAGGGCTATCGGCGCAAGAGACCAATCACTTTGTCGTAAAAGCGAATAAATTGGGGGCAGAGATACAGCCTACGATGTATGGGCACTTCTTTGAGGATATTAATTATGGAGCCGACGGAGGGTTGTATGCCGAATTGGTTAAGAACCGTTCGTTTGAGTTCCCCAATCGTTTGCAAGGATGGAAAACATTCGGAAAGGTTTCTGTACAGGAAGACGGACCGTTTGATAAAAATCCGCATTACGTGCGTTTGTCATCGCCCGGACATGCGCATAAGCGCACCGGCTTAGAGAATGAAGGCTTTTTCGGAATAGGTTTGAAAGCCAATGAAAAATACCGTTTCAGTGTTTGGGCTAAAGGAAATGCGCAGAAGATATTGGTTGAATTGATTGACCCTTATTCGATGGGGGAAACGCAAGTGTTGGCTTCGGGTAAAATTGAAATCAATTCGAGCGAATGGAAGAAATATGAATTGGTGCTTACATCTCCGGTGACTTTGGAAGAAGGTCATTTGCGTATATTCCTGGCATCGGAAGGGAACGTAGATTTGGAGCATGTTTCTCTTTTCCCGGTTGATACATGGAAAGGCCGTGAAAATGGCTTGCGTAAGGATTTGGTACAGGCATTGGCAGATACCAAACCGGGTGTATTCCGTTTCCCGGGCGGGTGTATTGTAGAAGGAACAGAAATCGAAGACCGTTACCAATGGAAAAACTCGGTCGGCCCGGTTGAAAACCGTCCCTTGAACTCAAACCGCTGGGAATATACGTTCCAACATCGTTATTATCCTGATTATCATCAGACCTACGGCATGGGTTTCTACGAACTGTTCTTGCTTTCGGAAGATATGGGCGCAGAACCGCTTCCGATTGTCAATGTGGGTTTGGCTTGCCAGTATCAGAACAATGACCCCAAAGCGCATGTTCCGGTAGACCAATTGGACAGTTATATCCAAGATGCGCTCGACCTTATCGAGTTCGCCAATGGGGATGAATCGACCCAATGGGGAAAGTTGCGTGCGGAGATGGGACATCCGGCACCGTTTAATCTGAAATTCATAGGCGTAGGCAATGAGCAATGGGGACCTGAATATCCTGAGCGTTTGAAATATTTTGTAGACGCTATCCGTAAGGCATATCCGGATATGAAGATTATCGGTTCGTCTGGCCCTAACTCGGAAGGTAAAGATTTTGATTATCTGTGGCCTGAAATGAAAAAGTTGAAAGTGGATTTGGTAGACGAGCATTTCTATCGTCCGGAAGACTGGTTCTTGAAATCGGGTAACCGTTATGATAATTATGACCGTAAAGGACCGAAAGTATTTGCAGGTGAATATGCATGTCACGGTAAAGGGAAAAAATGGAACCATTTCCATGCATCCTTGCTTGAAGCTGCCTTCCTGACCGGAGTAGAGCGGAATGCGGATGTGGTGTACATGGCTACATACGCTCCCTTGCTGGCTCATGTAAAGGGTTGGCAATGGCGTCCGGACTTGATTTGGTTTGATAATTTGCGTAGCGTACGTTCATGCAGCTGGCATGTCCAGAATTTGTATGGGCACAATAAAGGAACGCAGGTAGTGCCTTTGCTGATGGACGGAAAAGTTGTAAGCGGGCAAGCGGATCAGAATGGCTTGTTTGCCAGCGCGGTATGGGATGAACCGACAAAGACTTATATTGTCAAAGTGGTGAATGTGTCGGATAAAGCACAGCCGGTCAGCATTGAGTTTGATGGATTGAAGAAAAAGAAACTGGCAGGACAAGCCACTTGCATTACGCTTCATTCGGATGACCCTGACGCAGAGAATACGTTGGATAATCCGGACATGATTGTTCCTCAGGAAAGCCAAGTAGCGGTAGATGGAGAAACAATGCAGACAGAAGTCGGTGCACAGACTTTTGCCGTTTATCGGATTGCCGTGCAATAAATGAATGGGATTAACGAGACAGGCTTCGCTTGCCGGTGAAGCCTGTCTTGTTGGCTTACGCATACGTTCTCGTTGCCTGATGAGAACGTATGCGTTTTTATTTAGAAGCTGTTTTGAATTTCTCCAAAAAGTTTTTCTTGGCTTGATGTATCCGTTTTCGTGTGTGCTTTGGGCGATTTTTTTGTCCTTTTCGCTCCTGTTCTTCGTAAGCATTCTAAGAAATACACATTGCATGCCCTATAGTTTGATTGTAATTTTGCCCCACATAACAATCAAACCGAATAGCAATGAACAGAACTGGATTTGAAGAATTAGAAATGCAGGTGCAACAAAGCGGCCTGTCATTGAAGTCGTACCTACGACAGATAGGAGTGAGTTATTCCACCTATCACTATTGGCAAAAGAAATACTCTGCCGAGAAAGACAGTATCAAACAAGAGCTGGCTCCGATCAATATCAAACGGCCAACAGCAGAATTGTCCTTGGATGAACAGGCTCCTTACGGCGTGTCCTTGTTGTTTCCCAACGGGCTCCGTGCCCACTTTGGAAGCGGCTCAGAGAAGCTGTTGATGGAAGTGTTGAACCAAAGTCTGCAGGAGGGCCATGTTTAACTTGAACGACACGATGCGCTACTTCCTGTGTCCCGGCAGGACGGACATGCGCAAGGGCATCAGTTCGCTGTGCGGGGTGGTGCATGAAAAGATGAAAAGTGAGGTGAAGAACGGCGATGTCTTCATCTTCATCGGCTCCAACCGCAGGCTTATGAAGCTGCTTCATGCGGAAGACGGCGGCATGGTGATGTACGTCAAACGGCTGGAGGCCGGACGCTTCAAACTGCCGGAATACGACCCGGAATCAGACAGTTATCCCATGGAATGGCGTGACCTGGTAATGATGGTCGAGGGCATTCAGGAAAGCCCGGGGCAGAGGCTCCGGCGGCTCAGGGCAGAGCGTAAGGAGTACCATGTATGACATGTCTTTTATTGAAAAAAGTGCTGGTATTATTGTATAATCCATTAATAATTAGTATCTTTACATCAGTAAAAAAGAGACAGGCAATGGATGAAAAAGCTATATTACTCAAGACGATAGAAGGGCTGAATGCCTCTATTGCTTCATTGTCTGCCACTAATAAAAAACAGGCTGAGCAGAATGAAAAACTGCAGGCGCGCATCAAGGAGCTGACGGCTCAGGTCGCATGGCTGAACCGTCAGCTCTTTGGGCGTAAATCGGAGAAGCTTCGCGCATATGACCCTAATATCCCCGATCTTTTTGCAGACGAGTTTGCCGGACTCCAACATCAGGCGGAAGAAAAGCGCGACGAAGCCGTTGGGAAGATTGAAAAGGAATCGGCGGAAGTACGGAAGCAGAATCGTCAGAACCGAAAAATGATAGAGGACTTACCCGTACTGGAGACCGAGACAATAGAACCGACAGGTGTTGACCTGTCTTTATACCGTAGAATAGGCGAAGAGATAACAAAAGTCGTCAAACACAAGCCGGGCATGCTTTACGTCAAGGAAATCATCCGTCCCAAATATGCACTCAAGGACAGCACCATGCTTCCTCCGGCTGGACAGAAAGGAGTGGAGATTGCCCCCATGCCGCTGATGCCTGTTGACAAGTGCATCGCTGATACCAGCCTGCTTGCCGAGATACTGCTTCAGAAGTATGAATACCACGTCCCGTTCTACCGTCAGATACGGCAATACAGGCATCTCGGGCTGAAAGGCCTTACGGAAAGCACGCTGGACGGATGGTTCAAGAAGACGGTAGAACTGCTGAAGCCCCTGTATGAGTCGCTTAAGAAAGAGGTCTTCTCTTGCGACTATGTGCAGGCGGACGAGACCACCATCCCGGTCATCAACAGAGGAAAGCACAAGGCGGAAAAGGAATACCTCTGGATGGTCAGGTCTGTCATGGAAAAACTGGTCATCTTCCATTATGACATGGGATCCCGGGCCGGATCAGTCATCGAATCACTGGCAAGCCAATACCGCTTCAAAGGATACCTTCAATGCGACGGTTTTGCAGGCTATGAGACAGCCTTCAAGACCAACCCCGACGTGCGGCTGGTCAATTGCATGGCGCATATCCGCCGTGATTTTGAGCATGCCTTGGGTGAAAACAAAAAGGAAGCCGAATATGGGCTGGCCCAGATACAGTACATGTACAGGATTGAGCACTGCTGCGATAAGGCGGGCTTGTCGTTCGACGGACGCAAAGCGAAACGCCGGGAACTGACACGCCCAATCATGGAGGCCATGAAGACGTGGATGGAAACGGAAGGCATCAAATACAGTCCCCAATCGCTAATCGGCAAAGCTGTCTCGTATGCCTATACCCGATGGGACAACATGATGAGATGCCTGGAGGACGGACGCCTGCTTTTGGACAACAACCTGGCGGAAAATGCCATCCGGCCAATTGCTTTGGGGCGCAAGAACTATCTCTTCTGCGGTAATCACGAGGCTGCCGTTAACATGTCTGTAATCTGTTCCCTGCTGGCCACCTGCAAGGCACACGATGTGAACCCAAGGGATTACCTGAAGGATATCATTGCCCAAATGCCGTATCATAAGAAGTCCGCTGATGAGGAACTGCTTAACCTTCTTCCGCACAAATGGAAACTGCAACATCCGGAGAGCCTGTTGACCAAACAAACTGTAGAATCCGCCAACTAACCACAACGTCAACATACAGGTTCAACAAAACTATAGCGACTGTCACTATGAATCCAATAGTAACAGTCGCTATCATTATATAGATATTTAATGACTGTAGTTTATCGAATGCTTACTGTTCTTCGTCAGATAGCCCGCTATCTTCCTCATCACAGAAGCGAAAATGCCTCAAAAACTCATCCCAAATCATCGCACGATAAATTCAAAACAGCTTCTTATTCAAAGCAATATAATTCAGAAGGCAAGGTACGTTTTAAGGGAATGACCTGTACATCGCGTCCGGCAATAATGTTTCGTTCTTTTAATGCCAGTTCAACCGTCTTGTACGCCAGTTCCGGATGGTTATTGTCTTTGCTCAGATGGCACAACCAAAGATACTTCAAGTCAGGCGGGAAGTGTTCGGCGAGGAATTGCGCCGTATCCCGGTTGCTCATGTGCCCGTTAGCGCCGGCAATGCGGACTTTTAAGTGAGGAGGATAAGGCCCCATTTGCAGCATTTCGTCATCGTAATTCGCCTCTAAAATCAAGTAGTTGGCACGTGATATGTAAGTGGCGGCAGTAGGGGTGATATGCCCCATGTCGGTAAGGAAAGCGAACGTCTTGTTGTCTGCTTCGATGAAATAGCCTACATTGTCAGTACCGTCATGGGGCACTTCGAAACATGTGACATTGAAATCTCCAAGCTGTATGGGAGTTTCCTTGTATAGCAGGCAAGTGTGTTCGGCACTCAGTTTTTCCGTCATGCAATAGCTGCGTTGCATGCCTTTGTGTATCTCTTGGGTCGTGTAGACTGGGATATTATATTTTTTTGCCAGGTTCCCTACAGCTTTGATATGGTCTGCGTGGTCGTGTGTGATAAGAATGGCTTTTAGTTCTTGAATGTTTAAATTATAGTCTTTAAATGTTTTTTTGATGCTCCGGATGCCTACGCCTGCGTCTATCAATATGCTGTATGTATCAGTAGCGAGATAATAGCAGTTCCCACTGCTTCCGCTTCCCAAACTCATAAATCGTATTTTCATTGTCTTTTTTATGTCTGCATTTTTAGGAGCGCAAAGATACAAAAAAGAAAGAAGCCCGCCAAAAAAGCGGGCTTCCCTTTGCATAACCTAGTCAATTATGAAGAACGATTAGAAATTGAAATAATTCTTTGCGTTGTTATAGCAAATATCTTCTACCATTTGCTGGATGCGCGGCATTTCTGATTCCGGGAGTTCTCCGTTTTCAACATCATTGCCTAACAAATTACATAATGTGCGGCGGAAGTATTCATGACGCGGATAAGACAGGAATGAACGTGAGTCTGTAAGCATACCTACAAAGCGGCTCAACAAGCCCAGCAGTGAAAGCGCGTTCATCTGCTTTTCCATACCGTCTTTCTGATCGAGGAACCACCAGCCGGAACCGAACTGAATCTTGCCCGGTACCGAACCGTCCTGGAAGTTGCCCAGCATGGTAGCAACTACTTCATTCGCGCATGGATTCAGGTTGTACAGGATGGTTTTAGTCAGTTTGCCTTCAGAGTTCAGGCGGTCGAGGAATTTCGACATTGATTTGGCTGTGTTGAATTCACCGATAGAGTCAAAACCGGTATCCGGTCCCAATAACTTGAACATCTTGCTGTTATTGTCGCGGATAGCTCCGTAGTGATATTGTTGCGCCCAACCGGTTTCCCAGTCCATTTCGGCAAAGATAACCAACATAGCCGACTTGAACTTCAGGATTTCTTCTTTCGTCAATTCCGTGCCGCCGTACACTTTATTGAATATCGCACGGATTTCAGCATCTGTATAGTCTTCAGCATAGAATTCTTCGATTCCGTGGTCTGACAATCTACATCCTTGTTCTGCAAAGAATGCGTGACGTTTGCGCAAAGCGTCAATCATGTCATCGAACGAAGAAATGTTTACGCCGCTCACTTCCGCCAGTTTTTCGATGTAAGCACGATAGTTGGCTGCAGATTCTACAGCCATGGCCTTATCGGGACGCCAAGCCGGAAGCATCTTGATTTCGAAGCCGCTTTCGCGTGTTGCGATATGATATTCCAAAGAATCTACGGGGTCGTCTGTCGTACATACGGTCTCTACGTGGTAGCGGCGCATCAAGTTGCGTGCAGAGTATTCAGGAGTAGCCAATTTGGCATTACATTCTTCGAATATTTCACGTGCGGTAGAGGGGTTCAGGATTTTATCGATACCGAAAGCGGTTTTCAGTTCCAGGTGAGTCCAATGATACAAGGGGTTACGGAATGTGTAAGGAACTGTTTCTGCCCACTTCTCGAATTTTTCCCAATCTGTGGTGTCTTTTCCGGTACAATAGCGTTCGTCTACACCGTTGCTACGCATAGCACGCCATTTATAGTGGTCACCGCCCAGCCAGATTTCTGTGATTGACTTGAATTGATAATCATCGGCTACCATTTTCGGAATCAAGTGGCAATGGTAATCGATAATAGGCATTTTTGCTGCATGATTGTGGTACAATTCCTGTGCTGTCTCTGTTTTCAACAGGAAGTTTTCATCCATAAATTTTTTCATAAAGCTTTCTTTTTGGTTTATGTTTTTTGTTAGGTATTTTCATGTAAACAAGAAGCTATAAGGCATATTTTATGTTGAAGAACACAAATATCGTTTTATTTCTCGTTATCGAACACGAAAGTAAAAATTTTATTTGGAATAACAAAATATTTCGTATATTTGCAGCGAATATTTAGTAAAATTAATCACATGATTCGTCCGGATACGTCTCGATTTATCAATGTTTTTTACTGAGTATGGCAAACGAATTTCCTCCTTTTATATAATTTAAGGAGGCGATATGGGTGAAAAGTAACAATTAGAACTTTAAAAATATCATGAGTATGAAACCATTAAACAAAGAAACAGCAAACAAGACAATCCGTCCTGAGAGAATCATTCAATTTGGTGAAGGTAACTTCTTACGCGCATTTGTAGATTGGATTATCTACAACATGGACCAGAAGACCGATTTTAACAGCAGTGTAGTAATCGTCCAGCCTTTGGCAAACGGTATGATAGACAAGCTTAATGCACAAGATTGTCTGTACCATGTTAATTTGCAAGGGCTTGACAAAGGGCAAGTGGTGAACAGCCTTACAATGATTGATGTAGTAAGCCGTGCCTTGAATCCGTATTCACAGAATGATGAATTCATGAAATTGGCAGAGCAGCCGGAAATGCGTTTTGTCATTTCAAACACAACGGAAGCCGGCATCGCTTTTGACCCGGCTTGCAAATTAGAAGATGCTCCTGCTGCTTCTTATCCGGGCAAACTGACCCAATTGCTGTATCATCGTTTCAAGACATTCAACGGTGATATGTCAAAAGGTTTGATTATTTTCCCGTGCGAATTGATTTTCTTGAACGGACATAAGTTGAAGGAAACAATATATCAGTACATCGATTTGTGGAACTTGGGCGAGGATTTCAAGAATTGGTTCGAAAAAGCCTGCGGTGTATATGCTACTTTGGTAGACCGTATCGTTCCGGGATTCCCGCGCAAGGAAATTGATGCCATTAAGGAAAAACTTCAATACGACGACAACATGGTCGTTCAGGGAGAAATTTTCCATTTGTGGGTAATCGAGGCACCGCAAGAAGTGGCAAAAGAATTCCCTGCAGACAAGGCAGGCCTGAATGTATTGTTCGTTCCGTCTGAAGCTCCGTATCATGAAAGAAAAGTTACGTTGCTGAACGGTCCGCATACCGTATTGTCGCCGGTTGCATATCTGTCGGGAGTGAACATTGTCCGCGATGCTTGCCAGCATCCGGTTATCGGCAAGTTCATCCACAAGGTGATGTTTGACGAACTGATGGAAACCTTGAATTTGCCGAAGGCTGAATTGGAACAATTCGCTCATGATGTATTGGAACGCTTCAACAATCCGTTCGTTGACCATCAAGTGACTTCTATCATGCTGAACTCATTCCCGAAATACCAGACCCGTGACCTGCCCGGCTTGAAGGTATATCTGGAACGTAAGGGTGAACTTCCGAAAGGCTTGGTATTGGGATTGGCCGCTATCATTACTTATTATAAGGGCGGCGTACGCGAAGACGGTGCTGAAATCGTTCCGAATGACGCTCCGGAAATCATGGATTTGCTGAAACAGTTGTGGGCTACAGGTGATACGCAGAAGATTGCAGAAGGCGTATTGGCGGCACAGTCTATTTGGGGCGAAGATTTGAATCAGATTCCGGGATTGACCGCAGCCGTAAAAGCTGATTTGGACAGCATTCAGGAAAAAGGCATGCTGGAAACTGTAAAGTCAATTTTGTAATTAATTGTTAGAAATTCCATAAGGGAAGGAGAGAAAGCCATGGAACGGCTCCAGGCTTTCCTCCTTCTTTTTTGTTTTTATATTTTGTGCGGTATATGCTTCTCGCGGCATTCGTTCGTGATGGCTGGTCCGGATGCTTGCGGCGGCGCACGCAACTATCTGCACCGGACCGTGCATATATATCCGAAGGGCTGTGCACCTATATTATCTCCAACCAACGTTACAGCGTTACAATTACAATAATTACAATTACAAATCTAACATCTAACAATAAGTTCAAACGGAAAAGTGCGGATAGCTTGAAGAAAATATTATATTGTAATATCTCGTTTTTTTACGTATTTCGGGGAGACCGAAAAAAGCTTATTGTTAGATGGCATGTCTTTGGAAAAACGATGTTTTGTAATTGTAATTATTGTAATTGTAACGCTGTAACGGGGAAGTCTGTTCATCAGGTGTTTTTTGCGTTTACTTGCAACAACAGGAGTCATGGCAATGGCTTCCGGGGGCTTCGCATTCTACGGTGCTATGCTGGATGCCATAATCGCGCAGCTTGTCTTTGACGGCATGTTTCACTTCTTCCATCTGCGTTAAGTCTTTTAGCACGACATGGATTGTGGCTGCATTCTCGGTCGTGCTCATTGCCCACACATGGAAATGATGGAAACTTTCTACCCCCTCTACTTGAGCGATGTGTTTCTCCAGTTCATGCAGGTGAATCGTTTCGGGTACGGCATCAAGCGAAAGGAAAAGGCTTTCTTTTAAAAGTTTCCAAGTTGAAATCAGAATCAGAATCGCGATGGCGAGGCTGATGAGCGTGTCAATCAAGACGAAGCCCGTAAGCACGATAATGATACCCGAAATAACGACTCCCACGGAAACCAAGGTGTCCATTGCCATGTGCAGGAAGGCGCCCCGTACATTTAAGTCATGCTTTTGGTTCTTCATAAGCAACCATGCCGTGATGCCGTTGACAAGAATTCCGATTCCAGCCGTCCAGGATACCGCAACGCCCGATACTTGTTCGGGTTGCCTGAGCTTGTAAATGCTTTCGATAATGATGGCACCTACTGCAATCAGCAGGATAATGGCGTTGAGCAAAGAAACCAGAACCGTACTTTTCTTGTATCCGTAAGTAAAATGGTCGGTACTGTGACGCTTCGCCATGCGGTAGGCAAAGAGCGAAAGCAACAGGCTGAAAACATCGCTCAGGTTGTGTCCGGCGTCAGACAGCAGGCCTAAGGAATTGAATAAAAATCCCACTCCTGCTTCTATGATGACAAAGAGCAGGTTAATGACAATACATACAATAAAAACCGTATTGAGCGAGGTCAGTGCTTGATTGTGCGTGTGAATGTGTACATGTTGGTGTGCCATAATCATTTATTTTTATCCGGTGCGAAATTAAATAGAATCTTTCGTTCTGTCGTTATTCAAATCGTTTGATTTTCTTTGGTGAAGGCACTTTTGCAACTGGGTTGCAATGCATTCATGCTTGAAATGTTTAAATAATGTAAAAAAGAAAGGCGGAACAGCAGCATATTGAGTTATTTGTATTTACTTTGAAAATGTTTAAGGTCAAAATCATTAAAAGCTATGAACGAATTAATTGCAAAAATTAAGGAATTGAATGAAGCGTTGGTTGCAGATGCTGAATTGCAGGCTGCAAAGGGCAACAAGGCAGCAGGCACTCGTGCACGTAAAGCTTCATTGGAATTGGAAAAACTGTTGAAGGAATTCAGAAAAGTTTCTTTAGAAGAATCGAAAAAATGACCATTCTTTCAGTTAGAGTGAAAGGGGTTGTATCATTGAGATTGGTTGTCTGATGATATAACCTCTTTTTTTCATTGTGAAGGATAAGAAAACAGGAGATACAAATTGTGCGTAAGGAAGGGTGGTGTCTGGCGTTTCTGATGCTGGTATTGACGGCATGCGGAAACCGTTCGGAGCGGATGGAGGCGTATTTTCGGGCAGATTCGCTGAATCAGGAAGCGTATTCCATGCGTTACCGGAATCTTGCTGCTTCTGAGAAAGCCGCACAGGAAGCCTTTCTTTTGGCAAAAGGAAATTCCGGCCAGCGTGCAGAGGCTTTGAATAATCTGGGCTTTTGCGCTTTTATGCGCATGGACTTTGAGCGTGCTTCCCGCCTTTTCAGGCAAGCGCTGGGGGAAGGGGATAACGAAATAGAGCGGTTGATAGCAGATGTCGGCATGATGAAAATATGCCAGCGGACTGCAATGAATAAAGAGTTTTATGACTATCGGAACAGTGCTTTCCGCCGGATGAAACGTATCCGCGAGGATGAAAAGCTGGTTTCGGACGCCCGGCTCAAGTTACGCTTGAGTTACGCCATTTCTGAATTCTATATCGTATCTGGGATTTACTTTTATTATCTGCAACAGCATGACGAGTCGCTCCGTGCGATTGATTCTGTGGATGTAAATGCCATCCGGAGTGATACGGCACAATGGCTTTATTATGTGTATATGCGCGGTTCCGGAGATATGTATGCGGCTCCGACCCGTGAAAAATTGTTGGCTGGCGAACTGAACTATTTGACCAGCTGCCTGATGGTGAGCAGGGAAAGAGGGTACATCTATTTTGAAGCGAATGCCTTGCAGGCATTGGCGGAACTCTTGAATTTCCGCCAAAACCGGGAAGTCCTGGCGGAAAACAGTCCGGGGATGCTGCGGATGATTAATGATAAGGGGCTGCCTTTGGACAGCCTTCCGCTTTCGTTTGCGCGGAAAGCATTGGGCTTGTTCAAGCAATATGATGATTGGTATCAGATATCGGGGACATACCGTACGCTGGCTACTTATTATAATTACATAGGATGCCCGGAAAAGGCGTTGCCCAATTTGGATACAGCCTTGCATTATGTCAACCTGCATCATGAGAAATACTATCATTGTACGGATACATTAGACCGTCTGCGTACTTACATTCCGGGTGCAGGGCGTTCGATAGAGTTGAAATGGATTGCCGATGACGGGATAAAGACGGTTCCGGAATGGATCCTGCGTTTGCGCGAGCAATTGAGCCGGACGTATTCGGCTATGGACATGAAGCCGGAATCGGACTATAACCGCAATATTTATCTCGATTTGCTGGATTATACCCGTCAGGACAAATTGTTAGAGAGCCGCTATATAGCGTTGGAACGCGAATCGAAACAGCTCAGTGCCTTGCTTTTCTTGGTTGTGCTCGGGCTGTGCGTATTGGTTCTGTTGTTTGCCTTTTTTAATCGGAGATGGAAAAGGCGTAATTCCATTTATCTGTCAGCATTAAAGCAAGTATTTGAATTGTGCCGGAAAATCATTTCTTCCGTACCTTCTTCTGCTTCTGATATGGATGAGGTGGTCTGTGCCATCCAGCAAACGGTGAAAGACGATTTCCTCCGCATATTCGGGGCTGTAGACATGCAGATCCGTCTGAAAGATGCAGAAACGGGAGCTTTGCCTGAAGGCCTGTCTTTTGAACTTCCGGAGAAGACAATCGGTTTTGCCTTTGACTTGGTTTCTCCGGGGAAAGGTGCCATTGGACGTATGTGGATGGCACTGAACCGCCCTTTCCATAAGGAAGAGAAAGCTTTATTGCAATTGGTTTCGCCTTATCTGGCATGGGCATTGGAGAACGGGGCGAATCTGGTTTCGTTGGATGACGAGCGGCGGAGGGTAGAGAAAGAGCAGTATATTCACCGGCAACATTTGGTCGAGAACAAGAAAGAGAACGCGGTCAAGAAAGCGTGCCTTTCGATTGTGACGGGAATCTTGCCATACATCGACCGGATTGTAAATGAAGTGCATAAATTAAAATCGGCGCCTTATGCCCGTCAGGAGCAGGTGAAAAAGGGAAAGTATGCCTATATCGACGAGCTGATTACCCGGATTAACGAATACAATGATATTTTGGCTTTGTGGATTAAAATGCGTCAGGGTACGGTGAGCCTGAATATCGAAAGCTTTGGGCTGAACGAGTTGTTTGATATGGTGGCTAAAGGGAAGCGTTCCTTTGAGATGAAGCGACAGGTTTTCGTTGTTCATCCAACCGAGGCGATTGTGAAGGCAGACCGAGCACTTACGTTATTCATGATTAATACGTTGGCTGAGAATGCCCGTAAGTATACGCCGGAAGGAGGGCGCATCGAGCTGGAAGCGAGTGAGACGCCGGATTATGTGGAGATTTCGGTATCTGATACCGGCATGGGGCTTTCAGAGAAGGATATCCGCCGTATATTGGATGAAAAGGTGTATGATTCGGGAGCAATCGGGATGGATACCGCTACGGATGCGGAATCGCTCCGCCTCCAGAAAGGGCATGGTTTCGGATTGATGAATTGCAAGGGCATTATAGAGAAATACCGGAAAACGAACGCTTTGTTCAATGTGTGCCGGTTTGATATACAGAGTGCTTTGGGCAAAGGGAGCCGGTTTTATTTCCGCTTGCCGAAAGGCGTAAAAAGGGCATTGGTATATATCGGACTCGTGTTGCTTGCAGTGGGCGGGAGCGGTTGCCGGAAGCAACCTGTAACATCCGTATCAACCGGTTCCCGACAAGTGGTGTCATACGACAGCTTATTGGCAATTGCGAATGATTACGCCAATCTGGTATACGAATGTAATGTAAACGGATATTATGCCGATGCGTTAGAATATGCCGATAGCGTGCTGCATTATCTGAATATCCATTACCTTCGCTATTCGGGATGTGACGCGCCTTTGCTGAGCCTTTATCAGGATGATTTCCGGATGGGAGAGCAAGCATGGCTGGACAAGCAGTTTGATACCGATTATTATATTCTTTTGGATGTGCGGAACGAGGCTGCCGTCGCGGCATTGGCGGTAAAGGATTTTTATGTCTATTATTATAACAATCAGGCGTATACGGCACTTTATAAGCAAATAAGCAAGGACCGCTCGCTGGAAGCATATTGTGTACAGATGCGCCAGTCTGCAAATAATAAGCTCATTGCTTTGGTATTGCTCGTCTTGCTGGTATTTGTCTGCCTGATAGGCTATTATTGGCTGTATTGGCGCCACCGTTTGCGCTATCGCTACAACATGGAGCAGGTGTTTGTGATTAACCAGGCGATATTTGCTTCTGTCCGCCTTACCGACGAAGGGGATATCATGCCGGATGTACTATTGACGGAATTAGGTGATGAGTTGAACGAATTGTTCCCGGTATCTAATTTGGGCATGGCATTCTTTGATGAAGAAACCTCGGTCTTGCGTTGGCATTTCAGGCAAGAGAATGACATAGACGAGGTGCGCGCCTTGATGCAGCGTTGTTTTGATAAGCAGGTGCTCTTGCGCGCCGACGCCACGGGCTGGATTGCCTTGCCTCTCCGGGTGCAGATAGGAGGTGAAACCCATTCTACCGGTGTGTTTGCCTTGCAGATTGTAAGGCGGAAAATCAACGAGGAAGATGTGTTGCTTTCAGAATTGGTGGTCGATTATCTGGCGGCTGTATTGTATAACGCCGTAGTACGGGTACGTCAGAAATACAATGACATAGAGCTGGCGCAGGACGATGCAAGGCGGGCGTTGTACGAAGAAAACCTGCTGCATGTGCAGAACATGGTGCTGGATAATTGCTTGTCTACCATTAAGCATGAAACGGTTTATTACCCTAACCGCATCAAGCAGATTATAGACCGTCTGAATACGGATGAGGCAAGGCTTGAATCGGACGAACGCGAACAGCTTCAGACGGTGGACGAGCTGGTGAATTATTATAAGGACATATTCGGCTTGCTCAGTTCCTGTGCGGCACGCCAGTTGGAAGAAATTACCTTCCGCCGTACAGAAATCCGTTCGGAATATGTAGAAGAAAAGCTATGCCGTTATTTCCGGAAGGTGTCCCGCAAATTCATGTCCGCCCTTGAACTGGAATCCCACATCCCTTCCGGATTAGTTATGTCGGGCGATGTGGTGTTGTTGGATTTCCTTTTTGAGAATCTGATAAACGAGGCGCTCCGTTATCCGGAAGCGGGCAAGCTGGTCGTATCTGCCGGTCCGGATAATGGTTTTGTGAGGTTTTGTTTTACCGATATGCGGCGCACTTATACGCAGGAGGAATTGAACGCATGGTTTTATCCTTCGCTGGCACGTATGTATACAGGCAATCGGAATGAGCTGGTGGGTACGGAGTTTTTAGTTTGCAAACAAATCATCCGCGACCATGATGAATATGGCGGAAAACGTGGATGCCGTATCAATGCTTGTCCGGAAGCGGGAGGCGGATATACGGTATGGTTTACCATTCCGGAGAAGAAACAATTAAATGCAGGCACATAAAAATAAGTATATGGAAAAATTTAAGGTTATCATCGTTGAAGATGTAAAATTGGAATTAAAAGGTACGGAAGAGATATTCCGTCATGAGATACCCAATGCAGAAGTGATAGGTACGGCCATGACCGAGGCGGAGTTTTGGGCTTTGCTGCAACAGCATATCCCTGATATGGTCTTGCTTGATTTAGGATTGGGAGGATCTACTACAATCGGGGTTTCCATTTGTGCCCGTTTGCATAAGGAACATCCCGAACTGAAAGTCTTGATTTTTACGGGAGAAGTATTGAACGAAAAGCTTTGGGTAGACGCATTGAACGCCGGAGCGGATGGCATTATCCTGAAAACGGGAGAACTGTTGACCGCAACCGATGTAGAAGCGGTAATGGCTGGAAAGAAACTGGTATTCAATTATCCGATATTAGAAAAAATTGTAGACCGTTTCAAGCAGTCGGTACTTGCTGAGCAGCGCCGTCAGGAAGCGTTGATTGATTACGATATTGATGAGTATGACGAGCGTTTGTTGCGTCATTTGGCGCTGGGCTATACGAAAGAAATGATTACGAACCTGAAAGGAATGCCTTTTGGCGTGAAATCGATAGAGAAGCGTCAGAATGATTTGATAAACCGCTTGTTCCGTTCAGACGAACGTACCGGCGTGAACGCCTGCCGGCTGGTCACACGGGCTTTCGAATTGCGCATCCTGGATATCGATAATTTAGAGCCTGATGATGAATAGACGTTTTCTGCATCCGGCTATTGTATTCTTCCTGCTCACGTTGCTTGTCGCGTTTTTATCATGGGTAGGGAGCATTTACGGCTGGCATGATGTGCAAAGCCTGCTCAGCTCCGAAGGTTTGCGTTGGCAATTAAGGAATGCCGTCCCCGGATTCCTGAAGGCTCCGTTTCTGGGGCATTTGCTTATCTTGGCTTTTGGGATAGGGTTATGGATGCATTCGGGGCTTGGGGCACTCATCATGCGTCTGTTCATGCGTCATAGCCGTTTGTCGGGAAAAGAAAAACGGGCATTCTGTTGGAGTTTAATGGTCGGAGGCATATTCTTGGCGGGATGCATGCTTCTGGCATGGGGACCGTGGAATCTGGTACGAAGCATTACCGGAGGATTGGAACATTCGCCGTTGGCGGAGGGGTGTACTTTTCTCGTGTCTGTAGGAGTGGGCACCATGGCTTTGGTGTACGGATATGCTGTAGATTATTATCATACCGACCGGGACTTGGTACGGGGATTGTCGTATGCCTTTGTCCGTTTCTCCGGCTTTTTCATTACGCTTTTCTTTATGGTACAGTTTTTT
The DNA here is from genome assembly GCF_000190575.1 of Phocaeicola salanitronis DSM 18170. NCBI lineage: Bacteria > Pseudomonadati > Bacteroidota > Bacteroidia > Bacteroidales > Bacteroidaceae > Phocaeicola > Phocaeicola salanitronis. The sequence continues at coordinate 765,828 of NC_015164.1, read as the reverse complement.
GCCTCGCTCCGCTATACCGGACTGGATGTGTTTATGGGATTAAGTCCTTCCGCCCTTCATCTTTGTTATGTGATAGGCCTGTTTTTAACATTGTTTTTATCAAGAACTACCAATGAATGATAAAATATAGGCCGTTTTATCCGTATCTATGAAAAAAAACGTATCTTTGTCCGTCAAAATTATTCAATAAATAGCAATATGAAAACATTTTTATGGATAGCAACCGCTGGCATGCTGGCGTTTGCTTCATGTCAGAGCAAACCGAGTTATACAATTAAGGGTACAATTGAAGGTGTAGCTGACGGTGAAGTTGTGTATTTGCAGGATTTGGTTGGCAGGAATTGGGTCAGCGTTGATTCTGCGGTAGTAACAGGCGGAACATTCCAGTTTACGGGAGATGCCGATACGGTTACAGTAAGCCGTTATGTGACATACGCTCCGGGAGAGATGCAGACGATGGTCTTTCTTGAACCGGGAACCATTACATTGAACATGAATAAGGAAGTTTCGAAAGTGGCGGGTACAGTATGTAACGATGCTTATCAGAAATTCATGGACGAATTTATTCCTTTGAATAAAGAAATGTTTGCTTTGTACCAGCAGAGTAAGAACGACTCGTTGAGCGCAGAGCAGCGTAAAGAGGCTGAAAAGCAATTGGAGGAAAAGGATAGTTTGAGCATGGAAATGATGTTCAATGCCATTTCTTCAAACATTACGAATTTGATGGGTGTCCAGATGTTGACAAACTATTATGGCGCATTTGAAACCGAGCGCATTCAGCCTTTGGTAGACCAGATACCTGCATCGTATGCCTCAAATGAAGACGTGGTGGCTTTGAAAGAACATTTGGCTACGGTAGCTAAAACCGCGGTAGGCCAGAAGTTCATTGATTTCACCATGAATACTCCTGAAGGTGAAAGCGTGAAATTATCTGATTTCATTGCAAAGAACAAGTATACGTTGATTGACTTCTGGGCAAGCTGGTGCGGTCCCTGCCGTGCGGAAATGCCGAATGTAGTTGCTGCATATAAGAAATATCAGTCAAAAGGCTTCGGTATCGTGGGCGTTTCTCTCGACCGTGACGCAGAAGCATGGAAGAAAGCCATCAAGGATTTGAACATCACATGGCCGCAAATGTCAGACTTGAAAGCCTGGGATTGTGAAGGCGCTAAACTGTATGGCGTACGCAGCATTCCGGCTACGGTATTGGTAGACCAGGAAGGTACGATTATCGCACGCAATCTGCGTGGGGATGCAATCGAAGCCAAGTTGGCTGAATTGCTGAAATAAGCCGTGAAGTTAATAAAAATGGGCAAGCTGCAAGAAAGCAGTTTGCCCATTTTTATTGGAATCAAGTATAGCATTGCAGATCGGGAATGCGGGGATAATTTGTTTCATTCCTACAAACATGATTGCACTGCCCGATAGTGAATTGTGCTTCTTAATGAGGATGAATGTCTGCATTGTGTCAAATGAACTGTTTGCAGGCATTTATATGAATCTATAACGCACTCATATTGAATTATATACAGTTTCTTTCGCTAAGGCAGTATAGTTTCGCTTTTATTTTAATAGTGTGAAACTATGGTTTTAGATTATTGAAACAAAAGTTTCAGTATATATAAAACTATAGTTTCAGCCTATTGAAACTCACAAAACATATACCTCTGTCTGCCTGAGCGGCTAAATACCTTCCTAAAAACAATTGCATTCCAGCCTAATTGCAATACGCTTCTACAAGCAATTGGGCAAGATGCGAAGTTCATTTTAATGAATATTTCCTGAAAGACGCTTTAGTCCTTTACTCTCCTCTTTTGAGGCTTCGCATATACTGATGGCATATCCTCCACCGGGAGCTGCTTTCAGCTTCAATGTTGTTTTAGCAGTAATAGTCCCTTTATGAATAATATATGCTTGCGGATTATTTTTATAATGAGCGTCAGGAGCATCGGCATAAATTGTAGCAATATAGGTTTTGTCTGTATCCAAGAAATTGAATCTTAATTCAGAGTCGTGTCCGTTCTCGCCACTGGTACAGCCAATAAACCAGTCATTAGTTCCTTTCGCGCGGCGTGCCACTGTGATGTATTGTCCTGGTTCAGCTTCTAAATAGCGGCTGTCATCCCAATCTACAGCTACATCTTTGATAAACTGGAAGGCATCCATAAAACGTTCATAGTTTTCAGGAATGTCGGCAGCCATTTGGAGCGGACTGTATAATGTGACATACAAAGCTAACTGACGCACCAAGGTAGAGTTGACATGCGAATGGTTATTGGGGTTCAGTTTGCTGATTTCCATCTCGAAAATCCCCGGCGTATAATCCATCGGACCGCCTTGCAGGCGTGTGAAAGGCAAGACCGTTGTATGGAAAGGTTTGCTTCCGCCAAAAGCTTCGTATTCTGTTCCACGGGCAGATTCATTCCCTATTAAATTAGGATAGGTACGGCATAGGCCTGTAGGGCGTACTGCCTCGTGCCCGTTCACCATAATATGATGTTTGGCTGCTTCCTTTACGGCATACAAATAATGATTGACCATCCATTGTCCGTAATGGTGCTCACCGCGAGGAATGATGTTGCCTACATATCCGCTTTTCACCGAATTATATCCATATTTCTCCATCAGTTCGTAGGCATCGCGCAAATGCCGTTCATAGTTACGGATAGACGCTGAAGTTTCATGATGCATCATCAGACGCACACCTTTATTATGCGCATATTCGTTCAAGGCTTTGATGTCGAAATCAGGATAGGGCGTTACAAAATCGAAAACATAATCCTTGCTGTTGCCGAACCAGTCTTCCCAACCGATGTTCCATCCTTCTACCAGCACTTGGTCGAAACCATGTTGTGCGGCAAAGTCGATATAGCGTCTTACGTTTTCGTTATTGGCACCATGATTACCGTGAGGTTTCACCTTAGTATAATCAATTTCGTCCAGTTTCACCGATGGCAGGTCATTGGTGTACGACCAGGCACTTTTGCCCGTTATCATTTCCCACCATACACCGATATACTTTACAGGCTTTATCCACGAAGTATCTTCCAGCTTGCACGGCTCGTTCAGGTTCAAAATCAGTTTAGAAGCCAAGATGTCGCGGGCATCATCGCTAACCATTACCGTACGCCAAGGGGTATGGCACGGAGCTTGCATGTATCCTTTGTTTCCCTGCGCATCGGGAGTCAGCCAGGATTCGAAAACCATGTTCTTATCATCCAGATTAAGATGCATACACGAGTAGTCCACCAAAGCGGCTTCGTGCAGATTGATATACAGTCCATCGTCTGTCTTCATCTGCAAAGAAGTCTGAACGCCTGTATTCGAAAACATCGTTTGCGACAGATTACTTGTATATGCTTTCTCCAGCAATCCTCTGATTTCAGACAGACGGCTTTCTGTGTAATCATACTCCTGCGTATCGTAGTCGCCGGGAATCCACCAGGCGGTATGATCGCCGGTCATGGCAAATTGGGTATGCTCTTCTTTAATGACAAAATAAATCAAGTTCTTTTGTGTCGGAAATTCATAACGTAACCCCATTCCCTCGTCATACACACGAAATCGGATGTTCATATAGCGGTCGGTAGTGGGTTGGCGCAGTTCCACCAGCAACTCATTGTAATGATTACGGATGTCTTTCGTTTCTCCCCACACGGGTTGCCATGTTTCGTCGAAAGTAGAGGTGGACGTTTTCACAACCTCAAAACCATCCATCAGATTGCTTTGTCCATTCAACTCTAATCCTAAGGTGCTGGGCTTCACTACAGGACGGTCTTTGTATGCCACGCTGTAAGTCGGGACACCGTTTCCTGTCAACTCGAAATCGACTTTCACTATGCCGGAAGGGGATGTAATTCCTTCGGCTTTCCCTAAAAGGGAAGTCAGCAGAATGCCTGCCGTTAATAATAGTTTCTTCATATTACAGATTTTATTAAAAGTTTGTTATCTAAAAACCAATACTCTATTGAGGTACTTAATATTCTAGTACCACTATATCCCAATATTTTAAGTTAGGCAATGTTAGCGTTACCTGTCCTTTCTTTTGCCGGAACTCCAGACTATAAGGTATGCCGAAATGAAAATCAGGCGATGCCATCCATACACGCTCTATTGGACGGGCAACTTCTATGCTTATGGGTACATCGGTATGTAAGTCTGGCTCCGGCATTGTTCCAGAAGCGTCACGCCACTCCAATTTATCAGCTTGTGAAGTGTTAAGCAGATGCAATACTTGTTTATTGCCAATTTGCCGGCAAAGCACAGATACACATCCGGCACGTGGAGGCCAAGAAGCGAATTTCAAAGAACCATCGGTACAATCCACCTTGATTTCTTGCCATTGCCCGCCATCACGTAATAAATTCTCGTAAGCTACCAAAAAATCATAATAAGCGATGAGTGCTTTATCCAATTCCGCCGTTGTGCGTAAGTTGTTATTCGGGAAATATTCTTTGCAGAGCAGGTGCTCACCTGCTTCTAAATGCGAAGCCCCTAAAGCGAACATCACAGCATCTGTCAGTAAAACTCCGGGCGTATTGAATATCCCCGTTGAATCCGCCACATTATAATTCATATAAGCGGCAAATACGGTAGCGCGAGTGGAATCCAAAGCGGCATTTTCTTTTAAGATTTCGGCTAAGTCAGCGAATTGAGGCTGGTCTGCCCATACTTCATTATAGAAGAAATCTGTACCCGCACGGGCTATGGCATCCTGACCGAATCCGCTGACCGCATTCATCACCAACCGTTTGTCTGGCCGGGCTGTACGCATCGCACGGATGAATGATTCATACGCTTGAGGCAAATCCACTTCTTGCCCTTGGGCGTTGTACACGATGCCTCGGCTTCCCAACTGATCTATTTGAAAACCGTCGAAAGCGAACAGGCTGTACACCTTTTCGTTTTCCTGTGCCAAATACCGTTGCCAACCTGCATTTCCCGGATCAAGCAAGTAGATGTCACTCTTCCATTGGGAAGGCAGGCGGTGTGCATCGCGTTCGGTGCAGGCTTTGTCTTTATACAAGAACCAGTCGGGAGATACTCCGTCCGTTTCAGCATCTTTCAGTGCACCGAAACACAGGTTATAGAAAATAGAGAGCATTCCCCGGCGATGCGTTTCAGCAATGTAAGCATCCACCACCCGTTTTTCTACGGGACGCAAAGCAATATCCGTCCAGGTTTCAGCGGGACAAGATGAAGTGCCTGCTGCGGGCCGATGGTGTTTCCAGTGCCAATCCTGATACTGAACGCCATTGATATGTAAACGGTTTAACCGGTCGATAATTTGCTCCATATGTTCTTGCGATACACCGGCATAATGTGACAAAAATCCGTAACGGGGGAATTTGCTCCAATCGGAAGACACATCAACGGCAATTGTACCTAAAGTTTCTTCTTTACCTTTTGTATCCCGACGGAATACTTCTGCCAGATAGCCTTTGTAGTCTACGGCAGGCGGCATCCAAGTCCATGAATCGGCATGCAATGAATCTTCATCCACCACCTCGTTCAAATGACGGTAACGAACGTGCAGCCCTGATAAAGATACGCTCTTGTCTATTCCGAATGTTACCGAATCGCCGGGATGATAACAGGCTTTGTCCGTTTGAAGCTGCAAGATTTCCGTTTCTTCTTTCGGTGCCGGATGGCGGGTGCAAGCGGTTCCTAAGACCGCTGCACCGCAAAACCACAATATATGCGAAAAAAATTTCATACTCAACGTGCGATATCGGGATAACCTGGGTTCTGTTTCAAGTCGGGATTCGCCCCTAAAATCTTTTGTGTCAAAATAAAGATGTCGGTATGATTGTCCGCGTCAGGTTGTTTGTCCCACCAAGTGGACGAACTGAATTTGTTCCAACGGCAAAGGTCGGTCCGGCGGCGTGATTCATCGATGAACTCACGTCCCCATTCGTCCAACAATTCACCCTCGGTCAACTGTACTTTCCCTTCAGGCTGGTAAAGGTATTCTGTCCACGTGTCTTCAGGATAATTACGCTTGCGCACAGTGTTGAGCAATTTGCCAGCTTCAGTAACATCCCCTTGTCGGAACTTGCATTCGGCTAACGAATAATAGATTTCCGCCAAACGGATTTCTACATAATCGGATTCCATCGCACCCGGATCATCATCACGGTAAATGGGGTATTTTACGCAACACCATCCAGAATTCATGTCGCCGTGAGTCACACTGGACTCCTTGTCGTCTATAACCGTACCTGGTTCAGTATTCCCGAATTTGCCTACTTGATCACGTAAATAAATCGGATAATCACCTACAGGAGATTTAACATGCTCGCCGGAACCATCAGCGTATGGCAAATAGCCATAGAGAAACATGCCTTCACGCTGGCTGGTGCCGGATAAATTGACATATTTCTTCAAACGCACATCTTCGGGATACTTCTGGAACTTGGGAATGGGCGTGCCCAAATCAAAGTGATAAAGATTGCCGTCCACATCGTGTCCCGGCTGGACACCACGCCCTGGATTCATGCCTCCCCAATCCGTGAAGCCGAAATAATAGTGGGCGTTCGAAGGCAAGCCCCACCAATACATGTCGCTGGTCATGTGCCAATGGCTGTACCCGTAACTGGAAGTATAGGCAAAAAGCACTTCGTTGGATGTCTCGTTGTTCCAATCGAACGGGCTATCCCACTTTTCATCCAGCGCATAATATCCATACTTGCCGTCAATGATTTCCTGAGCCACACGGGCACAATCGTCATAACGTGCCTCTCCAATCCATTTTTCGGCGTTTAAATAGAGACGGACCAACAATGCGGCGGCAGAACCTTGATTCCATTGGCCTTGATTCACTCCATTTCCCGAATTACCTTCTTTCAACGGCAACAGAGGCAAAGCGTCCAGCAGTTCGGTCTCTATAAAATTGAAAATCTCTTTCGGAGGCAACTGGTAAGAAGTGTTTTGCGACTGATCGCTGAAACTGACCACTAAAGGCAAATGGCGGAACAGGTCGAGCGCACGGATATAAAACCAAGCACGCATCACGTGGATCTGTGATTTGAGCGCATCAAACTCTTCCGTGGTAAAGCCATATTGCACAGGGTCGAGGCGGGCAAAGTCTTCCAAGACAGAATTGCACTGCCCGATGCCTTGGAAGAAGCCGTTCCAACAACCTGTTATAATGTCGGCTTCTCCGCCTTCCAGTCCCCACGTATGGTCGTGCAGACGTTCCCATTGACCGCCATCGTACCACCAACCGTCACGTTCCCATGTCCCGATTTGGTCTGCCGTGATTTCTTGCAGCCGGTAAGTGCTGGTAATAGACCAGAATCCATGCTCAAAAGGACGGAGGAAAGCACGTATCACGTCATCGTGTGTCTGGTAATAGTTGGCAGTAACGGTTTGGTCGTAAACGTTTTCCGTTAAATCTGTACAGGACGGTGTGATTGTCAACAACGCTGTTCCTATACATAAATCAGTTATAATCGTCTTGAATTTCATAATTGCATTCTTTTTCTTTAAACATTATCTATTGTTAGAAATCCACTTGCACACCGAACATAAGTTGTGTGGTTGAAGGATAATAGTTGCGGTTTCCGCCGAAAGTGCCTGGAGTAAGGCCGTTGACCGAATACGTAGAAGGATCTACTCCGCTGAATCCGGTGATGGTAAAAAGATTCCTTCCGGTCAAATAGAAACGGATACGCTCCAAATACTTCTTATCCACATTCCAAGTATATCCTAACGTGGCAACATCCAGTTTTACATAATCACCACGTTCGATGAAATAATCTGTCAATACATTGACACCCGTTGTGATAGCGGCGTTTTCTTCGTATGCTTTAGGCAGAACGTTTGAAATCTTATTCGAGCTTTGCAAGCCATAATACAGATCGTGTACATTGAACAAGTCGAATCCAAATGCGCCCCGGAAATAAAGAGTCAAATCCCAATTCTTCCACGTAAAAGTGTTAGCAAGTGAAGCGGTAAATTTCGGCAGACCGTTTCCGGTAATGCGCTTGTCTTCCTCTGTAGCATCATTGATGGAAATCTTTTCGGTATTGTCTTTGTTCCACACCAGCCAGTTGCCGTCTGCATCTACTCCGGCGTATGCATACGTGCGGTAGTTCCCGATGCGTTCTCCTTCCTGAATGCGTTGCAAGTTTCCGGGATTATTTGGACCGGGCAATCCGCAAACATCCATATAGGGGTTGCCTTTGTAAATGGAATTGGAGAAGCTTACAAACTTATTGTTGTTTGTAGAGCCGACAAAACCGATATTATATGTAAAGTCTTTGGTCTGCACAGCCAATATGTCCAAATTTATCTCAATTCCGGTATTGCGCATCGTTCCTACGTTGGCAAATGTTGATTCGAATAGGTAAGGAGGAACAGGCACGGTATAGTCACCCAACAAATCTTGCTGCTTCCGATGATAGTAGTTTATCGAACCGGAAAGCCGATTATCGAACAGCGAGAAATCAACACCCACATTCCAGTTGATGCCTTTTTCCCATTTCAAGTCTGGATTAACATTCTTGCCCGGTCCCCATACCTGATAGTAACCTCCATTATAGTAAACCCAACCGAAACCTCCGTATGTAGCCAACGACTTGTATGCATCGAAATCCTGATTTCCCGTCATACCGAAGTCACCGCGTATTTTTAAGTCATTAATCCAGCGAATGTCTTCCATAAAGGCTTCATCGCTGATACGCCATCCGGCAGATACCGCAGGGAAATATCCCCATTTGTTATTGTCGCCGAACTTAGACGAGCCTTCGTAACGTAAAGATGCGGTCACCATATACCGTTTTTCCCAGTCATAGCTGAGGCGTCCGAAGAATGCGATGAGCTTGGCATCATTCCGATAGCTGCTCATGCCGTTGCGCCCTTCTTCTAACATATATTCACCATTACCCAAATTGTTCCACAAAAAAGCGTCTGATGAAAAGTCCTTGTTTTCGGCGGTCATACCGTTATGCATCCAGTATTGGTAAGAATAACCTCCCATAAAGCTTAGGCTATGTCCTTTTTTCTGAAAACTGTAATTCACCAGCCATTCCAGGCTTTCCTGCCGGTCTTTCGTATAAGCCTGTTTGGCTTCGCCTTTTCGCCCCGCATTGATTTCTGTGGTCATCGTGGAAGGAGCATACCAATAGTTCATGTTGTCGTTGATTTGTTGCGCCAGTGTGACTTGCGTGCTCAATGTATGATTGCTTGCCTCCGGAGCCAGCAAAGGCAACAGATTCAGCTTGGCGGTAACATCCCAGTCGAACCATTTGGTTTCGTCATAATTCTTTTCTAACTTCAGCTTTTCTACCGGATTGTAATTGTCTTGTCCTTGGAAATTATAATAAGTTTTTCCAGAAGGGTCAGACGGGTCGAATACCGGTGTAGTAGGATTAGCGACTAAAGCTACATCAAACACTCCCCAATCGGAATTGTTTTTGTTTACGAAACGAGGCGCAACATTTGCTGTGAATTTGAAGAGTCCGTTCTTCGTTGTATGGTTGAACGTGGCGCGTGCTCCCCATTCCTTGCGGTCCGAGCGTAAATCGATGCCTTTTGCCTGTCGCATGTCCACCGTCACACGGTAATTGTTCTGCGCATTGCCTCCCGATAAGGTAAGGGCGTGCGAATGGGAGAACCCTGTGCGGGTGATTTCATCCATCCAGTCGGTGTCGCCGCCCATATCTGTTCCGCCTTGGGGTACACGCCATTGACGGAACTGTTCGGCAGAAAGCGTTTTCATTGGGTTGACGATAAAATCAGCCGATACATAACCATTATAGGTCGTATGGATAGCACCGTCCTTCGAACCTTGTTTGGTTGTGATAAGGATTACTCCGTTACTTCCCCGCGTACCGTAAATAGCGGAAGCTGCACCGTCCTTCAATACATCAATGGAAGCGATGTCATTGCTGTTGACATTCATCAGATTACCTCCAGGCACACCGTCTATTACAATCAACGGTCCTGTTCCGGCACTTCTCGACGAAAGCCCACGTACCTGAATGCTTGATGATACGTTAGGGTCGGCTGCGCCACGGTTGTCGATAGACACGCCTGCCACTTTGCCTTGTATCTGCATGGCAGGGTCGGACGAGGCGATGTTCAGGAAATCTTTACTGGACACGTGAGAAACGGCTGAAGTCAGTTCTTTTTTGTCCACACTTCCATAACCGATGACTACAACTTCGCTCAGCATTTCGGAATCTTCCTCCAATGTGATGTTGAACGTACTCTGTCCTTTGACGGGGATAAGCTGGGTGATGTAACCAATGTAAGAAATGCGAATCTTAGAATCGCCGGGAACTGAAAGCGTAAACTTTCCGTCGAAATCGGTAATGACACCATTGTTTGTGCCGTCCTGTACCACACTGGCACCGATAACAGGCTCGCCCGTTTGGTCTTTCACGATACCTTGCACTGTAATTTGCTGTGCCGAAACACCGAGTGAACATAGGATTCCGACCAACAGTGCGAATAGCCGGAATCGTAATGGCTTCTTGTTGCTTTGCATACCATTAAATTTAAAATTAAACATTTGATAATTATCGCTTCATTCTCCATACGAAGCGTATTGCAAAAGTATGACATTAACAAGAAACCTTCTTGGCAGGATAGTAAAAAAGTAGTGCAGCCGTATATGCAATGCACTAATAATCAGTATGATTTTATTTTCAAAGGAAGAGGAAAAAGTAGTAAAAATAAAAGATTATGGAGGGAGAAGAAAGGCTTATGAATCCATTTTCCCAATATCGGCTACTCGCTTTTCAAGTTCTTCTCGACTGCCTGCGGCTTTGTTCCGTACGCGAGTACGGTAATTATAAATCGTTGTAACCGAATAGCGTAAAAAATGGGCTATTTTTACACTGTCTGTAATACCAAGCCGGATAAGCGCAAAAATACGTAACTCTGTGTTCATTCGTTCTCCTTGTTTGGGGATAATATGTTCTTCCGGCATCAATAAAGCGTTGAAGTCATCCACGAAGGTAGGGAACAATTGTAAAAATGTATCATCGAAACCTGCATAAAAATCTTGCAATTCTTTATCTATGAATTTTGATGATTTGAGTGACTTGTATAAATCCTGCACATTCCCCGCCGCAGCCAGTTTCCCTAATTGGCGACGATATTCGTCTATCTTCTCTATATAAAGTGAACATTGGTCCATATAGCGTCCGATATACGCTTCTTTCAAGCGGGAATTTTCCGCTATGCTCCGATTCGCTTCTTTCAACATATTATTGGAACAGTGCAATTCTTCATTCAACTCTTTCAAACGGTTGTTTGCTTCTTCCACTTCCCGGCGCGCCTGTTCTGTCCGCTTCATTTGCCTGCGTACATAGATTACGGCTAAGACCAAAAAGAAAGAAAGCAGGCTGATAGAAGCCAAAGCCCACCCCATCTGACGTTGCCGTTTCTGTATTTGTAATTGATACACCTCGTTTACGATGGGGAATATTTTCAGTATCTCTAATATGCGTAAGCGGGCATTGCAAGATACGGCATCTTCCATACATAACTTCAAGTAAGTGTACGCACGTTCTACGTCACCTTTATGGAACAATCGAACGGCAAGGCGAGGCAATGCGGCATATTCCAAAACAGGAGTTTGCATATCGGATATAGCTGACATGGCAAGGTATTTTGTTTCGTGCTCTGTATCGCCTTTCTGTCCGTAGGATTCTGAAAGCGTATAGGCGGCAATGCCTTTGTAATGCATGTCTCCAACTTCTAGATAAGGTTTTATCAAGCGAATAGCTTCGTCATAACGTCCTGATTGATTATAATGCTGGCAACGGTTCATGATGTAAAACAGTGTGTCATGTTCCATAAGCCTACGCTCCAATAAGGAGTCGGTATAAATTTTCATTAATTTGCGGTAACGTATTTTTTCTTCGGGTAGAATCACGTAATCCGCCATCCAACCGTAAAGGGTACGCAGATTGTGGAAATAATAAGTACGTAAGTATCCTGGCAATGAATCTAAACAAACTTTATCCATTTGTTCTAACGCTTCTTTATACATGCCTGCAATACCCATTACTTCTGCTAAATTCATGCGGGCATTGTCTAAGTATTCCCGGCATTTTAAACTTTGTGCCAAGCGTAAACGCTTTTGTGTGAGTGCCAGCGATGAGTCCGCATTGAATGAACGGTATTCTTCCAGCAATCTGCCCAAGTGCAAAAAACGTTCTTCTTCGGAGAGGCTATGAGAATAACGCAACTCTAATTCACGCAATCGGCTTTTTTTCTTTTCGATAGCAAGCGGGCGTTCCTTGATGACTGTATCAAGACGCTTTAGTAAAGAGTCCATTTCGGGAACATGAGCTTGTACCGGCAATAATCCAAGTGTGATATAACATAAAAGAAAGAAATGTTTTTTCATGGTATCAAGATAATTTTTTGCAGTCAAAGATTATGTTTCTCAAATAAAAAGGTAGAAGCCCGCCATCTATTAAGCAGAATAGGCAAATTGGTAAGATCTCATCGTCAGTCCTTGCAAAAGATGACTGGAGCTTTTTTGTTTTGGGAGGAATGCACTCCCGATTCATAGGACTGACGATGAGGCTTGTTTTGTCTAAGTTTCGTTTTATCTGCAAGTGCCGGTTCATCTCATATCGATTACTTCAGCATCTGGGTACTGTTTCGGATTAAAGTGGAAAGTAGTTTCCGCATAAGGTTGGTGCGTCTTATAGGATACGATGCGGAACTCTTGGACTTGTCCGTTCACTAGGTTGATAGTGATATGAAGCGGCTGGTAATTGTCTGAGATGAAAAGGACAATCGACTTGATGTCACTTTTCCGGCGAGGGGTAAGGATGACTTCGTTCCCCTGCTTTCCTTTGATGGCATGCCGGTTTCCATATTGGTAATTGAAGAGGGTGGTGTAGGAGTTGATTAGCGCATACGGATTGATGCTTTGCAATTCTTCGGGAGAAGGATTGGATACGGTAACCTCTTCGTTTTCTTCTACGTAGCTCCATTGTGTTTCTCCATCGAACCAACTTTTCACTCCGCCGCATTCCAAGTAAAAACATTCACCTTTCAAGAGCAAAGTGCCTCGCTGTGTTCCTTCGAAAAGGATATTGATGCCTCCCGCTTCCCGGTAGGCTTTGGCGGTTTGGTCAAGAATCGCTTTCGCACGGTTGTCTTCACCTGCATAGGTGAAGACGGATGCGGCGATGAACAGGCAAATCAGATAGATGTGTTTCATTTCTGCAATCGTTTTATTGGTTCTTCAGATTATTCATACGCATGGACAGGTCATTCTCGTCCATGCAGAGCACTTCGCGTGCCTTGCTTCCGTTGGCTGGCCCTACGATGCCCGCGCGTTCCAATTGGTCCATGATGCGTCCGGCACGGTTATATCCGATAGAGAACTTGCGTTGGATAAGCGAGGTAGACCCTTGCTGGTGGTAGATGAGCAAGCGTGCGGCTTCCTCGAACAAGGGGTCGAGGCGGTTCATGTCGACATCGGCACTGCCTCCTGTTCCTTCCGAATCATCTTCCGGCTCGGGTAAAAGGAATGCGGTCGTATATCCTTGTTGCTGGCTGATGTATTTTACGATACGTTCTACTTCCGGCGTATCTACAAAGGCACATTGAACACGTACCGGGTCGTTCCCTTGCAGATAAAGCATGTCTCCCTTACCGATGAGTTGTTGCGCTCCCGGGCGGTCAAGAATGGTACGCGAGTCCATCATCGAAGCCACACGGAATGCGACACGTGCCGGGAAGTTTGCTTTAATGGTTCCGGTAATGATGTTCGTAGTCGGACGCTGGGTCGCGATAATGGCATGGATTCCTACGGCACGTGCCAGTTGGGCGATGCGGCATATCGGAAGTTCCACTTCTTTTCCGGCGGTCATAATCAGGTCGCCGAACTCGTCGATGATAATCACGATATACGGCATGAAGCGATGTCCCTTTTCGGGATTCAACTGGCGGCTGATGAACTTGGCATTGTATTCCTTGATGTTGCGGCATCCTGCTTCCTGAAGCAAATCGTAACGGTTATCCATTTCGGTGCAGAGCGAATTGAGGGTTTGCACCACTTTTGTCACATCGGTGATGATGGCACTGTCCGAGTCGGGCAGTTTCGCCAGAAAATGCCTTTCAATCGGTGCGTAGATGGCAAACTCTACTTTCTTCGGGTCTACGATGACGAATTTCAACTCGCTGGGATGCTTCTTGTATAATAAAGAGGTGACAATGGCATTCAGCCCGACCGATTTACCTTGACCGGTGGCACCGGCTACCAGCATGTGTGGCGCTTTTGCCAAATCAACCATAAATACTTCGTTCGTGATGGTCTTTCCCAATGCCACAGGAAGCTCGAACGTGGTATCCTGAAACTTCTTGCTGCTCAAGATTGAGTTCATGGGAACGATGCGTGGGTTAGCGTTCGGCACTTCGATGCCGATGGTGCCTTTTCCGGGAATCGGCGCAATGATGCGGATGCCCAGTGCCGAAAGGCTCAAGGCAATATCGTCTTCCAGGTTCCGGATGCGGTTGATGCGCACGCCTTCCGCCGGCGTGATTTCGTAAAGGGTAATGGTAGGGCCTACGCTTGCTTTGATAGAGCTGATTTCGATGCCGAAACTTCGCAAGACCTGAATGATGCGGTTCTTGTTGGCGTTTTGCTCTTCCATGTCTATCGAAGGCTCATGGTCGTTGTACGAGTTGAGCAGGTCAAGGGTAGGGAAGTGGTAGTGCTCTAAATCCAAGCGTGGATTGTAGGGCTGGTCCAATGTTCCGCGTTCGGACGCAGGTTCTTCTTCTGAGGTGCTTTCAATTTCAAACGTAGGCTCATTGGGCGTTTCCTCTTTTTTCTCTTTCGCAGGTACAGTTAACGTCTCGTTTAGAGGAACCTGTTCTTCCCGCATATCGTGGTGCGGCTCTTCTTCCTTGTTCTCTATGGGGTCGAGTTCAAGTTCAATGGGGCCAGAGCCGGAATCTGAAAGCGCATCGGCAGGTTTGTCCGTGACTGGTTCGGAAGAAGTGTTGACGGGGGCGGCCTCTTCGGTTTTCGGCTTCTCTTCCGCACGGTTCTTTTCCTTGTTATTCCGCAGCGGAAGGGTAGGATGAAGCGTCTTGCGTACAATCTGCATGGTCTCGCGGGTAAAGAATACGGCGATAAGAATCAAGGTGACAAGCAGGGCAAGAATGAGTCCCGGCGCACCGATTTGGGAACAAATCCATTGGCTTACATTGTATCCGTGCAGACCTCCCGGATAAAGGAAAGTGTCTTGGAACGTGCCTCCGAAGGCGAATCCCAACGTAATGGAGAGCC
Source organism: Phocaeicola salanitronis DSM 18170 (assembly GCF_000190575.1). NCBI lineage: Bacteria > Pseudomonadati > Bacteroidota > Bacteroidia > Bacteroidales > Bacteroidaceae > Phocaeicola > Phocaeicola salanitronis. Next base: position 750,554 of record NC_015164.1, on the reverse strand, counting down.
ATATCATGAGTACCGAGCAGCCTATAAACCATTTCCATAATGTGAATTGATAGGCTTTCATCAGTTTCATACCCGCTACGATAAGGAATACGACAATCAGGTATGCTGAAATTCCGAAACAATCATTTATCAGAAATTGCGAGAGTTGCGCCCCGCGTGCACCGGCATAGTTCTGAATCCGGTTTTCAGTCTCGAGCAATTCTCCGGGGTCAGGATGTGCCAATATGCTTTGGTCATTGCCCCCGGTGAAGAAGAAAGACGTGAATGCCAAAAGCATATACACGCCGAATATGACACAGAGCAATCCAATAATGAAATGTATCGTTTCGCCTTTCATGGCTTTTATCACCTTCGAAGGAGCAATCATTTTTTCTTCGTTTTCTTTAGTCTCAGTCTTTTTCTTCATAATCGAATAGGGAAATAGTAAAAATCAAACGCAAATGTACGAATTATTTTTATTATTTTTGCGCCGCAATCAAATTTCGTTATGGAAAAGAATATATCCGCTATATATGATAAGAATACGGTAGAGTTTGTAACCGTAGCCGCTGAATTTTGCGGTTTCTTGGAGCGGACGGGCGAAATGAAACGCCGTCCGTTTGTAGACAAAGCTTTGAAATTATTGCCATTGTTGTATCTGAAGGCATCATTGCTTCCCGAATATGCGGAGCGTATGGACGAGTTCGACCCCGAAACATTCGTTACGGAAGGTGATTACGAGCGGGTACGTGCCGGAGTGGCTGCATTGATGGGCAGATACGATGATTATCTGGATGTGTTTCTGGACGATATGGCATACAGTGATACTCCCATTTGCCAGACGATATCCGAGGGATTGGCGGATATCTACCAGTCTGTGAAGGATTTTATTTGTGTCTATCAGTTAGGCCTTGGCAGGACGATGAACGATGCGTTGGTGGTATGCCGGGAGAATTTCAGCGAGTTTTGGGGGCAACGCTTGTTGAATGTCATGCGTGCCTTGCACGATGTGAAATACAACGTCCGTCAGGAAACGGAGGAAGACGTAGACGGTCCCTTGCCGGCTGTTTTTGACGCGGATGCGAATTATACGGAAGATGATTTGTATGAAGGATTGGATACAGGTGAAGATGAATGATTTATGATAATATTACGGAATAAAATTTCAAAAGAACAAATAGCCAATATGCCGAAGGAGAATTTCTCCGGACGTATCTTTGTGATTTATACCGAATCCGAGGCGCGGAAGGCGGTAAGGTATCTTAATACCCATTCGGTTGTAGGAGTGGATACGGAGACACGCCCTTCGTTTAAAAGAGGGACGGTACATAAGGTGGCTCTCTTGCAGATAGCTACGCATGATACCTGTTTCTTGTTTCGCCTGAACCACTTGGGGCTTCCCGATTTCTTGGAGGAGTTCTTACAAAATAATGTGTTGAAGGTCGGGCTTTCCTTGCGTGATGATTTTGCGATGTTGCGCAAAAGGAACCAGGGAGACCCGCGGGACGGTAATTGGATTGAACTGCAAGATTATGTGCCGCGCTTCGGTATCGAAGAAAAGAGCTTGCAGAAGATTTACGCATTGCTTTTCGGCAAGAAGATTTCGAAAACGCAGCGTTTGTCGAACTGGGAAGCGGACGTACTGACCGAAGCCCAGCAGCTCTATGCCGCTACCGATGCATGGGCATGCGTGGAGATTTACACTTATCTGGAAGAACTCCGCAGCCATGGGAATTATCAGGTAGAGAAGGTGGAGGAAGCAGATGCTGAATAGGTCTTGTGTAGTTTTTTTGAGATAATCTTTTGTCAACTGAATTTAAAGTAACACGAATATCCGCAAACATCCCATGTAGGGGCGTATCGCATACGCCCTGAAAATATCCACGTGGATTAGTTGATGCATTCGGGCGTATGCGATACGCCCCTACATGGCAATTGGGTGAAATGCGGATATTCAATTAAAGTAAAATGAACGTGTCATATAAAAGAGTTTATTTGAAGTCCGGAAAGGAAGAATCGCTGAAGCGTTTCCATCCGTGGATTTTTTCGGGAGCCATCGCTTATGCAGAAGGAGAACCTGAAGAGGGGGAAGTGGTAGATGTCTATACATCGAAGAAAGAGTTTATCGCTTGCGGGCATTTCCAGATAGGGAGCATTGCCGTGCGTGTATTATCGTTTGCGCAAGAAACCGTTGACCATGCCTTTTGGGTGCGCAAGTTGGAGTCTGCCCGTGCCTTGCGTGTGGCGTTGGGCCTGATAGGCAATCCGCAAACCGATACGTACCGTTTGGTGCATGGCGAGGGTGATAATTTGCCCGGGTTGATTATCGATATTTATGGAAGCACGGCGGTGATGCAGGCCCATTCGGCAGGGATGCATGTATGTCGGCTGGAGATAGCCGATGCGCTAATCCAAGTAATGGGTGATACGGTCCGGAACATTTATTACAAATCGGAAACAACCCTTCCTTTCAAGGCGGATTTGTTGGCGAAAGAGAATGGCTTTATCAAGGGAGGAAGCACGGATAATGTAGCGATGGAGAACGGATTAAGGTTCCATGTAGATTGGCTGAAAGGGCAAAAGACAGGATTTTTCGTCGACCAGCGTGAAAACCGGCATTTGTTGGAGCGGTATGCCTCGGGACGGAACGTGTTGAACATGTTCTGCTATACGGGCGGATTCTCTTTTTATGCCATGCGCGGAGGGGCGAAACTGGTGCATTCGGTAGACAGTTCGGCTAAAGCAATTGACTTGACCAACGAGAATGTGAAATTGAATTTCCCCGATGACCCGCGCCATCAGGCTTATGCTGAAGACGCTTTCAAGTTCCTCGACCGGATGGGTGACCAATACGATTTGATTATTCTTGACCCTCCTGCTTTTGCCAAACACCGGGACGCACTCCGCAATGCCTTGCGCGGTTATACAAAATTGAATGCCAAAGCCTTTGAGAAGATTCGCCCCGGCGGTATCTTGTTTACTTTCTCTTGCTCACAGGTAGTGACGAAAGAGAATTTCCGTAATGCGGTATTTACCGCGGCGGCTCAGGCGGGGAGAAGCGTCCGTATTTTGCATCAGCTGACCCAGCCGGGAGACCATCCGGTAAATATTTACCATCCCGAAGGCGAATACCTGAAAGGCCTGGTGTTGTATGTAGAATAAGATTTATTAAACATCATTTATTCCACCGTGACAGACTTTGCCAAATTCCGAGGCTGGTCTACGTCTTTCCCTTTGCATACGGCGATATGATATGCCAATAATTGCAAAGGGACGGTGGTTATCAAAGGTTCCAGACACTCTAAGGTTTCTGGGATTTCGATGCATTCGTCCGCCAGTTTGCTGATGACCGTATCATGGGGATTTACCAGTGCGATGATGCGTCCCTGGCGGGCTTTGATTTCCTGAATGTTGCTGATAATCTTTTCATACATTGCGTTTTGGGTGGCTATGACCACTACGGGCATCTCCGTGTCTACCAATGCGATGGGGCCGTGCTTCATTTCGGCGGCGGGATAGCCTTCGGCGTGGATGTAGGATATCTCTTTCAGCTTCAATGCGCCCTCCAGTGCCACAGGATAGCTGTATCCGCGTCCTAAATAGAGGAAGTTGTGTGCGTAGGTGAAGATGCGCGAAAGCCGGGCAATGCTTTCGTTCTGCTTCAATACCTCCTTTATCTTGTCCGGTATTTGGACCAACTCGTCGATGATATGCGTATAAGTCGTATCATTGATGAGTTTTTTCTCATGCCCCAACGTAAGGGCAAGCATCGTGAGTACCGTCACTTGTCCGGTAAAGGCTTTGGTAGATGCTACGCCGATTTCCGGTCCTACGTGGATGTACGAGCCCGAATCTGTATTGCGTGGGATAGATGAACCTACTGCATTGCAAATGCCATATACGAACGCGCCTTTGCTCCGTGCCAATTCGATAGCGGCGAGCGTGTCGGCGGTTTCTCCCGATTGGGATATAGCTATGACGACATCTTCATTGCTGATGACCGGATTCCTGTAACGGAATTCCGAGGCGTATTCCACTTCTACAGGGATGCGGCAAAAAGCTTCGATGAGTTGCTTCCCGATGAGTCCGGCATGCCACGAAGTGCCGCATGCCACGATAATGAACCGGCGGGCGTTCAGGAGATGTTCCTTGTGGTCGTTTACTGCTGAAAGTATTACCTCGTGCGTTTCTTTGTTCACCCTTCCGCGCATGCAATCGTTGATGCATTCGGGTTGCTCGAAGATTTCTTTTAACATGAAGTGGGGGTATCCTCCTTTTTCCAACTGGCCGATGTTCATGTCTATTTCCTTGATTTCTGCCGGTTGAAGTTCGTTTTCCAGATTGACGACTTTCAGTGGCTTGCCCGTTTCCAGTACGGCGATGTCTCCGTCTTGCAGGTAAACCACTTGGTTGGTATATTCTACAATGGGAGTAGCGTCTGAGGCAAGGAAAAATTCATCATTCCCTACGCCGATAACCAGTGGGCTGCTTTTGCGTGCGGCGATGATGCGGCCGGGGGTGCGTTTGTCGATAATGGCAATGGCGTATGCGCCGATTACCCGGTGAAGGGCGACTTGTACCGCTTCCAACAAATCTATCTGGTACGAATTTTGCAGGTAATCTATCAGTTGTACCAGCACTTCGGTATCTGTAGAGCTTTGAAACGTGTATCCTTTTTCTTTGAGTTGGTCGCGTAACGAGGCATAGTTCTCGATGATGCCATTGTGTACCAGTGCAAGGTTGCCCGATTGGGAAACATGAGGATGGGCATTGGCTTGGCATGGTTCACCGTGGGTCGCCCATCGTGTGTGAGCAATGCCGATACACCCTGACACATCTTTTTGTGCAGCGGTTTCTTCCAGATTCAATACTTTGCCTTTGGCTTTATAGATGTTCAATTGATTTGAACCGTTTATCAGTCCTACTCCCGCACTGTCATATCCGCGGTATTCCAGCCGTTTCAGTCCTTTGATTAAAATCGGGTAGGCTTGTCTTTTCCCGATATATCCCACAATTCCACACATAATTGTCTTTCTCGTTTTCGTTGTTCACGCAAATTTATAAAATAACAATCGAAAAGCAAGGATTCTTGTGTGGATTTTATATATTTGCGTTTAATTTATTAACCCTAATCAAACAAAATTATGCGAAAACAGACCTTTGCAGCTTTGGCATCGTTGCTCATGCTGGGAAGCAACATACCGCTTCAGGCACAACTTCCTCCTTCTGATATCCTGAATGAAGACCGTACTACTATCCGTTTGTTGGAAGGAGACAATCCCGACCCCTCCATCATCCGTTATGGAAACAAGTATTACATGATTCATTCCTCGTTTGTCTATACGCCGGGGCTCGTCGTGTATGAGTCGGACAATCTGGTCGACTGGCATCCGTGCTCCATAGCCTTGCCCGAATACAACGGCGAGATTTGGGCGCCCGACTTGTGTGTGTATAAAGACCGTTTCTATATTTATCTGCCTACACGTGACGCGCAGAAGAAGAAAACGAATATGGTGATTTGGGCAGACAGTCCTGAAGGTCCTTGGAGCAAGCCGGTAGACCTGAAAATCGGGGAGATAGATCCCGAACATGTCACCGATGCCGACGGGAAACGTTACTTGTTGCTTAGCTCAGGAACGCTTCATCCGCTTTCGGAAGACGGCACACGGATTACGGGCGACCCGATTCACATTTATGACGAATGGCCTATCCCTGAAGAATGGGACATCGAAGGCGTTTCGCTGGAAGGCATCAACATCAAGAAAGTAGGCGAGTATTATTATCTTTTTGCTGCCGAAGGGGGTACCGCCGGACCTCCTACCAGCCACATGGTGGTGCAGGCACGTAGCAAGAGCATCATGGGACCGTGGGAGAATGCGCCTGAGAATCCCTTGCTCCGCACGCGTTCGCGTCAGGAAAAATGGTGGAGCAAAGGACATGGCTCTATTGTAGATACGCCCGACGGACGCTTGTTTATGCTTTTCCATGCATACGAAAACGGTTTCCAGACCTTGGGACGGCAGACGTTGATACGCGAACTGGTTCTGGGTGAAGACGGTTGGCTGCATTTGAAGGAAGGGGGCATTTCCCTGCCAGCCCCCCAACGGCTGAAGGAAACACGGATGAATGACCTGGTATGGCAGACCTATCAGGAGCATGCTATCACCGACCGGTTCAGTTTCTTCCCCGAAGAAGACAAAATCCTTATTAAAGGCAAGGGAAATAATCCGCAAGAAGGCTCGCCTTTGTTGGCTCGTACCAGTGCGCACCGCTACGAAGTGGAGGCTTGTTTTGAGTTGAAAAGTCCGGATGCATCGGCAGGGCTGGTGGCTTATTACAACGAAGATTATCACTTCGGGTTTGGGTTTAACCGGGAGCAGATTCTCCGGTATCGCCGCGGTCAGGTGAGCCGGAGTAAGTCGTTGTATCCCGAAGCCAACAAGCAGGGCAAGCTATGGCTGAAGATGCGCAACGACGAGCATGTACTTTCGGCTTGGTATAGTGCCGACGGGAAAGAGTGGCATAAGTATCCATGGGCATTCGAAATCAGTGGCGCCCACCACAATATCCTGTATGGTTTCCTTTTCGTACGCCCTGCCATTTATGCAGGAGGAGGCGAAGTGGAAGTGACTCATTTCGTTTTGCGCAATCTGGACGAGATGGATTGAATCTTGTCGAGACATGCTTTCATCAGCCGGTGCAGCTATGTTCATCGGCTGATGAAGATATATTAAACCGCCGATGAAGTTATATTAAAACTAAAACTGTTTATGAAAAAAGCATTGAAAGTTATCGGCTATGCATTAGCCGGACTGATTCTTATCGTGGTTCTCGCCGCTTTACTTATCCGCTTCGTTTTCAAGGAACAAATGATAGCGTATGTGTCTAAAATTGAGGAAAAAGAACGCATTGATTTACTCCGCCACGCCACGCCATACGCTTCCGACACGGTACGCTACCGTTTCGTTTATCGGCAAGACACGATTCAGGCACAAAAGATACATGCGTATTTCCGTCTCGACACCTTATTGACCGATTCTTCCGCTACTACATGGGATAAAACACTCACTTTGGCAACGTTCGTAGCAAGCCACATCCCGCACGCCAACCAAACAAAATATCCTCAAAAGAGTAATGCCATCGACCTTTGGGAGTATACACGCAAGGTGGAACCTGCCTTTAATTGCCGCCTGCATGCCATTCTGTTACATGAACTGATGCTTGCGGAAGGTATCACCAACCGTTTCGTCACCTGCCTTCCGGCCGATACGCTTGATTCCGATTGCCATGTGGTAAACCTGGTTTGGCTTCCCGAACAAAACAAATGGGCCATGATAGACTCGGACATGCAAGCATGGATAAGCAATCCCGAAGGCACTCCTTTGTCTTTGGCAGAGATGCGGGAACGGTATATCTCCGGCTCGTCGATGCAAATCCATCCCTTGCTCGACGGCACAAAAGAAGATTTCAATTATGATTATTATCGTTCGTATTGGGCAAAGAATCTTTATTGGTTCATCTGTTGGGAAGAAACCGGATACGGCAAAGAGGATAGTATGGAAGGACGTCAAATCACATTGGCACCTGCCGGATTCACTGACCCTGACGCCCGTCCTTCGGACGTACACACAACGGATGCCGAGCGTTTTTGGGCAGCTCCTAATCCGATATAATTACACATCGGTGCCATCGCCAAATATTTAGGGCTGAAAGACTCCTGTTTCTTTTATTTTACCCTCCTTCCTGCATAATGTAAGGCACATTATTTTGGTAACACTATGAGGATAAAAAAAGCTCAAAATGAAAAAATAGCTTTCATTTTGAGCCTCTAAAATAACATTGCTTTTCGATAGTCATGTTCAGTCCGCTTTTTCCTTGATAAGCCCTGTGCGGTATCCTGCCAGCAGTTTCTTGAGGTCTTCGATTTGGACTTCCAGTTCTTTTCCTTTATCAGTGTCTTTCACCATCATGCGTTTGGCGCTCATTTCTACGATTTGGGTGGTCGACTTGATGTCAAGCCCTTCTTCGATGGCGCGCTGGGTGGAGGTGAACGGTTCGTGCTGAACCAGCTGGAAGCCGCGCGAATGATAGACCAGCGTATAGCCTGCGATGCCGGTTTCGGGCTGGTAAGCTTTCGAGAATCCTCCGTCTATCACCATGAGTTTGCCGTTCGCCTTAATCGGCTTTTCGCCTTTTACGGCTTTTACGGGCACGTGTCCGTTGATGATGTGGCGGTGTTCGCCTTCTACGCCGAACTCATCCAGTATCATGTCGCAGATGTCTTCACGGTCACGTAGCTGGTAGTAATACCCTTTTGTTTCCACATGGGTTTCCTTGTCGCTTACGAAATACCGTTCGAAAGTTGCCATCTTGTCCTTGTCGAAGGCAGGCGAGTCTTTTCCGCACCACAGGTACCACATATAATCCAGGGCGAAGGCTTTCTCGGGGCTGTCGTTTTCGTCGAAATAGGCGGTACGGATTAGCTGGCCTACCCGTTTCAATAATGATTGCCCTTTGTATTTTTTGCCCAGAATCTCTATTTCTTTCAGTGTGCCGTCTGCGTTAAGCGGCATGGAAGCATGGAAGAGCAGGTTGGAGTTGCATACGTTGTACATGCATCCGTAACGGAAAAGGCATTTCATGTGTTTGCGCAGTTTCTCGCTTCCGACAAACGAATTGTGCAGTTTCTGCACGATGTCTTGCTCTTCGGCACTCAGGCGGTAAGGGTCTTTGGGGTCTACGGTAGGGAAGAAGGTATCGCGCAAGGGGTATTCCTTCCCGTCTATCCGGACCGTATGCTTGTCGAAGTCGATGCGGTGCAGCAGCATTCTTCCTTCCATTTCGAATTCGGGGCGGCGGCGGATGATTCCGGCTTCGAGCTTGAACTGGATGATGCTGATGGCTTTGTGCATCTGGGCAATGAGGCGTATGGTTTTCTGGTTGTCTGTATTGGTGGCTTCGTCGATGCGCGGTCCGAAGAGTGTGCAAGGGTCGTTGGCATAAGTCTCCATGGCAAATGTGGCAAGGGGCAGGAGGTTGATGCCATATCCGTCTTCCAGCACGGAAAGATTTCCGTAGCGCATGGCAAGGCGTAATACGTTGGCGATGCTGCAATCGTTTCCAGATGCCGCTCCCATCCACAGGATGTCGTGGTTTCCCCATTGGATGTCGAAGTTATGGTAATCGCACAGGGTGTCCATGATGATGTGCGGACCGGGACCGCGGTCGAAGATGTCGCCCAGGATATGGAGCGTATCGATGGTGAGGCGTTGTATCAGGTTACATAGTGCCACGATGAAATCATCGGCGCGGTGCGTATCGATGATGGTGCTGATGATGACATTGATGTACGCTTGCTTGTTAGGATCCATGCTGCTTTCATGCAGGAGTTCTTGGATAATGTATGAAAACTCTTCGGGCAGCGCTTTCCGCACTTTCGACCGGGTGTATTTCGACGAAACGTTCTGGCATACCTTTACCAGCTGGTTCAGGGTGATGACATACCAGTCTTCCAATTCGTTTTCCGTTTCCTTCACCAGTTGCAGCTTTTGTTCGGGATAATAGATGAGGGTGCAGAGTTCTTTTTTTTCCGCTTCGCGCAAGGTGTTTCCGAATATTTCGTTCACCTTCCGCTTGATGGCTCCCGAAGCGTTTCGCAACACGTGCTGGAAAGCCTCGTATTCTCCGTGCAGGTCGGCAAGGAAGTGTTCGGTACCTTTGGGCAAGTTGAGTATCGCTTCCAGGTTGATGATTTCGGTGCTGGCGGCGGCTATGGTCGGGAAGCTGTGTGAAAGCAATTCAAGGTAGCGCATGTCTTCCTGAATTATTTCCGCGGTGATTTGGTTGTAGGGTTTCATGTCGTTTTTCAGGTTAGGAAATTAATAATTGACAATGAATAATTAATAATTGACAATTGATCGTGATGATGCTGTGCTTCCCCGTTATTAATCGTTAACTATTAATTATTCATTGTATGCATTTATAAAAACAATATCAGTATCAGCTGGGCGATGATTACGCGGGTAAACATGCCTAACGGATAAACGGTAGCATAACTTACGGCAGGGTTGTCGTTGGGGATGATGTCGTTGGCATAATTCAATGCCATGGGGTTTGCCATGCTTCCGCAAAGCATCCCGCAGGTGTTGCCGAAATCGACATGAAAACACCTCAAGGCGACCAGTGCCATAATGACTACGGGTACAAAGGTAATAATAAATCCGATACCAACCCACAATGCCCCTTCAGGCCGCATCACGGTTTCGAAAAAATGTGCGCCGGCATCCAACCCCAGGCAGGCGAGATACAGGGAAAGTCCGATACCGCGGAGCATCAGGCTGGCGCTTCGGGTGGTGTAGGTGAGCATGTGCAGGCGGGGCCCGTACGAGCCTATCAGGATTCCGGCTATAATGGGACCTCCGGCGAGACCTAACTTGACGGGTGAGGAAATGCCCGGAATGGCAATGGGGATAGAGCCGACGACCAGCCCCAGCACGATACCGATAAAGATAGACGCTAAGTTAGGGTCTTTCAGTGTCTTGACGGTATTGCCCAATACTTTTTCCACATTCTTGATAGCGGCGGCTTCGCCTACTACGGTCAGACGGTCTCCCAGCTGGAGTACCAGTTCGGGAGTGGCGAGCAATTGCACTCCGCTTCGCAATACCCGGCTGATGTTGATGCCGTAAATGTTGCGCAGGCGGAGCGAACCCAGCTTTTTCCCGTTTATTTCGGGACGGGAAATAACGATATGCTTCGAGATAAGCTGGCTATCGATGGCATTCCAGTCGATGTCTTCCTTGTTCCAGTCTTTCTGTTCTTGCTCTCCGAACAGGATGGTGAGTGCCGCCACGTCTTTTTCGGTGGTGACTACCAGCAAGCGGTCGTTCTCTTCCAGCGTTTTATCAGAGGTAGGGATGCATACTTGTCCGTTTCTCCACAAGCGGGAAATGACGAATTTGCTGTACCCCATGTGGACTAACTCGTGGATGGTCTTGCCGAATATGGCTGGGTTATGCACTTGGAACGTGGCGATGTACGTATGATTGGGGTCATCGTGCGGGTGTTCTTCCATATCCGACGGGCGGACAAATAGCTTTTTAACCGCAATAATGGCTAAGATGACTCCTATTACACCCAGCGGATAGGTGACCGCGCAGCTCAGTGCGGCTCCGCTGGTAGGCTCGCCCAGTTGTTTCAAGGTCTGCTGGGCAGCCCCAAGTGCCGGCGTGTTGGTGGTGGCTCCGCACAGGATGCCTACCATGTCGGACATGGGGATAGGGGTGAAGGCGGTTAGTGCCACCGCCATGAGCGTACCTAAAGCGATGACTCCCAGCCCTAACAGGTTCAATCGGCATCCCCCTTGACGGAGGGAACTGAAGAAACCCGGACCTACCTGTAAACCTAAGGCATAGACGAACAACACCAGCCCGAAGCTTTCGGCATAGTTCAGCATTTGCGGGTCGATGGCAAAGCCTAAATGCCCGGCAAAAATGCCCATGAAGAATACGAATGTCACGCCCAGCGAGATGCCGCAGATGTGTATTTTCCCTAAAGCAAGTCCCGTAGAGATGATAAGGGAAATGATAATGACCGCCTGCAGGGCGGTTTGCTCAAAAAACAAATTATATAACCATTCCATTTGGTCTGATGCTTTTGTTGGACAATGTGCGAATAAACAATGTGCCAATAAACAATGTGCCAATGTGAGAATAGATTATCACATTGCCACATTATCACATTAGCACATTATCACATTGTCACATTTTATCTTACGAATAACAGTTCACGGTACTTCGGAAGTGTCCACATCTGGTCGTCTACAATCAGTTCCAGCTTGTCGATGTGATAGCGGATTTGTTCCAGCATGGGAGCGATTGTATCGTGGTAAGCGATGGCTTTTTCGCGTTGTCCCTCGATTTTATTCGCTACTTTTCGGGCTTCTACCATGGCATCGACATGTTCTTTAATATAGCCGGTGTGTTCGGCTATCTGCTTGATAATCGCTATGTTCTCGGCAGATAACGTTTGGGCTTCATCGGCATCGAACAAGGATTTCATCTTATAGGCATTGTCTATCAGCTTGGTCTGGTATTCGATAGCCACCGGCACTACGTGATTCATGACCAAGTCGCCCAATACGCGTGCCTCAATCTGGATTTTCTTGGTATACATCTCCCATTTCACTTCGTTGCGGGCTTCCAGTTCCTTGCGGTTCATGACACCGGTTGATTCGAACATGCGGATGGTGTCCGGTTTCAGGTAATTGTCGAATATCAACGGGCAGCTGGTCTCGCAATCCAGTCCGCGGCGTTTGGCTTCTTCTTCCCATTCTTTGCTATATCCGTTACCGTCGAAGCGGATGGGTTTGCATTCCTTGATGTAGCGGCGCACCACTTCGATAATGGCGGAAATCTTCGGTTCGCCGTCCTCTATCAGGGTGTCTACGTCTTTCTTGAATTGGATGAGCTGCTCTGCCACAGCGGTGTTCAGGGCAATCATCGCACTGGCGCAATTGGCTTCCGAACCCGGTGCGCGGAACTCAAAACGGTTTCCGGTGAAAGCGAAAGGCGAGGTGCGGTTGCGGTCGGTGTTGTCTATCAGCAGTTCAGGGATTTGCGGGATGTCCAGACGCATGCTTTGCTTGTCTCCCAATGCGATTAAATCGCTATTGGTGCTTTCTTCCAGATGGTCGAGCACTTTGCTGAGCTGGGTGCCGAGGAAAGACGAGATGATTGCCGGAGGCGCTTCGTGCGCTCCCAGGCGATGTGCGTTCGTTGCGCTCATAATGGAGGCTTTCAGCAGTCCGTTATGGTGATATACCGCCATCAGGGTGTTGACGATGAACGTGATGAAGCGCAGGTTCTCTTCGGGAGTCTTGCCCGGTCCCATGAGCAGGATGCCGTTATCTGTCCCCAATGACCAGTTGTTGTGTTTTCCCGACCCGTTGATTCCCTTGAACGGCTTTTCATGGAGCAGGACGCGGAAGCCGTGGTTTCGCGCCACTTTGCGCATGAGCGACATGATGAGCATGTTATGGTCTACGGCAAGGTTGCATTCTTCGTAGATGGGAGCCAGTTCGAATTGGTTCGGGGCTACTTCGTTATGGCGGGTCTTCACGGGAATGCCCAGTTCCAGGGCTTGAATTTCCAGGTCTTTCATGAAAGCGGCTACACGCGGGGGAATCGCTCCGAAGTAGTGGTCTTCCAATTGCTGGTTCTTAGAAGCTTCGTGCCCCATCAGGGTACGTCCGGTAAGCAATAGGTCCGGGCGGGCTGCATACAAGCCTTCGTCTACCAGGAAATATTCTTGTTCCCAGCCTAAGTAGGCGATAACCTTTTTTACGGAAGGGTCGAAATAGTGTACCACATCAAGCGCCGATTTGGTCACGGCTTGAATCGATTTCAATAGCGGAGCCTTATAGTCGAGCGATTCTCCGGTATAGGCGATGAATACCGTAGGGATGCACAAGGTGTCGTCTACGATGAATACCGGAGAAGAAGGGTCCCAAGCACTGTATCCGCGTGCTTCGAACGTATTGCGCACGCCTCCGTTGGGGAAAGAAGAGCCGTCGGCTTCTTGCTGTACGAGGAGCTTTCCGGAGAATTCTTCCAGCATGCCTCCTTTGCCGTCGTGCTCCACAAAAGCGTCGTGCTTCTCTGCGGTGCCTTCGGTCAGGGGCTGGAACCAGTGGGTATAGTGGGTTACGCCCATTTCAATCGCCCATTTCTTCATGCCTTCCGCCACTTCATCGGCGATGCTCCGGTCGAGTGCCGCACCGTTATCAATGACATCTGTCAATTTGGCATATACCTTGCTGGGCAGGTATTTGAACATCTTTTCACGGTTGAATACATATTTCCCGAAGTATTCGCTGGGACGTTCTGAAGGAGGAATTACTTCTACCGGCTTTTTATGAAAAGCTTTCTCTACTACTCTGAATCTTAACTTAGACATAATGATTACCTCTGTTGTTGTTTTCTTATTATAATATGTTGTATTTCGTTGCTTACAGACATTGGCACAGGCGTTGCATGGCTTCTTGGATGCGCTCTTTTTTCCCGAAAGCCGTAAGGCGCAGGTAACCTTCTCCGTTCGGTCCGAAACCTACACCGGGAGTGGTCACAACCTGAGCTTCGTATAATAGTTTTTCGAAGAACTTCCACGAGGAAAGCCCGTCGGGAGCCTTTACCCACAAGTATGGCGCGTCTTCTCCTCCGGCGGTTTTCAGCCCGATGCTGGTGAGCGCCCGTTTCATGAGTTGGGCGTTGTTCATATAATACTGGATGTGGGCTTTCACCTGTTCTTTTCCTTCCGGTGTATAAATGGCTTCCGCCCCGCGTTGGGTGATGTAGGAAGTGCCGTTGAATTTCGTTTCCTGATGCCTTCTCCATAGCGGGGTGAGCGGAATCCGTTTCCCCGCCAATGTGCCTCCGGTCAGTTCTTTGGGAATGACGGTATAGCCGCATCTTACTCCTGTGAAGCCGGCGGTTTTCGAGAAACTCCGGAATTCTATCGCTACTTTCTTGGCGCCTTTTATTTCGTAAATCGAATGCGGAATGTCCGGATGCTGGATATAGGCCTCATAGGCTCCGTCGAAGATGAGAAGCGTATCGTTCTCCAATGCATAATTCACCCATTTGCGCAGCTCTGCCTTGCTTAGTACGGTGCCCGTAGGATTGTTGGGATAGCATAGATAGATAATGTCCACACGCTGTTTGGGGAGTTGCGGAATGAAATCGTTTTCCGGAAGGCAAGGCATATAGACCACGTTGCTCCATTTCCCGTCTGCCAGAAGTTCGCCGGCACGTCCGCACGAAACGTTCGAGTCGATATAGACAGGATAAATCGGGTCGGTCACTCCGATGCTGTTGTCATGGCGCAAGATGTCGCCGATGTTTCCCGTATCGCTTTTGCTTCCGTCGCTCACGAAGATTTCGCTTGGCTCCAGGTGTACGCCGCGCGGGTTATAATCGTGTTTGATAATGGCATTGATAAGGAAAGGATACCCTGCTTCTGGACCATATCCGCGGAATGTGCTTTCATGCCCCATTTCGTCTACGGCACGGTGCATGGCTTCGATGCAGGCTTGAGGGAGCGGAAGGATAACGTCTCCTGTTCCTAAGCGGATTAAGTCTGCTTTCGGATGCGTGACCTTGAACGAATTGACTTTCTTTTCCACATCGGAGAAGAAGTAATTGTTCGGCAATTTCAGGAAATGTTCGTTTACTAATGCCATATCGGATACTGGTTATGTTAGCCTGTTTTCGCGTGCAAAGTTACAAAAATCTATGGAATAACCGCCGGAATCGGGCAGATTATAGTAAAACAAAATGGGTTTGCGGAAATAGAATGGAACACAGAGACACAAAGGCACAGAGTTTTATTTATGATTTTACAATTTATGAAGTACAATTAAATTCTTGGAATAGTAAATCGTACATTATACCAATAACTTGTGGGGGCAGGGTTTGCCTGCCCGAAAACATCCACGTGAACGTATACGGGCGGGCGAACCCCGCCCCGACATTGGCTAATTGCGGATATTCAGAAAAATAAATTTTCCTCCGTGTCTCTGTGCCTTTGTGTTCAATACCGGGACCGGTTGCAGGCATTTTATTTCACCTTTCCTCCTTGCATCCAGCAACGCTTGTAGTAGGTCTCGTCCAAGCTGCTTACGATAACGCCTTGGCTGGTGCTGGCATGAATGAAACGGTCCTCTTTCAGGTAGATGCCTACATGGGTGGCATGCCGCTTGTTGCGCCCGTTGTGGAAGAACACCAGGTCGCCTTCTTCCAGTTTGCTTTTGCGTACCTTGCGGCAATTCTCGGTGCGCTGGCGGTCGGAGTTCCGTTCCAGCCGTTTGTGGTACACCTTGCGGTAGATATTGCCGGTAAGCCCCGAACAGTCCACGCCCCGTTTGGAGGTTCCGCCCGCACGGTAGGGCACGCCTATCCAGCGTGCCGATTCGACATAAAGCCGGTGGTTGTCTTCCATGCCGATGTCCATATTAAGGCGTAGGGCGGCTTGTGCCAGCTCGCGGTAATCGTAGTGTGGGGCGCGTGTGCCGCAGGAGGTGAGGAAGGCGAGGAGTGCCGCGATGAGGAGTATTTGCTTTTTCATGGGTGTGCTATAGGTTTACTTGTCATTCTTCGGTTCCGATTTCGAAATAGCTTTCCAGCTCGTGCTTGGCATCTTCGTTTATCGGCGTGATGTCGCGGATGATTTTCCCGTGCTCCAAAAGGGCGATGCGGGTGCTGATTTCTATCGTATGGGTCAGGTTATGGCTCGACACGAGGATGGTGGCGCCCGTTTCTTGGTTGTAGGCTTGAAGCAGGTGCCTCAATGCGGATTGCGAGCTGGGGTCGAGGAAATTGAACGGTTCGTCCAGAATCAAGAGCTGGGGGCGGTTAAGCAGGGCGGCAAGGATGCCCGTCTTCTGCTTGTTGCCCGCCGAGAAGTTCCGGATGAGTTTCTTTTGCCCTAAGATTTCGCCGTTCATAAAGCGTTCGTAGGGTGCAAGACGTTCGTCTACGGTTGCCTTGTCGAGCCCGCACATCTTTCCTACAAAATAGAAATATTCTTCAGGAGTAAGATAATCGATAAGGAAGCTTTCGTCCATGTAAGCGCCGGTAATGTCTTTCCACGCTTCGCTTTGGCTCACTTCGATATCCCCGATGCATACGTTGCCTTCATCGGCTTTCAAGAGGTCGAGAATAAGGCGGAAGAGGGTGGTTTTCCCCGCTCCGTTATTACCCACCAGTCCCAGGATTTCACCGGTATGGATGGTGTAGGAATCGATATCGAGTACGGTGCGTTCGCCGTATTTCTTTTTCAGGTTATTGAGAGTTATTTCCATGAGTTTTTTGAGTTTTTAAGTTTGTATAGTCAATCAGAAATGAATTGCGAGAATCGGTGTAATGCCTTTATGTTGAACACAGAGGCACAAAGACACGGAGAAAAATTTATTTTTCAATATACGATATACGATTTCAATGATTTAATTGTACTTCGTAAATTGTAAAATTGAAAATAAAACTCTGTGCCTTTGTGTCTCTGTGTTCCATTCCATTTTTCGCAAACCAATTTTGTTTTACTTCAGTGGGTTATCTTGTATTCCTGAACCCTTCCATGTTGCGGTATCTTCGTGCCATGAAGCGGGTGTAGATGTTGCCTATCCACCAGCGGTGGGTCAAGAAGCCTGCCAAGCCTAACATGCCCATCGCGATATAGCCGCCTGTACTTCCCAAAAGCAATTCCAGCCCACGGTTGATAAGGAGCGGGACGGTGAATGAGGCGAGGATGATGACCGTCTGGTACACGTTGTTGTTCTGGCGTTTCCCCATCACGCCCGTATTGAGCGGTGCGGTCTTGTCGTTGTACACCGCCATCTGCATCGTGACGGGGAAGACAATCCCCATGGTGAACAGGCCGTAAGAAACCACCATGAGCAGGGGAATCGTCGCCCGGAATACCGGGACCAGGCAGAGGATGAAGGGGATGGCAAGGAGGGCGCATTGCACGTAGTATTTGGCGCGGAGCATGTTGTACACGCTTTCCCGGCGCACCATCAGCCCGTCGATGTAATTCCCTTCTATCGCCATGACCTGGCTTAATGTAATCAGCCCTAAGACGCAATAGCAATACAGGCAGATGAAATTGTTCATGTAGCTTCCTTCGTAGACATCGAAAGCCAGTGCTACGGCAAACATCACCATGATGGCGATGAATCCCCAGAACTGGCTCCGGGGGGTCTTGTTGCGGAAAAGCATCTTCAGTTCCAAGCGCATGTATTCGCCCACGTTCCCATACCGGTCGAGGAAGCTGTAGTCGCTGATTTTCTTCAGTTTGGTGTCTTCCACACGCGAGAGTTCGCTATAAATAAGATGGAGCTGCACCTTGTAGTTGATGAACCCCATCAGCCCGATGCCCGCTAATGCGCCGAGGAAGGCGAGGGGATTCCAGAGGATGAAACCTTCGCCCCAGTTCATCGTGAAGGTGCTTACCCAATGCGTGCCGGGAAGGAACTCCAGCAGGGCAAGTATCCCGTAAACAGGCAGGCACCAGCAAATGTAGGCGAACTTCTGGCGCTTCAATACACGGATGAGCATGCTCCAGTAGCTGTTCATCACGGTGAGGAGCCATACGCCCACGGCATATCCCAGTATGCCCGCCAGCCCGTAGAAGCGGGTGACGCTCAGCAGGGCGAAAGGCACGAAAAGGAAAAGCCAGAACAGGTTGAAGGGGTTTACCGCCTCGCGCATCAGGAGTACCGTCATGATTTTCCGTTTCGGTATGGGAAGCAAGAGGAAAGGCTTGACTTCCTGAATGGGAGTAGGGAACAGGAACCTCACCAGAAAATCGAGTGCCAGCACAATGAGCAGGCCTTTGTTGAGGATATGGTAGGGTTCCATGCCGGGGAAGCCTTCGGAAAAAGCCGAGGGCAGCAATACCCCGAACAAGACGAGGTATGCTGCCCAAAACGCGATTCCGAGATATACCATGACTTTGGCGAAGCGGTTCTTCTCGAACATCGGGCTTCGCTTTTCGTCAAGCTTGTGTAATTTTCGTATATCGAAGAACAGGTGTGTCATATTTATTTCAGCTAAGTAAGTGGGCAAAATTAAATGATATTATCAGAAACGCAGATTTTCACAGATTAGCGCAGATTAAGAACAGATAATTAGAATAATATTCTGCGAAAATCTGCGTTAATCTGCGTTTCTGAGCCGACACATTATATAAGCTAATTATGAATAGTTGCTTATCAGTTAATGTCGCCCGAAGTCATGCTCACTTCGATGCGGTTCTTTTGAGCTGCAAACGCTTTGGCGAATTGCTGGAGGTCGGCGCTCGTGATGCTGTTCACCAAGTCAACGTATCCGGTGCGCGAATCCATGCCTTCCCATAGATAGTCGTGCAGAAGCCCCATCCAGTATCCGTTCTCCTTTTGGTTGGCTTCATAGGTCTTCAGCATGTATTCTTTCACTTTGGCAAGCTCTTCCGCCTTCGGCCCGTTGGAAATGAAATCATTGATGCCCTTGTCGATAAGCGCGCTCATGTCCGCCCGTTTTCCGGGGTCGGTATCGAAATAGATTTGCAATACGCCTTCCGGTTTCGGGTATTTGCTCAGGTCGCCTTGCACGCCTACGCCGTATGACGCTCCGGCTTCCTCGCGTACGGTTTCGGTATATTCCATGGTGAGGAGTTGCGCGAGCATGCTCATCATCAGCTTGTTCTTCAGCGTGTAGTCACAAGTCCCGCTTTCCACGATGAGGACGGTCGCCTTTTCGGTCTGCAGCTCTTTGTGGAAGACGTTTCTCCATTCGCCTTTGCGGATGTTGAGGTTCACGTCGCGGAAGTTCTCCTTGCGTCCCGTAGCGGGCAATCCGCCCAGATAGGTCTCGATAAGCGGCGTGGCGGTCTCCGGATTGATGTTGCCCACGAAGATGAACGTAAAGTCGCTTGCGTCCGCAAAGCGGTCTTTATACATTTCCATGACCTTGGCATAGTCTATTTGGTCCACCTTATCGGCTTTCAGGCGCATGACGCGCGGATTGTCTCCGTATAGCATTTTCGTCACCGTATCGCTCAACGCCGTATTCGGGTTGGCTTCCTGGTTGGCAAGCGCGGCTTTCATGCGGGTCTTGAACGATTCGAAGGCGGCCTGGTCGGCACGCGGAGCGGTGAAGGTAAGGTAGGTGAGCTGGAGCAGTGTCTCCAGGTCTTTGGGCGCGCAGCTTCCGTTTACGGCTTCGCTCAGGGTGCGCACCGAAGGAGATACCGAGACCACCTTGCCCGCCAATACCTTTTGCAGGTCGGTAGCGTTGAAGTTGCCCAATCCGCCCAATGAGATGACGTCGTCGAGCACCTTGAATTGCAGGGCGTCTTTATCATCGAACAAGGAGTTTCCTCCTGCGCTGAACGCCTGCATCCGTATTTCGTCTGCCTTGAAGTTAGTGGGCTTCAGCACCACACGCACGCCGTTGCTCAGGGTCAGGACGGTCGATTCGTATTGTCCCTTTTCGGTAGTTACGACCTTTCCTCCGGCTGGCTTTTCCTGCATCAGCGGTTCGTCGGACACCTTGTCTACATACGCTTCCAGCTTTTCGGCACGCACTTCTGCCAATGCCTTGCGGATGTCTTCCTTGGTGGGATAGCTCATGCCGGGCTTGTCCGGGCAGAAGAGGCATACCGCCATGTTGGTATCGTTCACCAGTTGTTTGTAAAGGCCGTTCACGCCTTCCAGCGGGATGTTCGGAACCACCTGGTTCATCGTGGCGTATTCGTAGGCGATGCTCGGGATAGGCTCTCCGTCGATGAAGTTGGATACATATTGGTCAACGAACTGCTCGTTGCGCATCTTGTTGCGTTCATTGTACACGTTCTCCAGATTGCTCAGGTAATCGGCTTTCGCACGGGCATATTCGCTGGCGGTAAATCCGAACCGGCGCGCGCGCTCCATTTCGCGCGTCAGGGCTTTCAGGCTTGTCCCGATGCCGTTTTCCTTGCAGATAGCCACACCGGTAAAGGCTTTCTTGGTCTTGGCGAGGATGAAGTCCATGTCTTGCACGCCGGCGTTGATGAATGGAGGGGTGGCGGTTTGCAGGAGTTCCTGCAGGCGCGCGTTCAGCATGTGGGATATCGCGTAGTCCATGAATGAATATGCCAGATAGCCTACGGTGTTCTTCATCTCGGCTGGGAAAGGCTCGTGCTTGTGGAACACCATGATTTGCGTGATTTCCTGCTCTTTGTCCTTGTTAACCGAAACGATGGGTTCCTTATTGTCGGGCACGGGGAAGTAGGTGCGTTCCGCCGGATTAGCCGGCATCTGGATCGGGCTGAACAATTTCTTTATCTTGGCTTCGATTTGGTCTACGTCGATGTCGCCCACTACGATAATGCCCTGCAAGTCGGGACGGTACCATTTCTCGTAGTAATCCCGCAAGGCCTGATACGGGAAATTGTCTACCACCTCCATGGTTCCGATGGGCAGGCGGTAGGCGTATTTGCTTCCCGAGAACAGGGTGGGGAATGCCGTTTCGTACATGCGCATCATCGCTCCCAGGCTGGTGCGCCACTCTTCGTGGATGACACCGCGCTCCTTGTCTATTTCTTTCGGGTCGAGGGTAAGGCCGTCTGCCCAGTCATGCAGGATGAGCAGGCAGGAGTCGATAACCCCATCACGGGTGACGGGCACGTTGCTGATGTTGTACACCGTTTCGTCTATCGAGGTATAGGCGTTCAGGTTGGCGCCGAACTTTACGCCGACAGACTCTAAATATTCACGCAGGCTGGTGCCCGGAAAATGTTGGGTGCCGTTGAAGCACATGTGCTCCAGAAAGTGGGCAAGCCCGCGCTGGTTGTCTTCTTCCAGGATGGAGCCTACCTTTTGCGCGATATAGAAGTCTGCCTGGTTCTCGGGCAGTCCGTTGTGCCGGATGTAATAGGTCAGTCCGTTCGCTAACTTGCCTATCCGTACGTCAGGGTCGGTAGGGACAGGAGGCATCTGCTGGGCAAATGCCGTGCCCGTGCTCCCGAGGAGGAACACGGCGATAAACGCTTTTCTAAAAAACTTTTTCATGATAAAAATGAGTATAATAAAATGGGTCCGCGAAAAACAGGATAGAACACAGAGGCACAAAGACACAGAGTTTTATTTTTAATGAATGTCCGCCATTAGCCAATGTAGGGGCGGGGTTCGCCCGCCCGTATGCGTCCAGGTGGATGTTTTCGGGCTGGCAAACCCTGCCCCTACAGTTTATTGGTAAAATGCGGACATTCATATATTTATTTCTCCGTGTCTCCGTGTCTCTGTGTTCAATAAAAATCTGCGGAAATCTGTGTTTCAACTATCCGAATCATAACATCCCGTTTGCCGAGAGGTAGCGTTCGGCTTCGATAGCCGCCTGGCATCCGCTTCCGGCGGCGGTAATCGCCTGGCGGTAATGCGGGTCGGCCACGTCTCCGGCGGCAAACACGCCCGGTATGCCCGTACGGGGCGTTCCGGCTTCGGTCAGGATATAACCCGTCTCGTCGGTCTTTACCCACGGCTTGAAGATGTCCGAGTTCGGCTTGTGTCCGATAGCGAGGAAGAAACCGTCGACAGGCACGTCGTAACGCTCCTCATCAGGCTCGCCCATGCGTTTCACCACGTGCATTCCTTCCACGCCGTTTTCGCCGTACAGCCCTACGGCATTGTGTTCGAAGAGCACCTGGATGTGGGGATGGCTTAACACCCGTTCCTGCATGATTTTCGAGGCGCGCAGGTAGGGCTTGCGCACCACTAAGTAGACTTGCTTTGCCAGTCCCGCCAGATAGATGGCTTCCTCGCACGCCGTGTCGCCTCCGCCCACAACGGCTACGGTTTTCTTCCTGTAGAAGAACCCGTCGCAGGTGGCGCACGCGCTCACGCCCATGCCGGCGTATTTCTTTTCGTCTTCCAGCCCCAGGTATTTGGCGGTGGCGCCGGTCGAGATAATGACGGTGTCGGCGCTGATTTCCTTGCCTTCATCGGTCTCGAAGGTATAAGGAGCCTTGCTCAGGTCGGCTTTGACGATGATGCCCGGACGGATGTCGGCTCCGAAGCGTGCGGCTTGCTTGCGCAGGTCGTCCATCAGCACCGGTCCTGTAACCCCTTCGGGATAGCCGGGAAAGTTCTCCACTTCGGTGGTGATGGTGAGCTGGCCGCCCGGCTGGAGGCCTTCGTAAAGCACCGGCGCGATATTGGCGCGGCTGGTATAGATAGCTGCCGTATAGCCGGCAGGGCCTGACCCGATAATCAGGCATTTCACATGTTCTGTTGCCATATTCATTTCGTTTTTATGTGTCTGTTTGTTTGTTTTTCGAAACAAAGATAGCGTTTTTTCTGGAAAAAAACAGGTTTTCTGTATTATTTCACCACAGAGGTACACAGAGTTGTTTTTATTGTATAAGTAAGTATGCAAAATGAAATGATATTATCAGAAACACAGATTTTCGCGGATTAACGCAGATTAAGAACAAGATGATTAGAATAATAATTCGCGAAAATCTGCGTTTCTGGGCTGACCATTATATAAACTGATTCTCAACATCTACTTAGCTATTATTAAGATTCACTATTTTTGTGGATATTCCACGGAAAAGCATTATCTTTGTGTAACCACTATAAATAAGCGTGATATGGAAGCAACAGCAAAGAAAATCTACGCTCCCGACGAGTTGGTATGTGCGGTGGCTATACATCCGGGAGAAATGCTCAAGGATGAATTGCAGGCACGTGGAATGTCGCAAAGAAAATTTGCCGGGATAATCGGTATGCCTTATACGGCATTCAACGAGATAATCAACGGCAAACGTCCGATAACCACTGATACGGCATTGAAAATCGAGGCTGCGACAGGGATTGCCGCAACGATATGGCTCGGTTTGCAGACTGACTATAATATGCAGGCAGCCCGGCGGGACAACAAACTTTCCGCCATATTGGAGAACATACGCAAGTCGGTCGCGGTTCTCTGAAAAACCGTACAACTCTTATCGTATTCCCGATGACCTTAATTCAAGTGAGGTCATCCTGCGGGATAGGGTAATTTGAAATTACCTCGTCTCAAAGATAGGGTGGTTTGAAATCACCTTATCTCAGGGATAGGGTACTTTCAAGGTACCTCATCCCACGGACATGAGGCCGGTTGAAACGACCTCGTCTTACGGACGGATGCAAGAGGGGTATAGGTTGAAACGACACCCCTGCGCACAGTATGATTTCAATTCCTATCATCTTTCCGATGACCTTGTTTCAACCAAGGTCATCTCGTGGATGAGGTTGTTTGAAACAACCTCGTCTCAAAGATAGGGTGGTTTGAAACTACCTTATCTCAGAGATAACCTACTTTCAAGGCAGGTTGTTATTGCCTTGCGCTATCATCGTAGAGACGATGTGCACATCGTCTACAGAAACGGTGTGAGCCGGGAGGGAGTGAGGGAGGATTCACTTCACAAAGATACGAAAAATTTTTCAATTGGCAAAGAGCAATTGACAATGGATAATGGACAATTGGCGGATTATTTTTCAACCGTGTGCTTTAAGCCGGTGAAACACAGGTATTTGCACGGGCTCGCAGCTATATGTATCGGGCTGTGCATATAGATGCATGATGTATTCATTATAGCTGCATCTGCAAAAACTTACAGTTACAATCCTTACAATTACCGTTTATGAAAGCGAGCGGAAAGAGAAGAAAGAATTACATAATATACTATATATATAAATATATATATTTATATATATAAATTTTATAAACACTTTTCTCTCTGCCACGAGACCGTAAAAACGATAAACGTAATTGTAAGGATTGTAACTGTAAGTTGTAAGTTTCCTGAAATTGATTACAGTTGATTACAATTACAATCCTTACAATTGCATGTAGCAAAGACGTATAACATCTAACAATCTAACAATCTAACATCTAACAATAACGTTTATGAGAAAATGAAGACGAATGGGGAAATATAACATAAATATTTTATATATATAAATATATATATATATATTTATATATATAATATTATATTGTAATACTCATTCTTTCTCGGGCGCACAGATTGGTAAAACGTTATTGTTATATTGTTAGATGTTAGATTGTTAGATCTTGAAAATGATTTGCAACCTGATCCAGCAGTATATTTATTCTCGTATCTTGCTGATTTACAGAGGTACATGTAAACAGTCCGCATTGTATTAACAGATTTTTACATTCGCCCGTTTCAAATCCATTGCCGTGTGGAAAAGAATGCTTACCTTTGTACGTGAGAGGGAAAAGGGGATAAGCAAACCGGGCGGGAAACGGTGCAGGAAGGAGGGCAATGCACAGATCCATACCGTGCGGCGCATGAATTGCGGATGCGGTATATCCGTTTTTTAGCGGGGATTTGAAAGAAATTTCGTATCTTTGCGCTTCGTTTTTTTAAAATTATTGGATATGAAGTCAGATATAGAAATAGCTCGCAGCATTGAGCTGATGAAAATCAAGCAGGTAGCCCAGAATTATGGGATTCCGACAGACTATGTGCACCATTATGGGAGGTATATGGCAAAAGTCTCGGAGGAGTTGATTGACGAAGAAAAGGTGAAGCAAAGCAATTTGATATTGGTGACCGCCATCACCCCGACCAAGGCCGGCATCGGCAAGACCACCGTATCTATCGGGCTTGCCTTGGGGCTGAACCGCATCGGACGGAGAGCTTTCTGCGCCCTGCGCGAGCCTTCGCTCGGACCGTGTTTCGGCATGAAGGGAGGAGCCGCCGGAGGCGGATATGCGCAGGTGCTCCCCATGGAGAAAATCAATTTGCATTTCACCGGCGATTTCCATGCCATCACTTCGGCGCATAACATGATTGCCGCCTTGCTCGACAACTATATGTACCAGAACCAGGACAACGGTTTCGCCATGAAGGAAGTGTTGTGGAACCGGGTGCTGGACGTGAACGACCGCGGCTTGCGGTATATCGTCACGGGGCTGGGAGGAAAGTCGAACGGCATCACCCGCGAATCGAGCTTCGACATCACGCCGGCATCGGAAATCATGGCGATTCTCTGCCTGGCGAAAAACGAGGCGGACCTGCGCCGGCGCATCGAGAATATCCTGCTGGGATTTACCGTCGACAACAAGCCTTTTACCGTGAAGGATCTGGGCGTGGCGGGAGCCATTACGGTATTGCTGAAGGACGCCATTGCGCCCAATCTGGTGCAGACCACCGAGCATACGCCCGCTTTCGTCCACGGCGGCCCGTTCGCCAATATCGCCCACGGATGCAATTCCGTCCTGGCTACCAAGCTGGCTATGACCTTCGGCGAGTATGTGGTGACGGAAGCCGGATTCGGCGCCGACCTGGGTGCGGAGAAGTTTTACGACATCAAGTGCCGCAAGGCGGGGCTTCAGCCCAAGCTGACCGTTATCGTCGCTACGGCACAGGGGTTGAAGATGCACGGCGGCGTGAGCCTTGACAAAATCAAGGAACCGGATATGGAGGGCTTGCAGAGAGGTTTTGCCAATCTGGACAAGCACATCGGGAACCTGCGTTCGTTCGGGCAGACGGTGGTGGTGGCGTTCAACCGCTATGCGAACGATACCGAAGAGGAAATCGCGCTGGTGCGCCGCCATTGCGAAGAGCTGGGCGTGGGATTTGCCGTCAACAACGCCTTTGCCGAAGGAGGCGCGGGAGCGGTGGAGCTGGCGCAACTGGTCGCAGACACCATCGAGCGGCATCCCTCGCAGCCCTTGCGTTTCGCATACGAAGACGCCAACCGCATCGAAGAGAAGATTGCGAAGGTGGCTACCCGCCTGTATGGGGCGGCGGAAGTGACCTACAGCATCACGGCGCGGAAGAAAATCAAGATGGCGGAGTCGTTGGGTTATGATACGTTCCCCGTCTGCATCGCCAAGACCCAGTATTCGTTTTCTACCGACCCGAAGCTGTACGGCGTGGCAAAAGGCTTCGAGTTCCACGTGCGCGACATCGTGCTGAATGCCGGGGCGGAAATGCTGGTGGTCGTAGCGGGTGAGATTATGCGGATGCCGGGATTGCCCAAAGAGCCTCAGGCGTTGCATATCGACATCGTGAACGGGGAAATAGAGGGATTATCGTAAAATAGAGAATTGATTGAACACAGAGACACGAAGGCACAGAGTTTTATTTATTGAGAGAGCAGAGTTCACGGAAAAAAGGTTGGCTCTGTGAACTTTGCCTTCTCTATATTTATTTCTCCGTGTCTCTGTGCCTCTGTGTTCTAAAATCAGAAAGAAATGAAAAAACGAAGAGGATACATCATTGCAGGCATCGTTGTAGCCGTGTTTTCAGGCATTGTCGGAGTAAGGCAGTACATGAACTACCTGGCGCAGCCTTTGGACGAGGTGGAAGTGACCGACTCGGCGGAAGTGGACAACATCGTGCGCAAGTACGGGATACCCGTTTCGGACTATCAGATTCAGTATGGGATTGTAGAGCCGGGGCAAAACCTTTCTGTCATCCTTCGGAAGCACGGTTTGTCGCTGGCGGACGTGCATCGGCTGACGGAAAGCGCCAAGGGGGTGTTCGACGTGCGTAAGATACGGGAGGGGCAGGCGTATGCGGTGTTCTCTACGGAAGACAGCATTCCGCAAAAAGCCTATTTCGTCTACGAAGAAAGCCCGAAGTCGTACATCGTCTTCGACTTGCGCGAGGACTACCGGGTGACACGCGGGGAGAATCCCGTGACGTGGGAACGCAAGACGGTAGGCGGGAAGGTAGAATCGTCGCTATGGGTGGCGATGCAGCAAAGCGGCACGAATCCCCAGCTGGCGCTCGACCTTTCGAACATCTTCGGGTGGAGCATCGACTTTTTCGGCCTGCAGAAGGAAGACGAGTTCCGCGTGTGGTACGAGCAAGAGACCGTAGAGGGAAAGGAGCTGCAGAACTTCCACGTCCTGGCGGCTTCGTTTGCCTACGGCGACAGCACGTATTACGCCATTCCCTTTGTGCAGGACGGCGAGGAACTCTATTACAACGCCGACGGGAACAGCCTGGAAGGCGAGTTCCTGAAGGCTCCGCTGGACTATTACCGCATTTCGTCCCGTTTCTCGAACAGCCGTTTCCATCCGGTATTGCGCAGGTACAGGGCTCACCATGGGGTTGACTATGCCGCTCCGAAAGGCACGCCCGTCTATGCCATCGGAAAGGGAAAGGTGATAGCCAAGGCGTATCAGGCGGGCGGTGCGGGCAATTACCTGAAGATACGCCATAACAGCCGGTATACCACTACGTATATGCACTTGTCGGGTTTCGCCAAAGGCATCAAGGTAGGTTCGGAAGTGAAGCAGAAGGAAATCGTCGGTTATGTGGGAAGCACGGGCTTGTCTACGGGCCCTCACCTCGATTTCCGCGTTTACGATAACGGCACGCCCGTCAATCCGCTTACCATCAAGTCGCAGCCCAAAAAGCCGATAAGTGATGCCAACCGCCCGCAGTTTGCCATCGTCCGCGACTCCTTGCTCCGGGTGCTCCGGGGGATTGAGGTGAAGGCGGATACATCCCGGCATGTGCAATGATATGGTAGCACAAAATTGGTAAGGGTGTATCAAAACTGAAATTACTTTTTGACAGCCGTTTTTTATTTATTGAATATCCGCAAACATCCCATGTAGGGGCAATTGGGTGAAATACGGATATTCAATTTTTATAGTAAAACAAAATTGGTTTGCGAAAAAATCTTGATGTATTGTCATCCTGAACGAACGTGAAGGATCTCGTGTACATCCACGTGGGCGCATCCGAGATGCTTCACTTCGTTCAGCATGACAAATGATTTTTCGCAATTCATTTCTGATTGACTATATTTTGATACAGCCTCTTCATTTCTTTATATAATCTGTCAGTCCGGAAACGCGGATTCACACGGATTTTCGCGGATTATTATTCCTTAATCTGCGTTAATCCGCGAAAATCTGTGTTCTGATCGTATCATTTAATTTTGTACGCTTACTTAGTTCATTAAAAATTAGTATCTTTGCGCCCGTTATTTCCAAAAAAGATTTCTAATGTTGCGTTTCGTTTTGCTTATTTGTATGTTCGTGGGCGCCGCATCCGGTTCTACCTTTAACCGGGCGGAAGGGGAAAAAGAAGTCCCGCAAGTGAAAGTGCCTGACCGCTGCCTTCAGTTATACCGCGAGATGGACCTGGAGGGGAGGGTGGATTATACCGCTTTCCGCCAGGCGGTGACGGGGTATTACCGCATCGGGGAACGGAAGCGGGAAGTGTTGACTTTGATTGATTTCTCGAAGCCTTCCACGCAAGAGCGCCTGTACGTGTTCGACATGAAACGGAAGAAGATGCTTTTCTCGTCGGTCGTTTCGCATGGGAAAAACAGCGGGAATAACTATGCCACTTCTTTTTCTAACGAAGACGGTTCGCTGAAAAGCTCGTTGGGATTTTATCTGACCGAATCTACTTACCAGGGCAAGAACGGCTATTCTTTGATATTAGAGGGGCTGGAGAAGGGGATAAACGACCATGCGCGCCGGCGTGCCATCGTGGTGCATGGTGCCGCTTACGCCAATCCTTCGGTTATCCGCAATGGGGGAAGGCTGGGACGTAGCTTCGGATGCCCGGCGGTTCCGGAAAAGCTCTCGCGTCCCATTATTGACGCCATTAAGGGCGGGAGCGTGATGTATATTTACGCCGATAAGCCCGATTATTTGGCTCAAAGCACCGTTTTGCATACGATTTGAATTGAGAAGCTGTTTTGAATTTCTCCAAAAAGTTTTCTTGGCTTGATGTATCCGTTTTCGTGTGTGCTTTGGGCGATTTTTTGGTCCTTTTCGCTCCTGTTCTTCGTCAGATAGCCCGCTATCTTCCTCATCACAGAAGCGAAAATGCCTCAAAAACTCATCCCAAATCATCGCACGATAAATTCAAAACAGCTTCTGAGGCGAATCTGTTGCATAAGTCAAAAACAAGTGCTACCTTTGCCTAACTTTTAGTGAAACTTAGATTTATAAACGTTTAAAATATGTTCAGAAGTCATACTTGCGGTGAGCTCCGGCTCGCCGATGCAGGCAAAAATGTGACGCTTGCCGGTTGGGTACAGCGCTCACGTAAAATGGGAGGGATGACCTTCGTCGATCTACGCGACCGTTATGGAATCACCCAGCTGGTTTTCAATACGGAAGTGAATGCCGAGCTTTGCGAGCGTGCCAATCATTTGGGACGCGAATATGTGATTCAGGCAAAAGGCACGGTAAGCGAGCGTTCCAGCAAAAACGCCAATATCCCTACGGGAGACATTGAAATCATCGTGTCGGAATTGAATATCCTGAATGCGGCGCAGACGCCTCCGTTTACAATCGAAGATAATACTGACGGAGGGGATGACCTTCGGATGAAATACCGTTACCTTGACTTGCGCCGTACTGCCGTTCGCAAGAATTTGGAACTCCGTCACCGTATGACCATGGAGGTGCGCCGTTATCTGGACAGCAAAGGATTTCTCGAGGTGGAAACTCCGATGCTGATCGGGTCTACTCCAGAAGGCGCCCGCGACTTTGTGGTTCCTTCCCGTATGAACCCGGGACAGTTTTATGCGCTTCCTCAATCGCCCCAGACATTAAAGCAATTGTTGATGGTATCGGGATTCGACCGGTATTTCCAGATTGTAAAATGTTTCCGTGACGAGGATTTGCGTGCCGACCGCCAGCCTGAGTTTACTCAGATAGACTGCGAAATGAGTTTCGTAGAGCAGGAAGACATCATTCAGATGTTCGAAGGCATGGCGAAGCATTTGTTCAAAGAACTTCGTGGCGTGGAACTGGCCGGACCGTTCCAGCGGATGCCGTGGGCGGATGCCATGAAGTATTACGGAAGCGATAAGCCTGATTTGCGTTTCGGCATGAAGTTCGTCGAGCTGATGGATATTCTGAAAGGATACGGTTTCTCTGTATTCGACAATGCGGCTTATATCGGCGGTATCTGTGCCGAGGGTGCCGCTCACTATACCCGTAAGCAGCTCGATCAGCTGACAGAGTTCGTAAAACGTCCGCAAATCGGCGCGAAGGGCATGGTTTATGCCCGCGTGGAAGCAGACGGGAATGTGAAATCGAGTGTTGACAAGTTCTATAGCCAGGAAGTCCTTCAGCAAGTGAAAGAGGCGTTCGGCGCGAAACCTGGCGATTTGATTCTCATTTTGAGCGGAGACGATGTCATGAAAACCCGCAAGCAACTTTGCGAGTTGCGTTTGGAAATGGGTAATCAATTGGGATTGCGCGACAAAGACAAGTTTGCATGCTTGTGGGTGGTAGACTTTCCCATGTTTGAATGGAGTGAAGAAGAAGGCCGCCTGATGGCAATGCACCATCCGTTCACACATCCGAAAGACGAGGATATTCCGTTGTTGGATACCGACCCTGCTTCGGTACGTGCCGATGCCTATGACATGGTTGTCAACGGTGTAGAAGTAGGAGGGGGGTCTATCCGTATTCACGATTCGGCTTTGCAGGAAAAGATGTTCGAAATTTTGGGCTTTACTCCTGAAAAAGCCCAGGAGCAGTTTGGCTTCCTGATGAATGCGTTCAAATTCGGCGCGCCGCCTCACGGAGGTTTGGCATACGGTCTCGACCGCTGGGTATCGCTCTTTGCAGGGCTTGACTCTATTCGTGACTGCATTGCTTTCCCGAAAAACAATTCGGGCCGTGACGTGATGTTAGACGCTCCGGGTTTCCTTGACCAAAAACAATTGGACGAGTTACAATTGAAAGTGGATATTAAAGAATAAGTGGCAACTGACTGATAAATTGAACACAGAGACACGGAGACACAGAGTTTTTTATTTGCCGTAACAAAATTTTTTGTGGCTTTGTGTCTCTGTGTTCAAATTTGATAATAAACTACATGAAAGAATCTGTGCGAATTATTCGCTTCGCGATAGTAGGAACGCTCAATGCGCTGATAACGGCATTAGTAGTATGGCTATTGATGCACATTGAGGGGGAAAGTTATATTATAGCGAACATCATTGCTTATATCATTGCGCAGGTTCATAATTTCATTTGGTGCAAATATTGGATATTCCCTTTAGAAACGGATGATAAGAGGAACAGCTTTTGGCATCAGGTGCTGTTTTTTGCAGGCGCTTTCCTGTTGGCATATACTACCCAGTTTCTGTTCCTCCTGATGTTGGTCGAGTTGCTTCATTGCAATGAATATCTGGCTCAGTTCTTAGGGCTTTTTATTTATGGCGCGGTTAATTTCATGACCAACCGGCATATCACCTTTCGCTGACATTATGGACAGAAGATAAAAATAAAGGCTGGCTAATCCGTTTCGGGTTAGCCGGCTTTTATATTTCCATGATTTACTCTCGGCATTTCACTTTTTTTACTATCTTTGTTCACAGAAAAAGATAATGATAAGACCATGAAACACGAATCTATGTATTTACATCCGGAACTGGAGACTATGCCTCGGTCGGAAATCAACCGGCTCCAGATGGAGAGGCTGCAACAGACTTTACAACGGTGTATGTGTATTCCTTTTTATAAGCAGCGTTTTGCTGAAATAGGGCTGAAACCAGAAGATATACATACATTAGACGACTTGCAGAAGATACCGTTTACTACCAAGCAAGATTTGCGCGAGCACTATCCTTTCGGGCTTTCTGCCGTTCCATTGGAAAAAGTGGTGCGCTTGCATTCTTCCAGCGGGACAACAGGCACACCAACCGTTATTCTTCATACCCAGCACGATTTGGACGAGTGGGCGAATGCTGTAGCACGTTGCCTGTATATGGTAGGATTACGCAAAGGGGATATTTTCCAGAACTCATCTGGATACGGCATGTTTACGGGAGGGTTGGGATTCCAATACGGGGCAGAGCGCCTGGGAATGCTTACCGTACCCGCAGCCGCAGGGAATACCAAACGCCAGATTAAGTTTATTACAGACTTCGGGACAACCGCTTTGCATGCTATTCCGAGTTATGCGGGACGGCTTTATGAAGTGATGGAAGAAATGGGGATTGACCCGCGCCGTGACACAAAACTTCGCACGTTGATTATCGGAGCCGAACCGCATTCGGACGAGCAGCGCAGGCGCATTGAGGATATGCTGGGAGTGAAAGCGTATAATTCGTTCGGCATGTCGGAAATGTGCGGTCCGGGTGTGGCTTTTGAATGCCCTGAACAAAATGGGCTGCACATCTGGGAAGACTATTACATTGTAGAAATCGTTAACCCCGATACGCTGGAGCCTGTGCCCGAAGGGGAAATCGGAGAATTGGTATTGACTACCATTAACCGTGAAGCAATGCCTTTGTTGCGCTATCGTACACGTGACTTGACCCGCATCTTGCCGGGTGATTGTCCTTGCGGACGCCATCACAAACGGTTGGACCGCATGAAGGGACGAAGCGACGATATGATGATACTGAAAGGCGTGAATATTTTCCCCATCCAGATAGAAAACATCTTAATGCAATTCAAGGAATTGGGTAACGAGTACCTTATCACCCTAACCAATTTAGAGGCGAATGATGAAATGACCGTGGAAGTGGAACTTAACGACTTTACCGATGACTACGGTTTCTTGCAACGCCTGACAAAGGAAATAACCCGTCAGCTAAAAGACGAAATACTTATCACTCCGCGTGTGAAACTTGTGCCCAAAGGAAGCCTGCCCAAACAGGAAGGCAAGGCCGTGCGCGTAAAAGATTTAAGAAAAACATTAATATAAACAGACACTAATATGACTATCCATCAATTATCCGTATTTGTAGAAAACAAGTCAGGAACACTGCTTCAAGTTCTCGAATTACTAAAGGATGCCGGTATTCAGCTTATTGCTTCCACCATATCCGATACTGTAGAATACGGTATCTATCGCATTATCTGTTCGGAGCCTATGCGGGCGTATGATACATTAAAGCAGGCAGGCATAGCGGCAAACCTTTCAGATGTATTTGCCATTATGCTTGATAACCAACCCGGATGTGCGGCTGATGCGATTCGTAGCTTTAGCGAGGCAGGAATAGGCATTTCTTATCTCTATTCATTCCTGCTCTCGGGGAAAGGTATTTTAGTATTCCGCACCGATGACGCTGAAAAAACATACCAGGTCATTTTAGATAAAGACTTGGATTACATTGAAGAAAAGCGCTTGCTGGAAATGGCGTGATTCTTTATCGGAAAAACAGAGGGACAAAAACACAAAGCTTTCCAATTCATTCTCCGTGTTTTTGCCCCTCTGTTTTCTATTGGAGTGTTGTGAAAATGGTATTATTTTTCTACTTCAACGCTCTTTTATTGCAATGTTCCGGCTTCAGCGGCTTGAATCATCTGCTGGCTGGCGTACATATACACTTCTACACGGCGATTTTCTTGGCGGCCCGCTTCAGTGCTGTTGTCTGCAACCGGATTGCTTTCGCCTAAACCTTCTACTGTCTTGATTTGTGAAGTTGTTGTTCCGCATTCACGCAAATAATTGGATACACTTTGTGCACGTGATTGCGAAAGTTCCAGATTCTTTTGTACGCTTTGTTCTGCAGTGCTGTTTTTCCAGCCGGTATTGTCGGTATAACCGTAGATAGCCACATCCATGTCCGGATTCTGAATCAAGACATTGTTGGCGAATTTGCTCAAAGCCGATTTGGCAGATGTGCTTAAATCAGAACTGCTGGTCGCAAACAGGATGCCTGAATCGAATGTAACTTTTACGGCTTGCAAACCGTTGTTATCGGTTACTTGTTCTACCTCTGCACCCTCGATTTGTGCAGCTTGTTCAGCAGCTTTATCCATTTTCTTGCCAATCAATACACCGGCGCCTGTACCAACGGCGGCACCTACGGCGGCACCGATTGCCGCACCTTTTCCATGCCCGGCAATGCCGCCGATAAGGGCACCTAAAGCCGCACCGCTTCCGCCTCCTATCATACCGCCTTTAGCCGTATTATTCAAACTTCCGCATCCGCTAAGTATCAAGCATCCGCTTAATAGAATAGCCATACAACTTGTCTTTTTCATACGCTTTGTTTTTATGTTGTTTTTAATATGCGAAGAGCGGGTAGTTTTTCATCGTGTCGTTTACACGCGCACGTACCGATGCTATCACTTCTTCGTTTTCTACGTTCGACAATACCGTCTCAATCATTTCGGCGATTTCGTACATCAAGTCTTCTTTTGCGCCACGGGTGGTGATAGCCGGAGTTCCCAAACGGATACCTGAAGTCTGGAATGCCGAGCGTGTATCAAACGGAACCATGTTCTTGTTTACCGTAATATCGGCTGCAACCAAAGCTTTTTCAGCCACCTTACCGGTAAGGTCAGGATATTTAGTGCGTAAGTCTACCAACATTGAATGGTTGTCTGTACCTCCCGATACGATAGAAAAGCCACGGTCTATCAACGCTTGCGCTAAAGTCGCCGCATTCTTTTTCACTTGCATGGCGTAATCTTTCCATTCCGGCTGCAGGATTTCACCGAACGCAACGGCTTTTGCTGCGATGACATGTTCCAACGGACCGCCTTGTATGCCGGGGAATACAGCCGAGTCAAGCAATTGAGACATCATCTTGATTTCACCTTTCGGCGTTTTCTTGCCCCATGGGTTAGGGAAGTCCTTTCCCATCAGGATGATACCGCCACGTGGCCCACGTAATGTCTTATGTGTGGTAGATGTTACGATATGTGCGTATTTCAACGGGTTATCCAGCAATCCGGCTGCAATCAGTCCGGCAGGATGAGCCATATCTACCATTAGAATTGCACCGATTTTATCGGCTATTTCACGCATTCGTTTGTAATCCCATTCACGTGAGTAAGCCGAACCGCCGCCGATAATCATCTTCGGATGTTCGCGAAGGGCGATTTCCTCCATTTGGTCATAATCTACACGGCCGGTTTCTTTGTTCAGGTTATATTCACAAGGAGTATAGATGATGCCCGATGTATTAACAGCCGAGCCATGAGACAAGTGGCCGCCATGTGCCAGGTTCAACCCCATGAACTTGTCTCCCGGATTCAGTACAGCGAGAAATACAGCTGCATTGGCTTGTGCTCCCGAGTGAGGTTGTACATTTGCCCATTCTGCCCCGAATATTTTCTTTACACGGTCGATTGCGATTTGTTCGCTTTGGTCTACCACTTCGCATCCGCCGTAATAGCGTTTGCCGGGATAACCTTCTGCATATTTGTTGGTCAGGCATGAACCCATTGCCTGCATTACTTCATCACTTACGAAGTTTTCGGAAGCAATCAGCTCAATACCTTTCAACTGACGTTGGTGTTCTTTCTCGATGATGTCGAAAATTAAATCGTCTCTTTTCATATTCCTATTTCTTTTAATTAATAATTCGATGCTTAAAATATAACGCCGACGGAGAAGCTCAATACGTTCCTGCGTCGTTTCAATGAAAGATCCTGTGTATCGTAAGGTGTTTCCGTCAAGTCTTTGTCAAAAGATACGGAACGAACCATATTGTGCAGCCCGATTTCATAACGGAAATCAAAAAAGATATTTGAAACATTAACAGACAATCCCACGACTCCGCTGAAAATAAATGGCCTTATTTCTTCATGGATGCCTTGTTGATAAAATCCGGAATATTCGCTTTCACTATGTTTTTCCCAAATATAAGCTGCCTTAGGACCGGCAAAGAATGCCATCCCATACGGATATTTATCTATAAACTTATATCCGTAAAGCAAAGGTATATCTATAGAATGAATGTCTGTCTTTACTAAAGCATTGTCTTGAAGCAAAGAAATATTTTCTGCGCTACTGGGGATTGAAATGCTTCCTTTTGAAACATTATAGGATAATTCAGTTTGCATGAAATGATGTCCCTTCATGTTAAACCGGCAGAAAAAAGCTCCGAAATAACCGACCTTATAGTTGTTTTGAATATTTCCCAACTCGGTACCTCCTATAGAAATGCGGTCAATAATGAACATGGATGAGTTAAATCCAGCCTTGATACCGATATTTACCTTGGGATCACCTTCGGCATTCCGCGAAGCGGCCCGGGCTTTTCCGGAGAATCCGATGCTCCACAAAATGCATAACAGTATCAAGACATTCGTTCTCATGGTGCAAGGATTATTTTTTCTTTTCGACCGACCAGCCGAACTTACCTATTTTCTTTCCCGTTTCATAATATCCTCCATGCTCATAGACCAGCAGGTTCGCCTTTTCCATATCGAATTTCCCGGTCTCTGAATCTAAGTATTTATCATCAGCCTTTACGTTTACCACATCTGCAATAAACATATCGTGTGAGCCAAGGGAAATGATTTCTTTCACCCGGCATTCGATGCAAAGGGGGGATTCTTCAATAACCGGCGCCTTTACCATCGATGCTTTTCCCGGAGTCAGATGCATTTCTTTAAACTTGTTGTAATCTTTTCCCGAACGTACGCCGCACCAGTCCGTTGCGTATGCCATGTCTTTTGTCGTAAGGTTGATGACAAATTCCATATTCTTTTTCAATATCGGATAGGAATGGCGTTCCGGACGGACTGAGATATAACACATAGGCGGGTTCGTGCAAATTGTCCCTACCCATGCTACCGTCAGGATATTGTATTCCTCTTCCGTGCTCCCGCAACTCACGAGTACAGCCGGAAGGGGATAAATCATTGTGCCTGGTTTCCAGTCTTGCTTCATTGTCTTATCAGATTAGTTTAATGTTGTCCACTTGTTGCTCTTTTTCGCAATAATGGCATTTCAATATGCCGTGTTCCTTGTCTGCCAAGTGGAACCATGTCTGCATCGGTTCGTTGTTGGTGATGCATTTGGGGTTGTTGCACCGCACGATGCCTTTCAGTTCATCGGGCATAACGGCTTCTTTCTTTTCCACCACCTCATAGTTGCGGATGATGTTCAGTTTCATGTTTGGGGCAACGACCGAAAGACGGCTTATTTCCTCATCGGAAAAGAACCTGCCGGCAATTTTGATGATGCCTTTCTTCCCCAGTTTCTTGCTCTCAAAATTGTTCCCGATGGTAATGTTGCTATCCATGTGTTGCAAATCGAGCAAGGACACTACGGTAAACAACTTATCTGAAGGTATATGGTCGATAACGGTACCGTTTTCCAAAGCGGCTACCTGTAATTCTTTCTTATTGCTCATATAGGTGTAAGATTTAAAAGTTCATTAATCGTTCGGTATCCGCTTTTACTTCATCCAGGGTAATGCCCAACACGTCACACAAGATAGCCTCGCGTGCATACAGCCCGTTTTGTGCCTGTTGGAAATAATAAGCTTTCGGATTACTGTCCACGTCATAAGCAATTTCGTTCACACGGGGCAGGGGGTGCAGGATACGCAAGTTCGGACGGGTATGTTCCAGCATTTTGTTACGCAAGATATATACATCCTTTACCCGTTCATATTCCATCAGGTCGGTAAAGCGCTCACGTTGCACACGGGTCATATACAAAATATCCGCGTTGGCAATTGTCTCTTCGTTGAAATCGGTATGCTCTTCGTAACGGATTTGATGCGCCTTGCAATACAGCTTGTATTCTTCCGGCATTTTCAGTTCATTGGGAGCAATGAAATGGAAGGTGGGGTTGAAATGGCGCATTGCCATCAAAAGCGAGTGTACCGTACGTCCGTATTTCAAATCACCCACCAGATAGATGTTCAGGTTTTCCAATGTCCCTTGGGTCTTATAAATGGAATAGAGGTCGAGCATGGTTTGAGAAGGATGCTGGTTGGCTCCGTCGCCTGCATTGACAATAGGCACCGGAGCGATTTCGCTGGCGTAGCGTGCCGCTCCTTCCAGATAATGCCGCATTACGATGATGTCGGCGTAATTGCTCACCATCATAATGGTATCTTTCAGTGTTTCTCCTTTTGAAGAGCTGGTCACTTTCGGGTCGGTGAATCCGATTACTTTCGCCCCCAACCGGTTGGCTGCAGTTTCAAAGCTCAAGCGGGTGCGGGTAGAAGGCTCAAAGAAAAGGGTGGCTACGATTTTCTGGTCCAGCAGATGACGGTTCGGTCTCTTTTCAAACTCTTGTGCCATTTCCAACAGGTAAAGAATGCGTTCTTTCGAGTGGTTGGCGATAGTAACTAAACTTCTATTTTCCATATTTTCGGTTTTTATGATCGTTGTATATAAATACCGGAGTTCAAAGATAGTCAAAAAAATAGAATGAACGGCTTTTATTCCCGCATTTTTTATACTTTTGCACATTAAAAGGAGAATATAGGACACAGAGACACGGCGATGCGCTGTTTCCCGCAAATAAGAAGAGCGGCTCACGCATGTTCTGCGTACGGGTTTTTTACATAATATAATAAGGAAAGGAAATTATGAGAAAGAAATTCATATATCTGTTGTGGGCTTTGGTGATTTTAGGCATACTGGCGGTGGCAACGGTTTTTACGGCGATTGCCAAAGGATGGATAGGCTATGTGCCTCCGGTAGAAGAACTGGAGAATCCGAACTTAAAGTTTGCCACTCAGATTATATCCGATGACGGAGAATTGCTTGGTACCTGGTCGTATAGCAAGGAGAACCGGGTATATGTAGGGTATAATGACTTGTCTCCCAATTTGGTAAATGCCTTGATTGCGACCGAAGATGTGCGGTTCAGCGAACATTCGGGCATCGATTTCCGTGCCTTTGTCCGTGCGGTGGTAAAGCGTGGCATCCTTATGCAGAAAAATGCCGGAGGAGGAAGCACCATTACCCAGCAGCTTGCCAAGCAATTTTATTCACCTACGGCAGATAATGTGATGGAACGTCTGCTTCAGAAGCCGATTGAATGGGTGATAGCCGTGAAACTGGAACGGTATTATACCAAAGAGGAAATCCTGACAATGTACCTCAATAAGTTTGATTTCCTGAACAATGCGGTAGGCATCAAGACGGCGGCTAAGACGTATTTTTCGAAAGACCCGAAAGACCTTTCCGTTGAAGAAGCGGCTACATTGGTAGGCATGTGCAAGAATCCTTCGCTTTATAATCCACGCCGTTTTAACGAGCGTTCACGCGGCCGCCGGAATACGGTGCTTGACCAAATGCGCAAGGCAGGATACCTGACTCAAGCCGAATGCGATTCGCTTCAGGCGCTTCCGCTCAAGTTGAAGTTCCAGCCGGTAGACCATAAGGACGGGCTTGCTACGTATTTCCGCGAATACCTGCGCCGCATCATGACCGCCAAGGAACCCGTAAAGAGCAAATACCGCGGCTGGCAAATGCAGCAATATTACGAAGATTCGTTGGCATGGAAGACCAACCCGCTTTACGGCTGGTGCGCGAAAAACAAGAAAAAGGACGGCACGAACTATAACATCTATAATGATGGTTTGAAGATTTATACCACTATCAATTCGCGGATGCAGCAATATGCCGAAGAAGCGGTTTACGAACATGTGGCAAAATATCTCCAGCCCCGTTTCTTCAAGGAAAAACGCGGGCGGAAGACCGCGCCTTATACCAATGAACTGACGCAAGAGGAAGTGGATGCAATCATGGACCGTTCGATGCGTCTTACCGACCGTTATCGCCAGATGAAAGCGGCCGGATGTTCGGAAGAAGAAATCCGCAAGGCATTCAATACAAAGCATGAAATGTCGGTATTCTCTTACGAAGGAGAGAAAGATACCATTATGACTCCGATGGATTCCATCCGGTATTACAAGTATTTCTTGCGTGCCGGATTCATGTCGATGGATCCGGTTACGGGCTATGTGAAAGCATACGTAGGCGGACCGAATTACAATTATTTCCAATATGATATGGCTATGGTGGGACGCCGTCAGGTGGGCTCTACCATCAAGCCTTATTTGTATGCCCTGGCAATGGAAAACGGCTTCTCGCCCTGCGATGAGGTGCGCAATGTCGAACAAACCCTTTTCGACGAGAACGGTAAGGCATGGTCGCCCCGCAATTCTTCCAAGTCGCACTATGGCGAAATCGTGACCCTGAAATGGGGGCTTGCCAATTCGAACAATTGGATTTCGGCATACTTGATGAGCAAGCTCAGTCCGTATGCGCTTGCCCGTCTGATTCATTCGTTCGGCGTATTGAATAAGGATATCCAGCCAACGGTGTCTCTCTGCTTGGGGCCGTGCGAAATATCAGTCGGCGAAATGGTAAGCGCTTATACGGCATTTGCCAACCGGGGCATCCGTACCGCGCCTCTTTTTGTTTCCCGGATTGAAGACAATGAAGGGAACGTCATAGCGACCTTCTCTCCGCAAGTGGATGAAGTCATTAGCGAATCAAGTGCCTATAAGATGTTGGTTATGCTCCGTGCCGTAATTAATGAAGGTACAGGCGGGCGTGTGCGGCGCCTGTACGGCATCAAAGCCGATATGGGAGGCAAGACAGGAACCACCAATCGCAATTCCGACGGCTGGTTTATGGGCTTTACCCCTTCGTTGGTCTCGGGATGCTGGGTAGGAGGCGAGGAGCGTGATATTCACTTCGATACCATGCGTGACGGGCAGGGAGCTTCTATGGCATTGCCTGTATGGGGGCTTTACATGCAAAAGGTTTATGCAGACAAGACGCTCGGTTATTCCGAAGAAGAGCATTTTGATATTCCTGAAGATTTCGACCCTTGCAAAGATAAGCTGACCGAGATGGAAGAAGAAAATGCCAGCCGTCTGGATGACGTTTTCTTCCAGTAAATTGCGCTTTTCCTTGCATATTTCCTCCTTTTTTATTATCTTGCCCAATCGGAAAAAAGAAAGGAGGAATGTATGAGCCGCAACCTCACTTTGTATCAAGTTTCGCCTCGTTTGGCTGAAAAAGTATTCGGAAGCATTGATGAGTTCAATCGGGGGCGCACCAACGCCAATGGGTGTTATGCCATTAGTATGGCTACGGCATACCGCCCTTACTATGGCTTTTGGCGCATTTTCCCCAACGTGCAGGCTCCTTTGTTCATCCGTACGCTTGCCGTGACTTTTGATACGGCTTCTGAACGTGCTTTTGCCCTGCTTCAGAATTGCAATATCCGATTGGAAGCATTTGACAACCAGATTTTTGAATCTTATTATGGCTCGTCGGACGATATGATTCCTTTCGGGAAATACAGGGGAAAGCGCATGTCTGAAATTTACTACATCGACCCTTCGTATGTATTGTGGTTAGCCAATAAGTTCCAGCCGGAACAAAAGCGCTACGAGCCTTTGGCTGAGAAAGCCAAACTCTTTGCACGGGTACATTTCGAACTTACGGTCCAGAAACGCCATATATCATCGGTCAGCCGCAATGTCGGGCAAGTGGGAGAGACTTTAAGAGAGCTTTTCCTTACCGTTCTCGGCGTGCGCTTTCAGGTGGACACGTACAAACCCGATTTTTATGTCGACCAATCGGTCTTAGCCGCCGACCGCGATGGGAATCGTTTTGTCTTCACCATAAAAGCCGGAGGCAGAAGCCTTTCTCCCAATGCCCTGAGTTGCCATAGCCTTAAAATCACTCCGCACGGAATGCTCCATCTCTCGTCCGCCCGTGTCATGTCCCACTATGAAAGCCATGGCGTCCGTTATACCCGGTTAGGTTATGTCAAGATTGCGCGTTAAACGGAAGAGCCTGTTTTGAGTTTTCCAATAAGCGATGTTATGTCTATATCTGATAATCCGGATGTTTGCGGTGGCACACGCAACTATCTGCATCGGGCGGCGCAGGTATATCCAAAAGGAAATGCTCATAGATGAAGGAGCCGTTTTAGGACGGCACGTCCTCATGGAGCCACCGGAACAGCTCAAAGCGTTACAATTGTTACAAATGACAATTATCAAAATCGGGAAAAGAAAGAAGGAAGACTCTTATGTATAAATAATATTATATATAAATATACATTTATATATAATATTATTTATTGTATCACTTTCGTGTGGTGGGGATGGTGGTGCCGCCTTCTTAACATCAAATTATTTAATTGTCATTTGTAACAATTGTAACGCCCGGCTGGAATCCGCCCCTCGGGCATTGGATGTATAGGCCGATAAACAGAGGCGCGTACGCTTATGAATGCAGCAATTCTTCATTTAAACATGCTTCCAGCTTCCCTATGGCTTCTCCCATCGGAACTTCGTGCCCTGTTTCGTGCGCTATCGATGTTACACCTTTATTGATAAAGCCGCACGGATGAATATAACCGAAATAGTGTAAATCGGTATTCACATTCAGAGCCAGCCCATGCATTGTTACGAAGTGGCTGCACCGCACCCCGATGGCACATATTTTCCGTTCCTCGGGTGTGCCGGATGCAAGCCATACTCCCGTTGCTCCTTTTACCCTTCCGGCTTCGATGCCATACGAACGGCATACTCGGATAACGGCATTTTCCAATAAGGCTATGTATTCCTTCACCCCCAAATGAAAGTCTTCCAAGCATAGAATAGGGTAGCACACCAACTGCCCCGGCCCGTGATAGGTAATGTCTCCACCCCGGTCGATATGAAACAGTTCTGCCCCAATCTGCTTCAGTTGAGCTTGGTTCAAAAGCATATTCATTTCTTTTCCATGCTTTCCCAATGTGTATACATGCGGATGTTCGCAAAAGATTAGACGGTTCACATAAGGGGCATGCCCGGTCCGTGCGGCTATCAGTGCATTGAACAAAGCCGTCTGCCTTTCCCATGCTTCACGGTAAGGAATCGTGCCCCAATATTCGATTTGTAAGCTTGCTTTCATAAAATCCCTTTTTTGGAACAATTAAAATCTAAACAAATGTAAGCCAAATTACACTTTCTTGAAAGAAAAACCAGAATAAAAAACATCTTTTCCCAAATACTTGCCTCCAATAACAGAAAGATGTCTGCTTTTATACTGATTTATTCACGGATTTGTATTACATTTGTAATGCAAAAAAATTCCAACGCTAAAAACAAATGATATGGAAAGGAGAAAATTAGTATTGCTATCGATGATGCTCTGTGCCACCGGATGTATGGTGTTGCCAGGTTGCCAACCCCAAAAGAAAGCGGACATGCCTCCACAGGTATGTACTGTAAGCACCGATACCATCGTTTATCTGCAAGAGGGTGAAAATGTTCCGTCTTGCAAAATCAGTTTAGATATCTCTTATCTCCAGCCCATATCGGAGACTGATTCAATTTCACCGAAAATCAATACTACGGTAATAAAGCATTTTTTCGGACCCCAATACGAAACAGCCCGACCTGATGAGGTCTTGCAGGCTTTAACTGAAAACTACATTGAAAATTACAAGTCTGATGTGAAAAGCTTGTTCGAGGCAGATCTTCACAACGGAATGAAGCCGGATGATGTGCCGGCATGGTATAATTACGAATACCAGCTGAATACAGAAATGAAAGAAGGAAGAAAGGGCATTTGGAATTATACCCTGACTGATTTCCGGTACACGGGAGGCGCTCATCCCAACACCGAAATCACTTGTTTAAATGTCAGTCAGGAAACGGGAAAGATATTGAGCGAAGAAGATGTGTTCAACGTGAAAGATACAGCCAACATTTGCAAGCTCATCATGAACGAGCTGATTAAGGAAGTGAACAAACGGACCGGTATCGATACCATTACTTCGCTCGACGGGCTGCAATCCATGGGTATCTTGCTGGATACATACCTTTATATTCCCGCTAACTTTATCTTAGGGAAAGAAGGAGTCACCTTTTACTATAACCGGTATGAAATTGCCCCTTACTCTGCCGGAGATTTCCGGTTGACCGTAAATTACGATGACATTCAGTCTTATTTAAAACAATGATGCATGGATATGGCGGACATAATTCAGAATTATTTTCCAGACTTGACCGATACACAAAAGGAGCAATTCGCTGCCCTTTGGGATTTGTACACCTATTGGAATAGCAAAATCAACGTAATCTCCCGAAAAGATATCGGAAACTTATACGAACATCATATATTGCATTCGTTAGGCATTGCAAAAGTCATTCATTTCCGTCCCGGAACCGAAGTCATGGATTTAGGAACAGGAGGCGGATTTCCGGGCATCCCTCTTGCCATTCTCT
This sequence comes from Phocaeicola salanitronis DSM 18170, assembly GCF_000190575.1. Lineage (NCBI taxonomy): Bacteria > Pseudomonadati > Bacteroidota > Bacteroidia > Bacteroidales > Bacteroidaceae > Phocaeicola > Phocaeicola salanitronis. The sequence continues at coordinate 706,090 of NC_015164.1, read as the reverse complement.
TCCCGGAAGTGTCTTTCCATCTGGTAGACAGCATCGGAAAGAAAGTGAAAGTGGCTACGGAAGTGGCAAATGCCATAGAATTGAAAAACGTAACGGCGCGTCATTGCAGGGCTGAAGAAGAAAAACGCATGTTCGATTTCGTTGTAAGCCGTGCCGTGATGCCTCTTCCTGACTTAATAAAAATCGTACGGAAGAACATTAAAAAAGAAGAAAGCAATGCCCTTCCCAACGGACTGATTTGCTTAAAAGGAGGCGAATTGCAACATGAAATACAATCAGTGAGGCACCAGGTCATGGTGACTAATCTGAAAGACTTCTTTAAGGAAGAATATTTCGAGACCAAAAAGGTAATTTATGTTTGTATAAATTAAGTAATTACCCCATGATAATCAAACGTTTTGAATTCAATATGTTTCCCGTTAACTGTTATGTCCTTTCCGACGAAACGGGAGAAGCCGTTGTGATTGATGCGGGATGCTATTATCCCGAAGAGCAGCAGAAGCTGAAACAATACATCAACGGAAATCATCTTAGGATAAAGCACCTGCTCAATACCCACCTGCATTTAGATCATGTTTTCGGAAATCCGTTTATGCTTAGGGAATTCAATCTTCGGGCAGAAGCCAACCGGAAAGATGAATTCTTATTGGACAGATTGCCTGCCCAATGCCATGCGTTCGGCTTCCCGCCCAATGAGCCTCCGGTTCCCTTGGGCGGATATGTTTCGGACGGAGACATCATCCGCTTCGGCAATACAGAATTGAAAGCCATCCATGTGCCCGGACATTCGCCCGGAAGCATCGTGTATTACGATGCGGCACACTCATGCGCATTTAGCGGAGACGTATTGTTCCGGGGAAGCATCGGACGTGCAGATTTGGAAGGAGGTGACTTCGGAGAACTGATGGATGGCATCGTAAGCAAACTTTTTACTCTTCCCGACGAAACCGTGGTTTACCCCGGACATGGGGATTCCACTACCATCGGAAAAGAAAAGATAGACAATCCTTATTTTAAATGAAAAGCCTTAACCTCATAAACTAAAACTGACCATGAAAACAAATGTTTTTGCCAACCGTCATATTGGCATTACAGATTCAGACCTGCCCCAAATGTTGGGGAAAATAGGTGTTAAAACAATAGATGAACTGATAGATAAGGTCATCCCAAAAGGAATTCGCTTGAAACATCCCTTGGATTTGCCTTCCGCTATGACCGAACGCGAATTTGCCGGACACATTGCACAGCTTGCATCTCATAATAAAATTTACAAGTCTTACATTGGTACAGGCTGGTACGATAGCATTACGCCCGCTGTTATCCAACGGAATGTTTTCGAAAATCCGGTATGGTACACATCATACACTCCCTATCAGACCGAAATTTCGCAAGGACGTCTGGAAGCGCTCATTAATTTCCAGACCGCTGTAAGCGACCTGACCGCAATGCCCCTCGCCAATTGTTCTTTACTGGATGAAGCCACTGCAGCCGCCGAAGCTGCAACCATGATGCATGCATTGCGAAGCCGTGCTCAACAAAAGGCAGGAGCTAATACCCTCTTTGTCGATAGTGAGGTATTCCCGCAAGTGCTTTCGGTAATCCGTACCCGTGCCATACCTCAGGGCATCGAAGTGAGAACAGGAAGCTATAAGGAACTGGAATTTACGCCCGATATCTTTGGGTGTATCGTGCAGTATCCTAATAATAGCGGGAATATTGAAGATTACCGCAACTTTACCCTCCGCGCCCATGAAGCCTCATGCAAGGTAGCGGTTGATGCGGATATCCTGAGTCTTGCCTTGCTGGTGCCTCCCGGCGAGTGGGGAGCCGACATCGTATTCGGAAGCACCCAGCGTTTGGGTATCCCGATGTTTTATGGGGGACCTTCTGCCGCCTATTTCGCCACACGTGATGAATATAAGCGCAACATGCCCGGACGCATCATCGGACTCTCGAAAGACAAATACGGGCATTTGTGCTATCGGATGGCTCTCCAGACACGCGAACAACACATCAAGCGTGAGAAAGCGACTTCGAACATCTGCACTGCCCAAGCCTTGCTTGCTACTATGTCCGGATTCTATGCCGTATGGCACGGAGCGGAAGGTATCCGGGAAATAGCCGCGCGCATCCACAGCATAGCCAGCTGGTTGGATAAGCAAGCAGTCAAGTTGGGATATGCAGAACGGAACGAGGACTTTTTCGATACGCTTCGCCTGCAACTTCCCGCTCATGTGTCTCAAGAGAAATTGCAGACCATCGCGTTAAGCAAGGAGGTCAACTTGCGTTATTTCGAAAACGGTGATGTCGGCATCAGCGTGGATGAAGCCACTACAGCCGCCGATGCCAACCACCTGCTAACGATACTCGGCATCGCTGCAGAAGAATCTGTACACGAAGTGGATAACATTCCTGAATGCTCTTCCTTAAAGAAAGAAATGTGCCGGCAATCTGCTTTCCTCACTCACGAGGTGTTCTGCCGCTATCACACCGAAACCGAAATGATGCGTTACATCAAGCGGCTGGAACGTAAGGACATTTCCCTTGCCCATTCCATGATTTCATTAGGTTCGTGTACCATGAAACTGAATGCAGCAGCCGAAATGCTTCCGCTTAGCAACGCTGCTTGGATGAATATCCATCCATTGGTGCCTGAAGACCAGGCGCAAGGATATCATGAACTGATTGATAACCTGTCGAAACAATTGCTTGCTATCACTGGATTTGACGGCATTACCTTCCAACCCAATTCGGGAGCAGCCGGCGAATATACCGGATTGCGCATTATCCGAAGCTATTTGGAAAGCATCGGGCAAGGGCACCGCAATCTGATTCTGATTCCCGCATCGGCACACGGAACCAATCCCGCATCGGCTGTACAAGCCGGATACGAAACCCTGACATGCGCTTGCGATGAACAAGGTAACGTAGACATTAACGATTTGCGCGCCAAAGCCGAAGCCAATCAAGACCGCCTTGCCGCCTTGATGATTACCTATCCTTCTACGCACGGCATCTTTGAAAACGATATTGTGGAAATCTGCCAGATTATTCATCAATGCGGCGCGCAGGTCTACATGGACGGCGCCAATATGAACGCACAGGTAGGGCTTACCAATCCGAGTACCATCGGGGCAGATTTGTGCCATCTGAATCTGCACAAGACTTTTGCCAGCCCCCATGGAGGCGGTGGTCCGGGAGTTGGCCCGGTATGCGTATCCAAGCATCTGATTCCTTTCTTACCGGGGCATGCACTCTTTGGCAATGAAACGAACGAAGTCTCTGCGGCTCCGTTTGGAAGTGCCGGCATATTGCCTATCACTTACGGATACATTTGCATGATGGGGACAGAAGGGCTGGAGCGTGCAACGAAAGCTGCCATCCTGAACGCCAATTACTTGGCTGCCTCTCTGAATGATACTTACGGAACGGTTTACCGGGGCATCAACGGATACGTCGGACATGAAATGATTCTGGAATGCCGGAAGATACACGAGGAAAGCGGCATCACCGAGAATGACATCGCCAAACGTCTGATGGATTATGGCTATCATGCGCCTACGCTTTCTTTCCCTGTTCACGGCACCTTAATGATTGAGCCGACCGAAAGCGAAAGCCTTGCCGAACTGAATAATTTTATAGACTGTATGCTCTCTATTTGGAACGAGATAGAGGAGATTAAGAATGGGGAAGCTTCGAAGGAAGACAATGTTCTCGTTAACGCTCCGCATCCCGAATATGAGGCCGTTTCCGATAATTGGCAACATGCCTACACCCGCACAAAAGCAGTTTATCCGATTGAAAGCGTACGCGAAAATAAATTTTGGATTAACGTTGCCCGTGTAGACAACACGTTAGGCGACCGGAAACTTCTTCCCACACGATACGGGAAATTCGAATAAGAACCAACTTTATTCCTTTCACGGCATGGATTTGTGCATTTCCTGCATGTTCTATGCCGTTTCCGCAGAGACGATGTGCACCACACATCGTCTCTGCTTTTGATGGCATACAACATATAAAAGGATAAGACATTAATGAACATTTGGTTTTGCATGTAATCTATATCGTTGTTTCAGTAGGCATACTTTTACGTTCTTGATATCAAAACCATACGTTCTCCATATGGAAACCGTACGTTCTTGATATGGAAACCGTACGGTTTTGATATGGAAACCATAAATAGAAGCTGGCTGCAACGATAATGCAATCCCGATGCGGAAACGATTATTCGGGGGAGAAATACTTCCGTCTTCAATAATCAGCAGTTTCATTGCGTTTGATGAGAAACAAAGGTAATAGTGAAATTTGAAGATATATTGAAGAAGAATCGAATTTTTCACTATATTTATCCACAAAACTACTTATACTGAAAAAGATATGGATACTCAGACATTCATCAGCAAATACCGCCAGGCTTTTGGTGAAACGGCGGAACTTCCGCTTCTGTTCTATTATGATAACGAGCCGGTGGCAGATACAGATAAGATAAACGGTTGTCTCTTTAAGGGAATGGATGCCGCGAGAAAAGGGAAAGGGCTTAGCCTGAATGCCGAGACCATCGGTTGTGGCGGTGGCAAGCTCTATACCGCCTTTGCGCCGATGCCTGAGCATGTGCCCGGCTTTGTGTCACATAAAGAACGCTACAAGGCTTCTCCGGAAGATGTGATAACGTGCATTGAACGGCTTGATATACGGCCGGCTGCTAAAAAGTATCTTAATTTCATCCGGATTGACCGCGTAGAGAGTTTTGAACCCATGGAAGGGATTTTGTTTTTTGCTACTCCCGACATGCTGTCAGGACTGGCAACTTGGGCATTCTTCGACAATAACGCCGATGATGCTGTCTCCTGCATTTTCGGCTCAGGCTGTTCATCAGTTGTAGCCCAAGCCGTAAAAGAAAACAGAACAGGCGGCCGTCGTACGTTTATAGGTCTGCTCGACCCTTCCGTGCGCCCTTATGTAGAAAGCAATGTGCTGAGTTTTGTGATTCCGGCAAGCCGTTTTAAAGAAATGTATCAGGCAATGGACCGTTGTTGCCTCTTCAATACAAATGCATGGAGTAAGGTAAAAGAACGGATAACCAACAGCATCTGACCTGCGCTTACTTGATTAACATGATGATACTTCCGCCCGTAATTAGCAGCGCGCCCGCCACAACCCGCAGGCTGACCGGTTCCTTCAGAAACAGGAACGACAGACAGATGGTGATGACGACGCTCAGTTTGTCTATCGGCGCCACGCGCGACACGTCGCCTGTCTGCAGTGCCTTGAAATAGAACAACCACGACAGCCCCGTCGCCACGCCGCTCAGCACAAGGAAGAGCTAGGCATGACGCGGTATCTCCCTTATCTCGCCCACGTGCTGCCCGAAGAGCACGATGCCCCACGTCAGCAGCAGGATGACGGTGGTGCGGATAGCCGTAGCCAAATCTGAATTAATGTCTTTCACGCCCACCTTGGCGAAGATAGCGGTCAGCGCGGCAAAGAGGGCGGACAGCAGTGCATAGTATTTCCACATAATCGCTTTCCTGTTTTTAAGTCGGTTGCAAAGTTATTGTATCTGCGCAAAGGTAGGAGCGGATTTTGTAGGAATTTTGAAGGAAGAAGGAAAGCCTCTGCCAGGAATAGTACTTTCTCCTGTAAGATTTGTCGGAGCTTCGGATGGGGGCGGATTACTTAGCATAAGGCTTGTATTCTTCAGGGATAGGAATATGGAAATGATAACACAAGGCAAGCACATCTTTAATATCGTTTTCATCAAAAACATATCCTGTGTGGAAAGCGACCTGTACCTGGGGAGGAATACACGACACTTTTTTTCTGCCGATACAACCTTCTCCATTGAACGTGTCTGCCGGATAAATTGCTCCTTCAAAAACAATCTTCCTTTCCGAAGTATATGTAAACAAATGCAAATCCACCGTCCGCCCATCCGCATCTGTGAAAACGATGTGCTGCGGAGTGGAATATGTTTCTGTCCGTTCCTTGAATCCCTGTTGATGTAAAGCATGAATGAAACGCACAGCCTGCCTTTCTTCCACAAACAAGTCAATGTCTTGATGTTCTCTCGTTTGTTCGCCTAACAATGCATCTACACCCCAGCCGCCGTCAATGAAAACATTTATCTCCAATTCTTCGGCAAGCATGATTAAATCAATAGCATCTTTTTCGGTAATCATATCTAAATTTTGGAAGTTTGCATGCGAAGATAGAAAAAATCAGCAAGCGGAGCAAACACTAAGCCTCATCAAAAACAGATTTACACCGTCGGCCCCCCGAAGGACTCTACCGGGCAAAAATATGCCGGAATATTTCTTTCACTACTTCTGACTTCGCATCGGCATACTCTTGTACATATTTCCAATCTTTGGTGGCCAAGTGCTTTTTCGTGTTTGCATACAGACGGCTGTCATCTTCATGCGCTATCAGCCAATCACGGAAGTCTATCATTCTGTCTGCTTCCTTGCATCCGATTGAAAAGACATGCAAATTCACTTCCGGCGATTTGCCTTTGAACATCCGATGTTCAAACCATTCTGGTTCACGGATTCTAAGAACATATCCTGCGTCTTGCAATAACCTCACGTAGTAGGTTTCATCTGCCGAATTTGGTACCAAAAGAAGAATGTCGATAATCGGTTTCGCGCATAATCCAGGAACTGAGGTGGAGCCGACATGTTCGACAATAATCTCTTTTCCGCACAAGGCATTCTCTATCCGAGCCTTTTCATGTTGAAACAGAAGTTTCCACTGAGGGTCATATTCATGCAAGATGATTTTCCCCGACAATTCGGCAAGATTCCCGATAGTTACCTTTTCAAGATAATCTTTTGATGTCATAGTTTTTTCTTGCGAAGGTATGAAAAATCAGCAAGCTTGGCAAACACCAAGCCCACCATTCACCGGTAAATCCTCCGCATCAGCGCCGGAAGCCCCACCAGCAGCAGGGGCAGACCCGCCACGAAGAGGATGGGCTTGGCGTAGAGTTGATGAATCGAAAGAGTTGCTTTCATATCCAAGTTGTGTTTAGTGGTTCCAGTAATTGTAGGCGGCAATGACAAGCTGCCGGTTCGTGCGCATCAGCAGGGCATCCCGTTCCGTCTGTATCTTGTTGCGGAGCACGGTCAGGTAATCCAACACGGACACCTGCCCGGCCTCCACCTCCCGCGCGTAATCGGACAGGACACGCTCGTATCCGGCGAGTTGCTCCGTCAGAGCCTTTTCCCTCCGGTCATATTTCTCCAACTCCGACAGGCATTGGCGAAGCCTCATGCTGCGTTGGTATTCGGCATGGTCCCGGTAGATGCGTATGCTTTGCTGCTGCAGTTCCGCCTGACGCTCTTTCCAGCGCTTTTGCCTGCCGTCGAAGAGTGTCCACGTAAATGTCAGTCCTGCGCTCCAGCCGAAATGCCTGTATCATTGCGAGAAGCTGCCCGTCTGCATGCCTCCGTCCACAAACAGGTCCAGCCGCGGCTTGTACTGCAAGTTGAAAGAGCGCAGCGATGCCGCCGTGTTCAGGCTGTCCAACCGGTACTGTTCCGTCACCGCGCGTTCCAGTTGGTTCTCTTCCAAGCGGATGTGGTTGCGAGCCATATCCATATTGATGCGGGATTGCTCCTGTGCCACTTTGTAAGACGAATGTCCCAAGAGCGGTTGTGTCCACGTGGCTCCGGCATGCAGGTGCCCGCTGCTCTCGCCCAAATCGTAGCCGTAATAATCCGTGGCATCCTGTGCGTTCCACCGGAAAGAAGTTTGTCCCCCGTCTTTGGTCAGGACGGGTACGAACAGGTAATCCCCGTTCAGCTCCAGCCGTGAACGGGTGTACAGCGTCTTCAGCCGCCGGAGCTCCGCCTGCTCTATTTGCAGTTGGTGGCGGTAATCGTGGAGCAAGGGGCTGTACCGCTTGGCTGCTTCCACATAATCGGGCAGCGATTTACCGGTTCTTTGCCCGTAAGCGCACAGGCAAAGAAGGGATAATAAGAAAGGAAATATGAATCGTGTCATAGCCTACTTTCGTTTTTTCTGGCAAAAGTAGGCTATGAGTTTGGGGAAAGTTTGAAGATATCAGTATAAAACAGAAGTCATTTTATATCATGTCCGGAACCAGATAGATTGTATCTTCCGGGATGTTTTGCTCTTGCAAGGCTTCTTTATCCGTTAAAAAAGTCTTGATGAACTCTTCGTGTGTCTTGCAATAAGTTTCGGCTTTCCGGTAACATTCCAATGCCTCCGGTATACGGTTTGATGCCAGATACACATGTCCGGCATTCAACCAATCCGATATTTGCACATCATCGGTCTCCTGCAACTTTTGGTAAAAACGGAGTGCATCTTCATACCTTCCGGTCATAAAATAACACCAGCCGATGGCGCGTTGGGCATTTGCCGGAGTCTTGCCGAGGTACTCTACCTTGAAAAAATACGCAAGCGCTTTATCGTATTGACGCATCGTAGCGAGGCATTGCCCCATCTGGAGCAACGTGTTCAAGTCATCAGGCTTCATTTCTTTCACTTTTTCGTAACATTCCAATGCCTGAGGGTATTGACGGGTGCGCTTATAACATTGCGCCAAATGTTTCAGCGTCCATACATGGTCTGGCTTAAGCAAGTCGGCATGGATGTATGCCTTGATAGCTTCGTCGTAATTTTTCAACTTTTGGTACGAAAAACCCAGTTTTTGCATGATTTCGGCATCGGGCTTTTCTTCTTGGCTCAGTTTCAGGTAAAGGGCAGAAGCCTCTTCCATGTAATCCTTTGCAAACAGGTGGTCAGCGATGTGTTTCAATGCTTCGGGCTTATGGAGCAAGGAATGAAGCGCCGGACAGTTCCATAAATCCAGCTTGTCTTTAAACAAATCATGCATTTCGTTCCTATATGCCCATAGCTTGAAGAAACGGTACAAATCGTGGATGTATTGGCTGCTTATGGTTTTGGGCTTTTGAGCTTCTTTAGCAGATTCGGCAAGCGCCTGCATTTGCTCTTGCGCAAATTCGTTCTGGTTGGCAAGGTGAGAGGTGAGCATCTCCTGTTGCTGGGCAGGTATATTATATAAGGTAAGGCAGAACGAATATTTATCCGAATTGCAGAAAACCGGCGAATTCACAATGAAGCTCATCAGGCTCTTTTGCCCTTTCTTCTCGTTTTCGAAGAGAGACGATATTTCGGGCATCTGCTTATCGAACAAGTAAAACCAATGTGCCGCCTGCCGGAAGAACGGATAGCTTTTCAATTGGGCGAAAGTGCTCATGTAGGTATCCGCCCCTTCCATTTGAAGTTCTCCCAGCTCGCGGATGTTTTTCTCTATCTGAGCCATGTCCTTGCTCCATTCGGGATTCTTGTCTTCCAAGTCTTCGATATCAATGATTTTCAAGTCAGGCTTGTATATGCCCGGCGTGCGCATCATTTGCGGGATTATTTCCTCGCGCATCTTCTTTTCAATCTTCTCTGTTTCGCGCGAGAGCAAAAGCAGGATTTGGATAATGAGCATATTTTCGGATGCGCTTTGTGATTCACCCAGCAAAGAGAGGGCGGCTTGCAGCTCGGGGTAGAGCGAAAGCCGTTTCTCCTGGTAATATGCGGTCAGTGCGATGCCTATCAAGGCACGTTGCGTGACCAAGGGATTTGTCTCTGCCTGGTATGCGTTCAGCAAGAATTGGAATTTGCGGTTGTCGAACAAGCGAAGCAGGCTTAGGGTAACGGCACTAATCATTACGGCAAGGTCATTGACCGGAATCAGAAGGGAAGACAAGAATGCGTTGGCTTGTTGGAATTCCTCTTCACTCCATTGTGTCGAAGTCCATATTTTGTCGAACAGTTCATCGGTCATTTGCTCGTGACGTAACGCCAAATTCTTCTGTGTGTCGGGTTGCCCGTCTTTCTCTCCTGCAAGCAATCCGGCAAGAGCCATGTCCTCGCTCAAGGACTCCAAACCTACATGCAACTCGTGGAATGTACGGGGAGGATTCTGGCGCATATACCGGCACTTGTCGGCAAAGTGCCCGCTATTCTTCCTGCATGCCTTCAGGAACTCAGCCTTATCTGTCAATTCGTACGTATTTCTCCGCAACAAATGATAAAGTTTGGACCGTTCAGGGTCGCTTGTTCCTTGTGCTGCATATTGCAACATATAATTATAGGTGGTCGCTATGTTTTCTATATCCGCGGACAGCTGCCAGTCTTCAGTCTCCGAGGCAAGAGCCTGCAATTGAATAAGAGCTTCCTTCAGCCTCCGTTGGTCTAAAAGTTCAATTATTTGCTCGTACATAAGTTTATCCGGTTTGACAGGTGCAAATGTAGCAATAATTTTGTAATTTTGCGGGCATCTATCGAAATAACAATGGAAATAGCTGGACTTCAACAGATTTATGCCAAGCATCCCAACATGAAGGGGCTGGCTGATTTATTACAAAGAAAAGACATCCGTACGATATTTTTGGAGGGGACGCATGCGTCTTCCCCTTCTTTTTTCGCTTCTGCATACGTTAAAGAGCATCCGGGGGTAAACCTGTTTGTCTTGAACGACCAGGAAGAAGCGGGGTATTTTTACCACGACATAGTACAGGCAAACGGAGATGCGGATATCTTGTTTTTCCCGTCTTCTTACCGCAGGGCGATAAAGTACGGTCAACGTGATGCAGCTAATGAAATCTTGCGTACGGAAGTATTGACCCGCTTGGGAAAATCCGAGTCTGTTTCAATCGTGACTTATCCGGATGCATTGGCAGAGAAAGTGGTTTCCCAACGGGAGCTGGATACACAAATGCTGGTGCTGAAAGTAGGGCAGGAGATAGCTACAGATAAGATTGCGGAGCAACTGACAGCTTTTGGATTCGAACATGTAGATTACGTGTACGAACCAGGGCAATTTGCAACACGCGGAAGTATATTTGATGTGTTTTCTTTTGCTTCGGAATATCCTTATCGTATCGACTTTTTCGGGGATGAGATAGACAGCATCCGTACATTTGAGGTTGAATCACAACTTTCAAAAGAGAAGAAAGACACCGTCAGTATCGTGCCGGAACTTTCAAAATCATCGGGAGCAGACGTCTGTTTTCTCGATTTTATTCCCGATACAGCAATAATATGGGTGAAAGACTTGATGTGGGTGCGTGAGCGCATCCAGACGGTCCATGATGACACATTTTCTCCGCAAGCCATACAGGCATACGAAGGGGAAGCGGTAGATTTGGATAACTTGAAGCAGAAACTGGTTGACGGTCCGGAATTCCTGCAAAAGGCATTGTCTTTCCGGCGGATAGATTTTGGGCATAAAGCGGCAGGCACTCCTCAGGCAACGTTGGCATTCCAAACTTCCATTCAGCCGATTTTCCATAAGAATTTCGATTTGGTGGCGAGCACCCTGACCGATTACCGGCAGCGGGGATATCAGTTGTATATCTGTTCGGACAGTGTGAAGCAGACCGACCGCTTGCGTGACATTTTTCAAGAACGTGGCGATAAGATATCATTTGTGCCGGTAGACCGCACTTTGCACGAAGGCTTCATCGACCATACACTGAAGTGTTGCATTTTTACCGACCATCAGATATTCGACCGTTTTCATAAATACAATTTACGCAGCGACAAGGCACGTAGCGGAAAGGTAGCGCTTTCGCTGAAAGAACTGAGCCAGTTTGAACCGGGAGACTATGTGGTGCATATCGACCACGGTATCGGAAAGTTTGCCGGACTGGTGCGCATCCCCAATGGGAACACTACGCAGGAAGTTATCAAGTTGGTATATCAAAATGACGATGTAGTCTTCGTTTCCATCCATTCGTTGCATAAGATTTCGAAGTACAAAGGGAAAGAAGGCGAGCAGCCTCGCATCAGCAAGCTGGGTACCGGGGCGTGGGAGAAGATGAAGGAACGTACCAAAACGAAAATCAAGGACATCGCCCGCGACCTTATCAAGCTCTATTCGCGCCGCAAGCAGGAAAAGGGCTTCAAGTACAGCCCCGATAGTTTTCTGCAACACGAACTGGAAGCAAGTTTCCTTTACGAAGATACGCCCGACCAGCTGAAAGCTACACAAGAGGTAAAAGCAGATATGGAAAGCGACCGTCCGATGGACCGTCTGGTGTGTGGCGATGTAGGATTCGGCAAGACTGAAGTAGCTGTGCGTGCAGCCTTCAAGGCGGTGACCGACAACAAGCAAGTAGCAGTGCTGGTACCTACTACCGTGCTGGCGTTCCAGCATTTCCAGACGTTCAGCAAGCGGTTGGAAGGAATGCCGTGCAAGGTAGACTACTTGAGCCGTGCCCGTACGGCAAAAGACACCAGCCGTATCTTGAAGGAACTTGCCGACGGAAAGATAGACATCCTGATAGGCACGCACAAGATTATCGGCAAGAGTGTGAAGTTCAAAGACCTTGGATTGCTGATTATCGATGAGGAGCAGAAGTTCGGCGTGAGCGTGAAGGAAAAACTGCGTCAGCTGAAGGTGAACGTCGATACGCTGACAATGACCGCTACGCCTATTCCGCGTACCTTGCAGTTTTCGTTGATGGGAGCACGCGACCTGTCGGTTATCCAGACCCCGCCGCCCAACCGTTATCCCATACAGACCGAGGTGCACACGTTCAATGAAGAAATCATTGCCGATGCTATCAACTTTGAAATGAGCCGTAACGGGCAAGTGTTTTTCGTAAACAACCGCATCCAGAATCTGCCCGAACTGAAAGCGATGATAGAACGTAACATTCCCGATTGCCGTGTGTGCGTGGGGCACGGACAGATGAAACCCGAAGAACTGGAGAAAATCATCTTCGACTTTGTGAATTATGATTACGATGTGTTGCTTGCCACCACCATCATCGAGAGCGGTATCGATATTCCCAACGCCAATACCATCATCATTAACCAGGCGCAGAATTTCGGATTGAGCGACCTGCACCAGATGCGCGGACGGGTAGGGCGGAGCAACAAGAAAGCTTTCTGTTATCTGCTGGCTCCCCCCTTGTCTACTCTGACCCCCGAAGCCAAACGCCGTTTGCAAGCTATCGAGAACTTCAGCGACTTAGGAAGCGGCATTCACATTGCCATGCAGGACCTTGATATCCGCGGTGCCGGGAATATGCTGGGTGCTGAGCAGAGCGGTTTCATTGCCGACCTGGGTTATGAGACCTATCAGAAGATTCTGGCAGAGGCGGTGACAGAATTGAAGAACGATGAGTTTGCCGAACTTTATGCCGATGAAATCAAAGCGGGTGAAGAAAAACTGAGCGGCGAGGGATTTGTTGACGAATGTACGGTAGAGAGCGACCTCGAATTGCTTTTCCCCAACGAGTACATTCCCAGCAGCAGCGAGCGTATGCTGCTTTACCGCGAATTGGATAAACTGGAATTGGACAAGGATGTCGAAGCCTTCAAGGCAAGGCTGGTAGACCGTTTCGGCAAGATTCCGCCCGAAGGAGAAGAACTGATACGTATCGTGCCCTTGCGCCGGATGGCGAAACGGATGGGCATCGAAAAGGTTATCCTCAAGTTAGGGCGGATGACGCTGTATTTTGTCAGCAACCTGGAGAGCCCTTATTATCAAAGCGAGGCGTTCGGGAAAATAATCAACTATATGTCACAGAACCCGCGTATATGTAACCTGCGCGAGCAAAACGGTAAGCGAAGCATGGTCATCAAAGACGTAAAAGACGTGCAGACCGCCGTACGCATTATGCAAGAGATCGTAAGTATGCCGGCGCAATAAACGTGACAAACATATTTCAGTCCTGTTTCATTTCAAAGGCTGACGTTATCTTTTAACGTATCAACGGGTGTAAGTGTAGGGAAGAATCTCTACATTTACATCCGTTTTTTTATTTATAAGATAGTATGAAAAGATTGTTATCGTTTGTTCCCTTGTTTTGTGTTGCCTTGTCAGTGTCAGCACAGACCGCAAAGGATGAAATCCGCCAAAACCCGGCTTTGGCAGCCGGTAAGTATTATGCCTATCAGGCTCCGTCCGTAGAACTTACTCCGGCTCCTGAAGGCTATGAACCCTTTTACATCTCGATGTTCGCCCGTCACGGTTCACGTTATCTTACCAAGCAGAAAAAATACGATAAGCCCTTGGCTGTCTTGCGTGATGCCGAAAAGCAACATATCCTTACCGCCGATGGGAAACGGGCACTCGAGATAGTGGAAAGTCTGGCGCAGGAAGCCGAAGGACGCTATGGAGAACTCACTCCGAAAGGAGCTGAACAACATCGCCAGTTGGTACGCCGTATGTTTGCCCGTTATCCGCAAGTGTTTACCGAAGGTGTACACGTAGATGCCCGCTCTACCTATAAGACCCGTGCTTTCCTTTCGATGACCGCCGGGTGTGTGGAGCTGAAAGGTTTAAATCCGAAATTGAATATCACCAACGATGCCAGCAATCATGACCTTTATTATATAAAGTATAAGAACGAACCCTACGAAGCTGTCCATTTGGCGAATGCTGATTCGGTCTATCGTGCTGCCGACAGCATATACGTGCATCCTGACCGTCTGATGAAGCAGCTCTTCACCCGTCCTCAGGCTGTGGAAGATCCTATGGGACTGATGATGGACCTCTTCGAACTGAACGGAATCAGCCAAAGCAGTTACAATCAGCCTGATTTGGCGTTCTTGTTTACCGAAGATGAACGTTACGACTTGTGGCAACGTAATAACTTCGAGTGGTATTACGAGAAAGGCGCATCCCCGCTGAGCGGTGCTTGTATGTACAAGGTAGAACGTAACCTGCTCCGTAATTTTGTAGAGACTGCCGATACGGTCATCGCTTCGAAACGGAATTGCGTTACCCTTCGTTATGGGCATGATACCAATCTGGCTCCCTTGGCCACGCTGATGGGGTGCAATCATTTGTCTGCCTCTACCGGTGATTGGCAAAAGATAGCCGATACCTACCGCACCTACCGTATTATTCCGATGTGCGGCAACGTGCAACTCATTTTCTTCCGCAAGCCGGGCAATGATGACATTCTGGTGAAGCTTCTTCTGAACGAGCGTGAGGTGACGCTTCCCGTCAAGACCGATTGTGCGCCTTTCTACCATTGGAAAGATGTCCGGACTTATTGGATGCAAGTGGTTCACTCCATTTCGTTACCGGATGTGGAAGTAACACAAGAATAATTACGAAATACGGAGTCTATAAATCGATGGGTGTCATAGGGACGCTTACTTTTTCTTGTACAGTACGGAATATTTTGTTTTGCATGTAGCCCATATCGTTGTTTCAGCAGGCATACTTTTACGTTCTTGATATCAAAACCGTACGTTCTCCATATGGAAACCGTACGTTCTTGATATGGAAACCGTACGGTTTTGATATGAAAACCATAAATGGAAGCCGCTTGAAACGATAATGTAATCCAAATGCGGAAACAACTGTTCCGGGGAGAAATCAGAAAATGGGTGAGGCCGTAAAAGGAAAAGCCCTTTTCTTGATTCCATGAATAGCCACAATGCAAAAGTATACATGCGAAAGCATATTTCTTTTCATTGAAATCTTTTCCATATCACAGCTTTTCATTATCTTTGCAGCGATTATTTTTCGCAGAACATGAAGATTAAGGAGATTCTGAATGCCCTTGAGATGTTCGCGCCTCTGCCTTTGCAAGACGGATTTGATAATGCCGGACTGCAAATCGGATTGACAGACGCGGAAGCTACAGGGGCTTTGTTGTGTTTAGACGTGACTGAAGCAGTAGTGGACGAAGCGGTAACATTGGGCTACAACCTGATTATTTCGCATCATCCGCTTATTTTTAAAGGGTTTAAGTCGATTATAGGGAAAGACTATGTGGAACGGTGTGTCATCAAAGCTATCAAGAATGACATCGTTATCTATTCAATGCACACCAATTTGGACAATGCCCTGCAAGGAGTCAATTACAAGATTGCTGAAAAGATAGGGCTGAAACAGGTACGTATTTTGGAACCCAAAGAAAACGCATTATTGAAACTGGTAACATTTGTGCCTCGGAAACAAGCAGACGGAGTGCGTGACATATTATTCAAGTATGGTTGCGGATGCATCGGCAACTATGACTCGTGCAGCTACAACGTGGAAGGGAAGGGAACTTTCCGTGCGGGTAAAGGCACACATCCTTTCTGCGGCAAAATAGGCGAGTTGCATCAGGAAGACGAGGTGCGGATAGAAACTGTTCTGCCTGCATACCGCAGGCAACAGGTGACTAAAGCCTTGTTGGAAGCTCATCCGTATGAAGAACCTGCATACGATTTCTATCCGGTGCAGAATGTATGGGCACAGGCTGGGGCAGGAGTGATAGGTGAGCTGGAAGAACCGGAAACCGAAAGTGACTTCCTGCGGCGTATCAAGCAGACATTTGAAGTAGGGTGCGTAAAGCATTCGCGCATGGCAGGCAGGTTGATTCAGAAAGTCGCCTTGTGCGGAGGTGCCGGAGCTTTCCTGCTGCCCCGTGCGGTGTCAAGCCAGGCTGACGTGTTCATTACGGGCGAGATGAAATATCACGACTACTTTTATTACGAGAACAGCATTTTAATAGCAGAAATCGGTCATTACGAGAGCGAACAGTATACCAAGGAATTGATTTATTCTTTGTTAGAAAAGATGTTTCCGTCACTGGAACTCCAAATGACCCGAATCAATACAAATCCGATTAAATATTTATAATTATGGCAAGAGAAGCAAAAAAAGATCCCAGCGAACTGAGTGTGGAAGAAAAGCTGAAAGCATTGTATCAGTTGCAGACAATGTTGTCTGAAATCGATAAAATCAAGACGTTAAGAGGAGAACTTCCTTTGGAAGTGCAAGATTTGGAGGACGAAGTGACCGGACTGAGCACTCGTATTGAGAAAATCAAGGGCGAGATAGAAGAATTGAAATCGAATGTAACTACGAAACGTATCGAAATCGAATCTGCCAAAGCTTCAGTTGATAAGTATAAGGCTCAGCAAGACAATGTACGCAACAATCGTGAATATGACGTGTTGACCAAAGAGATTGAATTCCAGACGCTGGAAATAGAATTATGCGAAAAGCGTATTAAGGAATATACGGCTGCCATCGCTTCCAAACAAGAGGAAATAGAGCAAAATACCGAAAAATTGGAAGAAAGAAAGAAGGATTTGGAAACCAAGAAAAACGAATTGGATGAAATCATTTCGGAAACCAAACAGGAAGAAGAAAAACTAAGAGACAAAGCCAAAACCTTGGAAGCGACAATCGAACCTCGTTTGCTTCAGGCTTTCAAGCGCATCCGCAAGAATTCGCGCAACGGTTTGGGAATTACCTATGTGCAACGTGATGCATGTGGCGGTTGTTTCAATAAGATTCCGCCTCAGAGACAGTTGGATATCCGCATGCGTAAGAAAATTATCGTATGTGAGTATTGCGGCCGCATCATGATTGACCCTGAACTGGCAGGAGTAGTTCCGGAAAAGAAATTGGAAACTAAAGTAAAATAAAATCAGATGAGATTACGAGGAGAGGCTTGGACAAAGTCTCTCCTTTTTTTAGAAGCTGTTTTGAATTTATCGTGCGCTGATTTGGGATGAGTTTTTGAGGCATTTTCGCTTGTGTGATGAGGAAGATAGCGGGCTATCTGACGAAGAACAGGAGCGGAAAGGACCAAAAAATCGCCCAAAGCACACACGAAAACGAATACATCAAGCCAAGAAAAACTTTTTGGAGAAATTCAAAACAGCTTCTATAATTCATTGTAATTCGGAATCTCAGGCAAGAAATGATAGGAATGGGTCGCATAATCAATATGGCAGCAGTAATGATTGATTCCGTTTGTTACAATTAAATAATCAACCTTCAATACCATATTATACCGCGTGATTTGGTCGAATACCGCTTGGGTGATGTTTATATTCGGCGCTTTGTATTCCACTATCATTTTAGCCGTCAGGTTTCGGTTGTATAATACCGTATCACATCGTTTTTTCGTTCCGTTCAGATTCAGTTGTATTTCATTGGCAAGCAATCCTTGCGGATAACCTTTATGCTCTAATAAATAGTGGGTAAAATGTTGCCGCACCCATTCTTCTGGAGTCAGGGCAACGTATTTCTTACGAAGCATATCGAATATATATCTTTTCCCCTCCTTATTAGATATTTTAAACGGGTAAGGAGGCAAATTTAAAGCCAACATTTCGTACTTTTGCATAATAAGGAATTTTGTTTTGTCGGCAAAAATATAAAAAGATTACGAAAGAGAAAGACTTTATTTATGGCAAAAGAAACTACATACGAAGAAATTGTTCGGAATCTGAAGAATAAAATATATGCTCCTGTCTATTTCCTGATGGGAGAAGAAGATTACTACATCGACCGTATTGCGGATTATATTTTAGAATATGTATTGAACGATAGCGAAAAAGAATTCAATCAAACGGTTTTGTATGGGGCTGATACCGATATCGCTACCGTAATCAATGCGGCTAAACGTTATCCCATGATGTCTAAATATCAGGTGCTGGTCATTAAAGAGGCTCAGAATTTAAAGAACTTGGATGAATTGCTTTATTACCTGACGAAGCCGATGCCTTCCACAATTCTTGTTTTTTGCTATAAGCATGGTTCGCTTGACAAACGAAAAAAGCTTACAGTAGAAATAGAGAAGACAGGGGTGGTATTCGAATCGAAAAAGCTAAAAGACACCCAGCTTCCTGGTTTTATCACATCTTATTTGAAGCGCCGTCAGGTAGAGATAGAGCCTAAGGCATCTGAGCTGATGGCGGAATTTATAGGGACAGACTTAAGCCGGATGGCAAGCGAATTGGAAAAATTAATTATCACACTTCCTAAAGGCCAACGGCGGATTACTCCCGAACAAATAGAACGCAATATCGGAATCAGCAAAGACTTTAATAACTTTGAATTGCGGAATGCATTAATTGCGAAGGATGTTTTCAAGGCAAATCAGATAGTAAAATATTTTGAAGAGAACCCTAAGAGCAATCCATTGCAAGTGACACTGGCAGTCCTGTTTAATTTCTTCTCTAACTTGATGCTGGCTTATTATGCTCCGGAAAAAAACGAGCAGGGAATAGCTGCCCAACTCGGCTTACGTTCCGTTTGGCAAGCTCGCGATTACCAAACAGCCATGCGTTGTTATACAGGTGTGAAGGTGATGAAAATTATCGAAGCCATCCGTCAGTGCGATGTCCGTTCGAAAGGTGTTGGCAATGCTTCCGTTTCTGATGGAGAATTATTGCGCGAGTTGGTATATCTGATATTGCATTAATCCTATCCGTTGATTAAAATACGAACCGCAAGGGCATGGCAAATAGTTTAAACTATCCCATGTCTTTGCGGCTTTTGTTTTCAACCTATTTGTAAAATTTATTTCTCTATTATTGTATCGGATTATCTCTTGGCATATCCAATGGTTCAGCTATTACAATCGTAGTCTTTTCTCCATCGTTACAAACATTAGGAGATTCATTCAAACTCCAAACATATTTATGAGAATCGAAAAATCGGTCACATCTGAAGTTTTATCCGTAAATTTTTAAATCTCGCAGAAGCGAAGCGACTCTCTTGATTGCTGATAAAATGATTTACATTTCGATATATACATTTCTATATTTTCAATGCAAATGCAACTGTTTACATTTGTATTTTGTACATCAAAGTACATATATACATTTATCCAATTAGGTAAATACAAACGTAAAACACAA
The DNA here is from genome assembly GCF_000190575.1 of Phocaeicola salanitronis DSM 18170. Classification (NCBI taxonomy): domain Bacteria; kingdom Pseudomonadati; phylum Bacteroidota; class Bacteroidia; order Bacteroidales; family Bacteroidaceae; genus Phocaeicola; species Phocaeicola salanitronis. The sequence goes on along the minus strand of NC_015164.1, from coordinate 686,428 downwards.
TCATTATACTTGTATCATTTACTTTTATAAATGTTGATGAAAATATATTCAACGCATTTAGATACAGAATAATAAGCTAAAACCCAATAAAGTATACTTCATTATTAAAAACATGGTTTAATTTAGTCTCTTCTTGTTATATACAATTCGATATTATAGAGTTGTAAACATATAGTTGTGTATTATAAATGCCATGTAATCAAGAAATTATATTAATATATTAAAGTTGAAAAGAAGAAAATTATAGCCTGTTTACATCTGTATATCCTCTTTTTGTATACAAATGTAGTCATAGCGTGTACAAATATATAGTTTAATTTTCTATATGTATATTTGCAAATGAAAATAAAAGGCATTACATTTGTACTCGTTAAGTTTATATGTATATTTCATCATGAAGGAGCGGATTCTACAACTTATACAAGAAGAAGCGTTGACAAATGCTGAGTTTGCCGAGAAAATAGGCATTTCGACTTCTTCCTTATCACATATATTGACCGAACGGAACAAGCCCAGTTTGGAAGTCGTTATGCGTATCCATAAAGCATATCCGTTTATCAACTTAAATTGGCTGCTTTACGGCGAAGGTAACATGAAGGAGACAAATGCTTCGAATGAATCAGTTTCTTTATTTTCTGAAGGCGATGAGAATCCGGAAATTGCGGGCGTGAGTCCGGTTCATTTCGAATTTCGCAAGGAAAATGCCCCTTCTTCCACTAACAATACCCTTAAAGATCCTGTACGAGAAGAAGTTAAATACATTGAAAAGCCTCAGCCGAAGATTGTTGAAATACGTATTTTCTTCGACAATGGCACTTATCAAGTTTTTAGACCGGATAAATCTTAACGCGGGCTTATGCTTCAGAATGCAAAAGCTTAGCGTATTTTCCTATAGATTGAGGTAAATTCGTTATCTTTGTACAATAAAACGAATTTACCTCAATTTATTTATGAAAAAATACATTCTTGATTTAACTGTAACAGAAAACATACGTTTGCACGCAAACTATGTGTTGCTCAAATTGACGCAAGCCGCACCGTTACCGGAAATGCTCCCGGGACAATTTGCTGAGATTCGAGTGGACGGTTCGAACACAACATTCCTGCGCCGTCCTATTTCCATTAATTATGTAGACCGCGAGAAAAACGAAGTATGGTTCCTGATTCAATTGGTAGGAGACGGAACCCGAAAGTTAGCTACCGTACAATCGGGTGACACGGTAAATGTGGTAATGCCTTTGGGAAACGGTTTTTCGATGCCAGAAAATCCCCAAACGAAAGTCTTGCTTATCGGCGGAGGTGTAGGCACGGCTCCGCTCCTCTATTTGGGTGAAGCTTTGCTAAAGAAAGGATGCAAGCCGACATTCCTGTTAGGAGCCCGTTCGAAGAACGATTTGCTGCAATTGGAGTTGTTTGAGGCGTTGGGTAATGTATATACCACAACCGAAGACGGAAGCTACGGTGAAAAGGGATATGTAACCATGCACAGCGTATTGAAGGAAAACAAATTCGATTTGATTTGCACTTGCGGCCCTAAACCAATGATGATGGCTGTTGCCAGATATGCCGCAGCAAACGGCATTGAGTGTGAAGTTTCGTTGGAAAATACGATGGCTTGTGGTGTAGGCGCTTGTTTATGCTGTGTGGAAAACACCAAGGAAGGTCATGTGTGTGTATGTAAAGAAGGTCCGGTATTTAATATAAAGAAATTATTATGGCAGATTTGAGTGTAAACATCGGTAAACTGACATTGGCGAATCCGGTAATGACCGCATCTGGTACATTCGGTTACGGAGTCGAGTTTCAGGATTTTGTAGACTTAGAAAAGATTGGAGGCATCATTGTAAAAGGTACAACGTTACACCACCGAGAGGGGAATCCCTATCCGCGTATGGCGGAGACTCCAATGGGCATGCTGAATGCAGTAGGTTTGCAAAATAAGGGCGTGCATTATTTTGTAGAGCACATCTATCCTCAGATAAAGGACATCCGTACCAATATGATTGTAAACGTGTCGGGGTCACAGATAGAAGATTATGCTGAAACGGCAAGCATCATTGATGGTCTGGAGCATATTCCTGCCATTGAGTTGAACATCTCGTGCCCGAATGTGAAACAGGGCGGAATGGCTTTCGGAGTAACGGCACACGGAGCCTCCGAAGTAGTGTCGGCTGTACGGAAAGTTTACCATAAAACTTTAATTGTAAAACTGTCTCCCAATGTAACTGACATTACCGAAATTGCGCGTGCGGTAGAAAGTGCCGGAGCCGATAGCGTGTCACTTATTAATACGCTGTTGGGCATGGCAATTGATGCTGAAAAGCGCAAGCCCATATTATCTACCGTCACAGGTGGAATGAGCGGAGCGGCAGTAAAGCCCATTGCTTTGCGTATGGTATGGCAGGTTGCCAAAACGGTGAAGATTCCTGTCATCGGGCTGGGAGGCATTATGAATGCGCGCGATGCGATAGAGTTCTTGCTTGCCGGAGCAACGGCTGTCCAGATAGGTACTGCCAATTTTATCGATCCTGCGATAACAGTGAAAGTGGCGGAAGGCATTAACGAATACCTCGACCGTCATGGATTTGCTTCAGTAAAGGATATTATCGGGGCATTGGATGTGTAAAAAAAGTAAACACAAATTAGGCTGACATACAGAAAACACAAAGAAGGCAGATAGGCACAGATTCTTTTCACTTCTTTATCAAAAGAGAAAATACAAATCTGCGGCTATCTGCCTTCTCTGTGTTTTCCGTGCGCTATCGTGTAAAGATATATCTTACTTCAACAAGTCGGGACGTAACCGTTGGGTGCGCTCCATTGACTGCTGGAATTCCCATTCACGTATTTTCGCCTCATGTCCTGAAAGCAGGATGTCCGGCACTTTCCATCCTTTATAATCTGCAGGGCGGGTATATACAGGAGGAGCCAGTAAATTATCTTGAAAAGAATCGGATAGTGCCGACTGTTCGTCAGAAATGACTCCCGGTATTATACGTACTACGGCATCCGCTATGACAGCAGCAGCCAGTTCACCTCCTGTCAGCACATAATCGCCGATGCTGATTTCTTTGGTGATAAAATGTTCCCGGATGCGGTAGTCTATTCCCTTAAAGTGCCCGCACAGAATAATTAGATTTTGAGCCATTGATAGCGTATTCGCCATTTTTTGGTTAAACTGCTCTCCATCGGGAGTCGTGAAAATGACTTCATCATAGTCGCGTTCGCTTTTCAGTGCCGAGATGCAACGGTCTATCGGCTCAATCTTCATCACCATCCCCGCACATCCGCCAAACGGATAATCGTCCACCTTACGATAGCGGTCGAAGGTATAATCTCGCAGGTTGTGTATGTGAAATTCGGCGATGCCTTTCTTCTGTGCCCGGCTCATAATAGAGCAGTTGAAAAATCCCTCTAACATTTCGGGCAAAACGGTAATAATGTCTATTCGCATAGGTCTTGTTGTTTTCGCAAAAATTCGATAGGTAAACTAATAAGCGCAAAGGTAAGAACAATTCTTGAAAGAAACAACGCGTCCCTTTGGTATCCCATTCTTCTTGCTGGCAGAAAACAGGCAATGTTTTGTTCCTTTTCCTGCTTTTCTCTATTTTTGCCGAGAAATCAGTAACATAAAATCAATGATACAATGGAAAAGAAAACTTCTCTGAACTATAGCACAAGGTTGCTTACTGAACAAGATATCCCGCAGATGCAGAGTTTGTTCCAGTCCACCGTATTTTATGTCAATTCCAAGGATTATACTAAAGAGGAAGTTGAGGACTGGGCTTCATGCGGCGACAGTATGGAGCATTGGAAAGGACTTTTGCTGAAGAATAGCTACATAGCTGCTCTTGACAACTGGGGGAACATCATTGGCTTCTCTTCTATGAATGCTGACGGCTATCTGCACTCCTTGTTCGTCCACAAAGATTGGCAAAGAAAAGGCGTGGCAACTTTATTGCTTTCAGAGGTGGAAAAGATGGCGGATGAATATGGAGTGCGTAAGATAAGCACCGAAGTCAGTATTACCGCCCGCCCTTTCTTCGAGAAACGGGGCTATAGAGTTGTGAAAGAGCAAAAGGCGAAAGCCAACCGGCTTTATCTGACAAACTTTGTAATGGAGAAAATGTTATAAATTTGCATTTTATATTCAAAGTCATTATCTTTGCACCCGAATTTTTACCCAAACATCCATGAACAGAAGAGTGACATACATGAATTTAAGCCGCAGACGGGCAGGGTTGCAAGTCTGCCGGGGCGTGCATGTCCATTGGTTCAGCGGATTCATCTAACGATATTAGCTTAGAGTCTTAATTCCCTTTTTGTCTAATTCTTTAAGTTAATATTTCAATATGTACATCATTTTATTATTACTGCTCCTTAGCATAGGAGCAGGGCATTTGTTGCGCAAAGTCCGCTTTGTGCAAAAGGTGGAACACGGTTCCCGATATACTATATTCGCATTGCTATTTGTTTTCGGCGTTTCTATTGGTTCGAATAAAGCGTTGTTGGAAAACATTATGCAATTGGGTGGACGAGCTGTAGTCATCGCCTTGCTGGGTGTAGCGGGAAGCCTCGTGGCAGCCCGCTTGTTCCAACGTATTTGGAAAGAGGGAAAAGGAGGTGCGGAATGAAAGAGAACGCATTGCTTTTGCTCAGCTTGCTCTGCGGCATTGGTTTAGGATGGACTGGTTTAGATATGGACTGGCTGTCTCATCCTTCTCTTCCTACTTGGCTGTTATCCCTGCTGGTGTTGCAGGTAGGTATCGGCATTGGCTCTAAAGGTGACTTGCGTCTGTTGTTTCATTCGTTCCGCTGGCAGATGCTGTTGCTTCCTTTCTTTACCATTATTGGTACACTTTTATTCACAGCTCTTGCGGGAATTCTGTTCCATGACTGGCAGATGAGCGACATCCTTGCTACAGGCAGTGGTTTCGGTTATTATTCGCTCTCCTCTGTCCTAATTTCAAAGATGAAAGGAGCTGTTGCAGGACAAGAAACTGCAACCCAGATTGCCGCCGTTGCACTAATTGCCAATGTTGTGCGTGAAATGGTTTCCTTGTTCGGTACATCCTTCTTCAACGGCAAGGGAGGACGTTTTGCACCTATTTCCGTTGCAGGTATTAATTCGATGGATGTTTGCCTGCCGATTATTCTTAAAGTTACAGGCGACAAGGGGCTGTTGCCTGTAGCTGTCATTCATGGCATCATTCTCGAGATTAGTGTTCCTATCCTGATTTCGTTGTTCTGCGTGTAGCAGGTAAGGGTTTTCATAGCCGATGCATTCTTGAAATCTGCATTTATCTGTGCCTTTCTGTGCTATCTTGTGCTCTATTTCCGCAGATTTTTTCTACTTTTGCGTGAAACATCATCCGTAACTATTATGACAGAAATAGAAAGAATCGACCAGTTGCGTGAAGAATTGCACCTTCACAACTATAAATATTATGTAGAGAATGCGCCCGTCATCTCCGACCAGGAGTTCGACCACCTGATGCGCGAACTGCAAGACCTCGAAGCCCGTCATCCGGAGCATTACGACCCCAATTCGCCCTCGGTGCGGGTGGGCAGCGACATCAATAAAAACTTTGTCCAGGTAGAGCACCGTTATCCGATGCTTTCGTTAGGGAATACTTATTCGCAAGCCGAAGTGACGGAGTTTTACGAACGCATCGCTAAAGCACTGAACGAAGATTTTGAAATCTGCTGCGAACTGAAATACGATGGTACTTCCATTTCGTTGACTTATGAAAACGGCAAGCTGGTACGTGCCGTGACACGTGGAGACGGTGTGCGAGGCGATGACGTGACCGATAATGTGAAGACCATTCGGGCTATTCCGCTGGTGCTGCACGGCGACGGCTATCCCCGCCAATTCGAAATGCGCGGCGAAGTGCTGATGCCCTGGAAGGTGTTCGAGGAACTGAACCGCGAACGCGAACTACGTGAAGAGCCTTTGTTTGCCAATCCGAGAAATGCGGCTTCGGGCACGCTGAAGTTGCAGAACTCTGCCGAAGTAGCAGCCCGCAAGCTTGACTCTTACCTTTATTATATGTTGGGCGAAAACCTGCCTCACGACGGACACTATGAAAACCTGCAAGAGGCTGCCCGATGGGGCTTCAAGGTTTCGCACGTGACACGCAAGGTGAAGACCCTGCAGGAGATATTCGACTTCATCAATTATTGGGATGTAGAACGGAAGAATCTGCCCGTGGCTACCGATGGCATTGTGTTAAAGGTAAATTCTTTGCGCCAGCAACGCAATTTGGGCTATACAGCCAAATCGCCGCGTTGGGCTATCGCCTACAAGTTTCAGGCAGAACGTGCTTTGACCCGATTGCTGAAAGTCACTTATCAGGTAGGGCGCACGGGAGCCGTAACGCCTGTCGCTAATTTGGAACCCGTGCAATTGGCAGGAACGGTAGTCAAACGCGCTTCGTTGCACAACGCCGACATCATTGCCTCACTTGATTTGCATATTGGCGATAACGTCTATGTAGAAAAGGGAGGCGAAATCATTCCGAAAATAACAGGTGTAGACGTGGCATCCCGTCCCGAAGGAAGCGAGAAAGTAACCTTCATCACCCATTGTCCCGAATGTGGAAGCCCGTTGGTGCGTTACGAAGACGAGGCCGCCTATTACTGCACCAACGAAAGTTCCTGTCCGCCGCAGATAAAAGGGAAGATCGAGCATTTTATCAGCCGCCGTGCGATGAACATCGAAGGCTTGGGACCTGAAACCGTCGACCAATTCTACCAGGAAGGACTGATACACGATGTAGCAGACCTCTACACGCTGAAGGCAGAAGACCTCGTACGGCTAGAACGCATGGGCGAAAAGTCGGCAGAGAACATCATTCAGGGTATTGCCCGTTCACGGGAAGTGCCTTACGAAAGGGTGCTTTTTGCATTAGGCATCCGCTTTGTAGGCGAAACAGTGGCAAAGAAAGTGGCACGTGCTTTTCGTTCCATCGAGGCATTGGCTACAGCTACGCTTGACGACCTGATTCACGTGGACGAAATCGGCGAGAAGATAGCTGGCAGCATACTGCGTTATTTTGCCGACGAGAAAAACCGCAACCTTATCGAACGCTTGCGTACGGCTGGGCTGAAGCTGGAAGCCGATGAAGAAGACCTTGCAGGGCATACCGATAAGCTACAGGGAAAGTCGATTGTCATTAGCGGCGTATTCGCCCGTCATTCGCGCGATGAATATAAGGAGATGATAGAGAAACACGGAGGGAAGAACGTGGGCAGTATCTCGAAAAAGACCAGTTTCATCCTTGCCGGCGAAAACATGGGACCCAGCAAGCTGGAAAAAGCCCGTGCGCTGAACATCCCTGTCATGGGCGAAGACGAGTTCCTGGCGATGGTAGGCGAACAGTGAGGGGCAGCCTTTCCGTCCTTACAGGCAGAAAGGGAAATTCGCTTATTATTTTAAGAAGCTGTTTTGAATTTATCGTGCGATGATTTGGGATGAGTTTTTGAGGCATTTTCGCTTCTGTGATGAGGAAGATAGCGGGCTATCTGACGAAGAACAGGAGCGAAAAGGACCAAAAAATCGCCCAAAGCACACACGAAAAAGGATACATCAAGCCAAGAAAAACTTTTTGGAGAAATTCAAAACAGCTTCTAAGAACCTGATAAAATATTACCTTATTGGAAAATTTAAACAGGCTCTAAAAGTAAAAAAGTGATAAGATTGCCATTCAATAAGAAAATATTCGTACTTTTGCGAAACTATTACCGCGTTTATATTTTGATTTATGATACGAAGAAAGTTGAGAGGAATGGGAGTGGCATTGGTCACTCCTTTCAATGAAGACGGAAGTGTGGATTACGACGCACTCGTCAGACTGGTGGAATTCCAGATACAAAATGGGACAGACTTCTTGTGCGTGCTGGGCACCACTGCTGAAACACCGACATTGACAGCCGATGAAAAGAAAAAGATAAAACAGACCGTCATCGAACGGGCAAACGGACGGGTACCCATTTTGCTGGGTGTAAGCAGCAACTGCACGCAGACGGTGGTCGACACGCTGAAGAACGATGATATGACAGGGGTGGACGCCGTACTGGTTGCCGTTCCCTATTACAATAAACCTTCGCAGGAAGGCATTTACCAGCACTACAAGGCTATTGCGCAGGCTACCAAGCTGCCGGTAGTACTCTACAACGTGCCGGGACGTACAGGCGTGAACATGACTGCCGAGACTACCTTACGTCTGGCACGTGACTTCGAGAATATCGTGGCAATCAAGGAAGCTTCGGGAAACATCACGCAAATGGATGACATCATCAAGAACAAGCCTGCCAATTTTGATGTCATTTCGGGCGATGACGGCATCACGTTCCCACTCATCACCCTGGGGGCTGTAGGGGTTATTTCGGTTATCGGAAATGCTTTCCCGCGTGAATTCAGCCGTATGACACGTTTGGCATTGGCTGGCGATTATCCCAGTGCACTGGCAATCCATCACCAGTTCACCGAACTGTTCAAGTTGCTATTCGTTGACGGTAATCCGGCAGGCGTAAAGGCAATGCTCAGCATGATGGGAATGATTAAGAACCGCCTGCGCCTTCCGCTGGTTCCCACGCGCATCACTACCTTCGAAGAAATGCGCCGCATCCTGAACGAACTGCAAGTGAAATGCTGACAAGGCACGGATGAAAAAACGTGCGGTCGCGTTGGCTCATACGACCGCACGTACAGGCTTACACGTCAGGCTGTGTCGGCTGTCATGACCTGATGTGTTAAGGTCTCCGTTCAATAATAGCATTCATGATATACCTCAAAGTACATAATACCCCGTTCCGGCAAAAAGCGAATCTTATCTTCTCTTGCTAACCAGCCGATGGCAGAAGCCAATTCCAACGGATGCAATTCCGTGATTTTCACCAGTTCTTCCCACGAATGTCTGCGGTCGTGTAACACACGCCATACGATGCCTGCATTTTCTCCAATCTGACAGTTATTCATAAGCTTGAAAGTTGAGTGTTGAGATATGCCGTCCGGTAATATTTGGGCGACATGCCTTTGTGCGCCTTGAAATATTTCCCGAAAAAAGAAAGATTAGGAAATTTCAGTTCATTGACAATTTCCTTAATAGAAGACTGAGTATGACAAAGCATGTACTCGATTTCCCAGATAGCCGTTTCATTAATCCATTCTGTTGGAGTCTTACCACTGCATTCTTTCACTACAGCTGTCAGGTATTTAGGAGAAATACACAATTCGGAAGCATAAAATGCGACCTTGCGCTCTTTACCCCGGTGCAGAAACAACAGGTCTTTAAACCGGGCATACAAGGCTTCACCGCTTGACTTATAGAGATAGCTTTTATCCTTTGCATGATTGAAACGCACCAAAATCCGGTTCTCTTTTACCAACAGTCCGATGAGTGTGGACAATTCCATGAAACCTAATCCGGTAGTTGCTTTCAGATTATCGAAAGACAGACTACTGCTGCAGTTCTTTATAGCATCAAGAACCGCCTGTTTTTCTGATTGTTTATATTCCATAGTTTTCTGATTTTAAGTTTTTTCTTGTTTACAATAGGGTACACATAGGACGAATAATATGCTGCCCATGCAAATCCAGATGGTAGAGCCGGTGATGTCTTTCATCGCTACCAAAGTGGCTTGCAAGGAAACCTGCCCTTTTATCAGGGTAGAAGCCCAGCGGGAAGCCTCGAAACTGTCTTTTCCTTGCCGCTGCCCGAGGTAAGCCGCTTGGACAAACGGAGCCGAAGACTGCGGATTGTCCAGACGGACATCCTGCGCGAAACGAGTGATGTAATACTGCTGCCTCTCCTGCAACCAGTTGGCGTAAACCGAAGTACCGATGCAGGAGCCACCACATTGCGCACCGCTACCATCAGGAAGAGCCAGGTGGCAAACCTCGAACAAATGTTGGAAGTATTGGACTTACGCCACGAAAAGATGTTGCAAGCCACTGCTTTCCGGTCGGGAAAACTGTTACGGCTGGCAGTACAAAATTTGATACAGGCTTTCCTGTTCGAGTTGATGGAAATCTATTTTGACAGTTCTCCCGTGGAAGAATCGCGGCAAGGTAGAGAAGAGCAGATATTCAATACCTTTCTTATGTCGGTACACCGACACTGCGACAAGAAACGCTCGGTCATGTTTTATGCAGACGAACAGAATCTGTCGCCCAACTATCTTTCGTCCGTAGTCAGGGCAAAATCGGGACGTATCGCCATCCGGTGGATAGAAACCATCACCCTCATTCACGCTCAGCATTATTTGGTCTCTACCCGCCTAAGCGTGAAAGAAGTGGCAGAAAAGCTGAACTTTCCCGACCAATCTACTTTTGGCCGCTATTTCAAGAAACTATGCGGGGCTTCTCCCAAAGAATATCGAAAAAAGCTCTCCGAGTCATGATACGTCCCTTTAAGAAACTGTTTTGAAAAAGCATACACGAAAACGGAAACATCAAGATGAGAAAATTGGAGAAATTCAAAACAGTTTCTATGATTGCTATTGCTTGCTTCCGCCTTTCTTCTGAGGCCGCCGGTTGTTGAACGAACGTTTTTTCCAACCTCCTTTTCCCTTGTTCCCGGGTTTGTTCCGGCTGCTGGTGTGCGGGGCATAAACAGGAGCTTCGCCCAATTCGGCTGGGACAGGCAGCTTATAAATCTCTTTCCCTAAAAAATCCTCTATCTGCTTGAAGCGGGTTTGTTCATTTTCACTGACAAACGTAATGGCACATCCGTCATTGTTGGCGCGTGCCGTACGTCCGATACGGTGCACATAGTCTTCGCTGTCATGAGGCACATCGTAATTAATAACCAAACGGATATCATCGATGTCAATGCCTCGTGCCACAATATCGGTAGCTACCAGCATGTTGATGCGCCCGTTACGGAACTCGTGCATAATCTCGTCACGCTGGCTCTGCTCAAGGTCGGAGTGCATCTCGCCCACATTCAACTTGAGTCGCTTCAATGCCTTGGTTACCTCTTTTACTTTCAGCTTTGAAGACGCAAAAATGATGACCCGTTCCGGTTCCTGCTGCCTGAACAGGCTTTCGATGATGCCTAACTTTTGCGCTTCGTAGCAAATGTATGCCGCCTGAATGATTTTGTCGGCAGGTTTTGATACCGCAAGTTTTACTTCCGCAGGGTCATGCAGGATGCTTTGTGCCAGTTGTTGTATCTTGGCTGGCATCGTGGCGGAGAACATGATTGTCTGTCTTTCCTTGGGCAGGTATTTCACAATCTGCATAATGTCATCCGAAAAACCCATATCCAACATCCGGTCGGCTTCGTCAAGTATAAAAAAGGAGACTTTCGACAAATCGACGTACCCCAGACTCAAATGACTGATGAGACGTCCCGGAGTAGCAATCACGACATCTGCTCCCAGTGTCAATCCTTTCTTCTCCTGTTCGAACCGTATCCCGTCATTTCCTCCATAGATGGCTACACTGGAGACAGGCATAAAATAAGAAAAGCCTTCCATCTGCTGGTCGATTTGCTGTGCCAGTTCACGGGTGGGTGCCATAATCACACAATTGATGGCATCGGCAGGATATCCTCCCTTGCTCAGCTGGTTGATGACGGGCAACAAATAAGCTGCGGTTTTGCCTGTACCCGTTTGCGCCACGCCTATCAGGTCTCTACCCTCTAAAATGACAGGGATGGTCTGTTCCTGCACCGGAGTACATTCTTTAAAGTTCATCGCATCGAGTGCATCCAAGACACTCTCTTCCAAATTCAGTTCAGTAAACTTCATATATATCGTTTCTATTATATTCAACTGTTGGCACGTTCGTCCAAATACGAATCTTTGAAGCCCAAGAAATAAAGCACACCGTCCAGCCCGATGGTATTGATAGACTGACGTGCATTCGCTTTTACTTTGGGTTTGGCATGGAAAGCAATCCCCAAACCTGCTACCGACAACATCGGCAGGTCGTTGGCTCCGTCACCTACGGCAATGGTTTGTGCAATATCCACATTCTCTACCTGAGCAATCAACTGCAGCAGTTCTGCTTTCCGCTTTCCGTCTACAATGTCACCTACATAACGTCCGGTAAGCTTCCCGTCGACAATCTCCAGATTATTGGCATACATGTAATCAATTCCGAACTTCTCTTTCAGATAATTGCCGAAGTATGTGAATCCGCCGGAAAGAATCGCAATTTTATAACCGTATTTCTTCAACACGTACATCAAGCGTTCTACTCCTTCGGTGATGGGCAGGTGTTCGGCAATATCCCTCATTACGCGTTCATCCAACCCTTTGAGAAGTGCCACGCGCTCTGTAAAGCTTTCGCGGAAATCAATTTCGCCACGCATCGCCCGTTCGGTAATGGCACGTACCTGTTCGCCTACGCCTGCACGTTCCGCCAGTTCGTCTATCACTTCGGTTTTGATGAGTGTAGAGTCCATATCGAAACATATCAGACGGCGCATCCGGCGGTACATCGTATCCTTTTGGAAGGAGAAGTCCATCTCCAGCCGGTTGCTCAGCTTCATCAGCTGGCTTTGCAGTTCATCGGTGTCATGGGGAGTCCCTCGTACGGAAAACTCAATACAGGCACGTACCCGCGCTTTTTGCTCATCTAAGGGAATACGGCCCGTCAACCGTCGGATGGCATCGATGTTCAATCCCTGTGCGGCAAGGATTTCCGTGGCTCCAGCTATCTGCTGGGCGGTCAGCTTACGCCCCAACAAAGTCAGGATGTAGCGGTTCTTGCCTTGCATGTTGACCCATTCCTCGTATTCCTCCGTCGAAATGGGATAAAAACGGATGTTAATGCCCAGCTCGGAGGCCTTGAACAGCAAGTCCTTCATCACGTTGCCTGAATCTGTTTCACGGCATTTGAAAAGAATGCCCAGCGATAGCGTACTATGGATATCTGCCTGTCCGATATCCATGATATCCACTTCGTAACGCGAAAGTATTTCGGTAATGGAAGCCGTCAGTCCCGGACGGTCCAGTCCGCTGATGCGTATTAAGATGAGTTCTGTGTTCGTACTGTCCATGCTTATTTATTCAAACTGTTATTCTTTGCAAATATACATGATTATTTTGATACGGAACCGGATTTCGGATTGGAAAACTAGGCAAGTACATCAAATTTGTGGGTAATTTGTGGGCATTTGCCGTTTTAAGATGCACTTATGTCCGTTGGCTTGTGCACATAGGTGCGCCGGCTGATGGACATAAGTGCATTGACTGACGAGTATAAGTTCATTTCTTTACCTGACGGGATGGAAGCTGAACCGGAAGTGTACAAACACAGTCCCTAAATATATAAGGAGAGGCATGCCAGTCTACGGCAGGAGTCCAGCGGGGCATTTCCCGGATGAAGCGCAACACCTGTTCGTCAAAGTCGGGGAAAGGTCCGGGACGAAGCACCTTTACCTCTTCCGGATAACCATAATCCGTAATCTTGAAACGGTAAACACCTCGTACCCCTGAAGCATTGCCCTGTCCATAAACTTCAATCAGGTTCTGCTTGAAATATTGTTGCAGCTTATACATGCCTCCCGGAAAACTGGCAGACGAATCATAGCCGACAAACATCGAGTCGGCACAGGCTTCTCATTCCTGTTTTTCTTTCAGACGGCGCAGGTAACGATAAGGGCGGAACTGCACATAAATGCCATACGTGCAGGAGACAGGCTTTCCTTGTTTGTCAAGTGCCGGAAGAGCATGCGGCATTTGCCTGAGCAGACGTGTCACCTCCTCCGCAAAAGACTCATGGCTGCTTTGTATCGTCAGGATGTTTGTGGCAATTCCCAAGGTGTCCAAGTCAAGCTGGCAGAATGCATAGCCTCCCTTGCCTTGCTTCAGCATTTCTTCCGGATAAATCATGTTATCGTAACAATAGGCTTCTATCGTGGGATATCCGGCAAAACGAGCCGTATCGCCCAACGTTTCGCGGGGAGTCAGCAAGCCTCTTGCCCAGATACCGTGCCAGGCAGGAAAACGGTCTTCGGGGAGCGGGTCATTCTGTATTTCTTCCCATAACCGGTTGGCTGTATGCTCTGTCTGTTCCCAGTCTGTTTCGTGATGCATGATACGTTGGAATACAGAATCACTCCAATCGACCAGCTTCCGGCAAAAGGAACTGTCTGTTAAAGGTGTCCATATTTGTGTCAGATGAAATGCGTCCGCAGAATCGGGTATCGCAAAATAACACGTGTAGCCATCCAGTCCCATTGTGTTGAAATCTGTATCTTCCGCCAGCCGGATAGCCTTCTTGAAAAGACGTTGCACGGCTTGGCATACAGAGAGGGAGACCGCAACCTTGTGTTTACAGAAGGTGGAATCGGGAGCAGAAAAGCCATTTCCCTTTATCGCATAAAGTGTGGCTTGCTTCCGATGCCCATTTTCCTGCAATCCCCACATCCGGAAATAATCTCCCCATGCAGCGTAATGCAGGTAGCAAACCTGTGTATGGAGTGAAAGCGTACGTGTAAGAAATTGTCTTATCTCTTGTCTCTTGGCCGTATCGTTTACCAGTTCCAAATAACGGTAAGTGTCTTGTGCCGGCAGCCACACGGCATTCAAGAGTAAGCCTAACAGGAAAAGAAAACGTTTCATAATCCGTATCCTTATTTTTATGAATGATTGTAAAACCCGATTGGAATCATGCCCTAAATATGCGAAAAAGAAACGATAATACCAAGCATAAGAGAGATGGATTTTATGCTGAAAAACATAATTTTTCTTATTTTTAGATACAATGAAAGCCTAAAATGCCTATCTTTGCAGCGATTTCAAAACGAAATGGGAAGTAGTGGCACAAATGTTACGCTTTCTATCCAACGATGTTCCGGGAAGAAATCACTGTAGAACGACAGTCCCGGATAGTATTAACTAAAATCAAATTACATGACTAAAAATGTAAAATGGTTTTTTGTTGTATTAGTATTCAGTTCTTTGATTTCTCTTGCGTTCAGTAAAGAGAATGTTCATGCAGAGAAGTTGCAGGAAGGTGACAAGATTCCTGCGTTGGTTCTTTGCGACACCGTGCAGCCGCTCGACCTGCACTCCGCCCGTGAAGGGTATACGTTGTTGAGCTTCTGGGCAAGTTACGATGCGGTGTCCAGGCAAAATAATGCCGCATTGGCGCATTTGGCCGGCGAGACGGGCCAAGTGGAAATGCTCTCTGTTTCCTTCGACCGCTATGCATCGGTATTCCATGCAACGGTAGAGCAGGATGGACTAGAGGATGTCCGCTGCTTTGTGGAAACGAACGGTTCCGATTCGGAGGCATTTCGCGCGTTTGACCTCAAGCAGGGTTTCACCAATTATCTGGTGGACAGCAAAGGGGTGATTGTGGCGAAAAACGTGACTCCCGCCGAATTGGCTTCTTACCTGAAAAAGTAAAGAAGATTCTTTTGACTTGAATACAACAAAAAGCAAACAAGAAGCCCGCACAATTGAACTGATGTTCGGTGTGCGGGCTTTCTTTATTCTTTTTCTTCTGCTGCCCGAAGAATCAAGGTCGTGGCCCCCAAGGTGAAAATGCTGCCATCTTCCAATCGGATTCGGTCTTTAGGACCTAACAAGTCATTCATCACAAAAGTGCCGGTGATACTGTCATTGTCGCGCAACGTATATATGACTTTGCCTTGTTTATCGCGTTTCACATTCAGAATGCAATGACGGCGGTCCATACTCGGATCGTTGGTCTCTATCGGAATGTCAACTTCTGTACCTTTCGAGCGCCGTCCGATTAGATTATCGCCTTCATGCAAGGGCAATACCTGCTTATAGCCGAACACATTCTCGATTGCTACTACATTTCCCCAATCTTGTGTCCCTTCTTTTTCATCTATGACTTCTTCTTTCCGGCTTCCTGCGTTCAGCTTGGATTTTCCAATCCGAATGGAAAACTGCTTCTTGCACTGGTCACAAACAAAAACCAAAGACTGGCCTTCCTGATATTTCGTCTCGTCAAATTGGATGTAATGGTCACATTTCGGACATCTTACTCTCTTCATATTCGTTTGCTTGATTTTATTTAGAAGTAAAAACCCATGCCGAAGCGAAATCTTCTTGCTTCTTTAATTCCTGTACTTTTTTGTAAGCCTCCGCTTTATCAGTATAGTGGTACAACGAAACCCGGTATCGTCCCTGCGAAACAACCGTTTGCGCTTCTGTATAGCCTTTCTTTTTCAAGCTTTCCACTACACTTTCGGCATCGGCGGAATTTGTAAGACTCGCTACAATGACATGGCTCGCCTTACCGTTTTTCGGAACTGCCGGAGAAGTTTTTACCGTTTCTTTTTGAGAAGAGACCTTGGAAACGTTTGCTTCTTTTTTTGCCTGACGTGCCGTTTGTCCGGCTTTAGAAAGCGCTTCTACCTTTTCGGTTTTTACGGCAACCGGTTTCAGCGTATTTACATTATTCTTTACTTGCTTTTTTTGAGCTTGCGGCTGTTCTTCTTTCCCGCCGGCAGCTTGTGAAACAGGAGAAAGTATACAAGAAGCAGCCGACTGATTACGGATTGCATCAAATAATCCGGAAGAACCTAATGACGCATAATTGGCTTCATCGACATAAGTGTTCTTTACCGGAACGGAGAACAAGAAGAACAATAGAATGGTAGCAGCTACGGCCACGGCATTTCGAGCCCAACGTTGATAAGAATAGGCCTGCTTGTGTCGTGGCAACCGCATTGCCGGTTTCTGACGCAACGGTTCGATTGCCATCGTAGGCTTGAATGGCAATTTTTGAACCGTAAAAGCCGCCAATCCGTAAAGCGATGGAGTAAAGAATCCATTCTCGGCCGGCTCAAACTCGTACACACCGTTTATATTATAATAAAGTGTCCCTACCTGATTCAAGCACACATGACCTTCTTGATATAATTTTTCTTTCAATGCTTCTACCACAACCTTTATTTTGCGGGTAGCATCAGGAAAGTCCGTATTATATGCCTGCATGTATGATTGGACCAATAATCCGTCGTTCATTACCAGTTTTGGGTTGAACCCTATGGAACGCACCGGCGGACAAAATTCATGTGTCTCCTTATTATATTTAGAAGAGCAGTAGTGAGCTATGAACCCACCCAAGCCGGGAACGATTACACAATCGTTCTCCAAAAGCAATACTTCGATATGTCTGGCTAATTCAATCATACTGCAAATATAGTTTTTTTTTCTGTTATATGACGATACTTGGCTAATTTGTTATACTTTTGCAGCAAGAAATTAATAAAAAATGAGAAAAGTATTATTTTTCATGCTTTTTATGCCTTTGATTGCAGCCTGTACGGGAAGTGTTGAAAAAAAAGAAGAAAAGGCTGAGGAGGAAAGGAACCAAATGATTATGCAACATTTGCAAGGCATTTGGATAGATGACAATACGGAATTGCCAATGTTGAAAATTAAGGGAGATAGTATTTTTCTTGCAAGCCAAATCAATATGCCGTTCTGTTTTAGCATTTCGGGTGATTCATTGTTGGCCAAAGGCTTGGAGCCAGTCGCTTACCGGATTATCAAAATCGAAGAACACGTATTCCAGTTCTACACCTCTTTAGGCGATTTGGTCTCTTTGCACAAATCAGACAACGATACGATTCCGTTTGGCTATCAAACCGTAACGGAGCCTGAAAAGAAGGTTATAGAAAAGGATTCTGTTTTTTATTTTCAAGGGAAGCGTTATCATGGATATGCCTATATCAACCCTTCAACCAAAAAAGTATTCCGCCCTACAATAACCGAAGAAGGGATGATTGTAGACAATGTTTATTATGACAACATTATTCATATCTGTGTATTTCAAGGCAAACAGCGCCTGTACGCAAAAGACATCGGCAAAGAGATTTTCGAAGGTACGGTACCTGCTGATTTCTTGAAAATGTCGGTTTTGTCAGATATGAAATTTACGGGAGTTGATTCAGAGGGCTATCATTATCAGGCAACGGTCAGTATGCCTGATGATTTGTCATGCTATTATGTGAATTTGCTTATTGATGAGAAGGGTACACTGACGTTTAAGTTAAAAGAATAAGCGGTTTGCCGGAATCCTGTATTAAGTAGTCTTATTCATTTAATATAGCTGCGTTGTGTGTACGATTAGTAATCGTACGCCTGTACAATTAGTAATCGTCATGCTGTACGATTAGTAATCGTGCAGGTGATGCAGTTATGTTTCAAACCCTTGCAACGCTTGACGTACATACATTTTTTGCATGTCTTCCGGCTTAAGCACCGTATTGTCCATCATCAGCAAGTCAATGTCAAGAGGGATGATGCCCATCTGCTTACTCAGCAATGTACGCCCGCAGGCTTTTTCAATGCTTTTAAAATAATTCCGCAAAGCATCGGCATCCCATGCCGTATCGAATGAGGCGGCACGATTGAAGTAAGGGTCAGGACATGTTGTCCCTTCGGGTAAAGTCTTTATCATCTTTCCCCACCGGATGGAAGGGAAACGCCGGTTGAGCAGCATTTCTGCCAGTTCCATAAAAGTTTCCGCCCGATAATTCGACCCGATGCAAAGAATGCATCGATGCATATTTTTCATATTGATGAAGTTTTGGATGCAAAAATAGATTTTTTTTGTAAATTTGCACGCTACTAATCAAAAAAATGAATACCATGAAATTTATCGGAAAGATTCCTGCAAAATATGACGCATTTCCTTGTTCTTTTGACAGAACATTTGCTTTGCCGGAAAAGGGAAAGGCCATTCTGCGAATGTACGGGCAAGTGTGCAAGCCGGAGGAGTTAACAATGAATGTAATCGGAATAAAATTTGCAGTACGATAATGGCTTTAGATAGAACAACAGCTCCTGAAATTCGTCAGATAGAACATTTTTCGATAGCGGAACCGGAACGTCGTGTGATGCGAAACGGAGTTCCGTTGAACATTATTCAGGTCGGTCAAGAAGATGTAGTCCGTTTTGACCTATTAATAAAAGGAGGGCAATGGAACCAAACCCAGCCCTTACAAGCCATGTTTACCAACCGTATGCTACGGGAAGGGACTTCTAGTCTGACTTCTGCCCAGATAGCCGAGAAACTGGATTATTATGGCGCGTGGCTTGATTTGTCTTCATCGGTCAATTATGGTTTTATCACTTTGTATTCATTAAGCAAGCATTTTTCTAAAACAATAGAAATTGTCGCTTCCATGGTGAAAGAACCGGTTTTCCCTGAAAAAGAACTGGCGGTTATCTTGAATGTGAACAAGCAGCAGTTTCAGGTGAATGCACGCCGTGTAGATGTGATGGCACGCAAAAGGCTAAACCGTGCCCTCTTCGGCATTCATCATCCGTTGGGGAAATATGCAGAACTGGAAGATTATGACCGTATCAACCGCGAAGCATTGCAAAAATATTACCGGACTTATTACCATTCCGGCAACAGCTCGGTTTATGTATCGGGGAAAATCACGCCGGAGATTATACGCTGTATCGAGCGGCATTGGGGTGAATCCGACTGGGGAGATACCTCTGTGAAAGCATCTTTTACGGACTATATACCCCAGCAAGAGAAGAACAATTATATTTTTGTAGAAAAAGAAGACGCATTGCAAAGCGCGTTGAAAATGGGAGGCTTTTCGCTTTCCCAACAACACCCGGACTATTTGAAGTTCCGTGTGTTGGTCACTTTATTCGGGGGATATTTCGGAAGCAGGTTAATGTCGAATATCCGTGAAGAAAAAGGCTATACGTATGGGATAAGCGCAGGATTGGTGAACTATCCTAAGATTGGTATATTGGGAATCAGCACCGAGGCTGCCAATGAATACATCCAGCCTATCATCACTGAAATAGAAAAAGAAATGGATATCTTGCGTTCGGAGAAAGTATCCGAAAAAGAACTTGAAATGGTGCGCAACTATATGTTGGGAGACATGTGCCGTTCGTATGAAAGCGCTTTCTCTTTATCGGACGCATGGATTTTCATTGAAACGGCCGGACTGGGAAATGATTTCTTTGAGCGCTCCCTGAAAGCTATCAGAGAGGTTTGTTCCGAAGAGATTTTGACATTGGCACAAAGACATTTCTGTAAAGAAAACTTAATATCTGTAGTCGCAGGTAAAAAAGTGTAATGAAATTACAGCAGCTGAAGTAAAAAAACTAATTTTGAACGTCTCAAAAAAACAGCATAGAAAAGAATGAACAGATACACATTATTGCTATGGGCATTTATCGGGTGGGGAAGTTTGTCTGCTTCTGCCCAGATGTCATTAGGCTATTATAAATTTAAGGACGGAGCGGAATATACGGGCGAACTGAAAGGGCGCCGTCCGAACGGAAAAGGAAAAACGGTATTTAAAAACGGTGATACATACGAAGGTGAGTATGTAAAAGGGAAACGCCAAGGACAAGGCACATACATGTTCGCTGATGGCGAAAAATATGTGGGTGAATGGTACGAAGACCAGCAGCACGGCAAAGGCACTTATTATTTCATGAATAATAACCGCTATGAAGGCATGTGGTATCAGGACTTCCAAGAAGGCGAAGGTACAATGTATTATTATAACGGCGATAAATACGTCGGCTTGTGGCATCAGGACAAGCGGAACGGAAAGGGAATCTATACATGGAACGGAGGTGCGCGATATGAAGGCGAATGGAAAGATGACTTGAAAAACGGGACAGGCGTCATGATTTGGGAAGACAATTCGAAATATGAAGGCGAATGGAAAAACGGCGAGCGTGACGGAAAAGGCACTTTCTATTATACCAATGGAGATAAATATGTAGGCGACTGGGTGCACGACGTGCAGCATGGCAAAGGCACTTATTACTTCCAGAACGGAGAACAGTACGAAGGAGACTATGCCGACGGTGAGCGTACCGGTGAAGGCATCTATACATATCCGAACGGTGACAAATATGTAGGTCAATTTAAAAACGGCAAACAAGAAGGAAACGGTATATTTACATGGCAAAACGGAGCTGTATACGAAGGCGAATGGAAAAATAACCAACGTTCGGGGCACGGGCACTATAAGTGGGGCAACGGTGATGAGTACGAAGGTGAATGGAAAAACAATGTTGCTGAAGGAGACGGCGTATTGCGTATGCAAGACGGCTCGGTATATACCGGTAAATTTGCCGGAGGAAAGGAAAACGGCAAAGGAGTCATTGTAAATAAAGACGGCTCACGCTTTGAGGGATTTTTCAAGCAGGGGAAAAAAGACGGCGCCTTTATCGAAATGGACGCGAATGGGAAGATAACCCGTCAAGGGACATTCCGTAACGGAAGATTGTTGGAGGAGAAGAAATAATATGCTGAATTTATCGTTGTTGGCCAGGCAGGTATGCGAAACCGCAAAAGAGGCAGGGGCATTTATCCGTGATGAACAAAAGAAGTTTAACAGAAATGCTGTAGAAAAAAAACATGCGCACGATTATGTATCGTATGTCGATAAAGAATCGGAAAAACGAATTGTCGCACGCCTGAAAGACCTGCTTCCGGAAGCGGGCTTCATTACAGAAGAAGGCAGTATCGCACACAATGAGCATGCGGAATATTGCTGGGTCGTGGATCCGTTAGACGGAACGACTAATTTCATCCATAACAATGCACCATATTGTGTAAGCATCGCATTAAGAGACAAAGCCGAGTTGCTGATAGGCGTCGTATACGAAATCACCCGTGACGAATGTTTTTGGACATATAAAGGCTCGGCCTCTTATTTGAATGAGGTTCCCATACATGTTTCTCCAGTATCGGCACTGGATGACGCTTTTATCGAATTGGGTTTCCCATATAATGCGGAAGCGTATAAGCCGATGGCTGTTCATTTGGTAAACAGGTTATATGGCAATGTAGGCGGACTACGTCTGATAGGGGCTGCTGCAGCCGAATTATGTTATATTGCAGCAGGCCGCTTCGATGCCCGTATCGAAGCATTCTTAGGACCATGGGATATTGCTGCCGGAACGCTTATTCTGGAAAATGCAGGAGGAAAAGTATCTGATTTCAAAGGTGGAGACTCTTTCTGTTCCGGGATTCAAGTATTGGCATCAAATGGCAAGCTTCATGCCGATCTGATGAATATTATTGACAAGTTGCAAAATACTTCTGATTAAATTTATTTTTCTCCAAATATTTTTGTATGTTTGTGTCACTAAAAAGGAAAGACATGAATATACCGGGCATATTGGACTTCTTGAAGCAATTGGCAGCTAACAATGACCGCCAATGGTTTCTGGAACATAAAACGGAATATCAGCACGTACAGCAAAGCTTTGAAGAGTTATTGGCTGTCGTAATAGCACGCATCTCTGTGTTTGATGAAAGCGTGTCTCATGTACAGCCTAAAGATTGCACGTACCGAATTTATCGTGATGTCCGTTTTTCTTCGGACAAATCCCCTTATAAATCCCACATAGGCGGATATATCAATGCGAAAGGGAAAAAATCAAACCATTGTGGTTATTACATTCATTTGGAACCGGACAATTGTATGCTGGCGGGCGGAAGCTGGTGCATGCCTTCGGATATGTTAAGGGCTGTCCGCCAATCAATCTGTGACAACATAGACGAATATCGTTCCATAGTGGAAGATCCGGCTTTCAAAAAATATTTCCCGATAGTGGGAGAGGAGCATTTGAAAACAATGCCGAAAGGATTTCCTAAAGACTTCCCTTATCCCCAATATCTCCAATGCAAAGATTATACCGTGTCTTGCCGGATACCGGATGCTTTTTTCAACAAGCCGGATTTTGTGGATAAGATTGCAGACGTGTTCAAGCAATTGAAACGTTTTGCCGATTTTACGAACTTTACAATAGATGATTTTGAATAAACTTAATTATAAACCTTTTAATTTATACGATTATGGTTGTCGATACACTGGAAAATTTTGAGAAATACGCATCGCTGAACCCTTTGTTTGCCGATGTAGCGGCTTTCTTCAAAACAACCGATTTGAATGCACACGAATTAGGGAAAATGACATTGAAAGAAAATGAGCTGACCGTAAACTTTACTTTGGCAAAACCGAAAACGAAAGAAGAAGCAAAGTTGGAGACTCACAATGATTTCATTGACATCCAGATTCCTTTGTCGGGAGTGGAATTAATGGGATATACTCCGCGTACTGATTTGCCCGAAGAAGAATATGATACAGCGAAAGACAGAACCTTCTATAAAGGCTTAGCTCAAGATTACCTAACAATAAAGCCCGGCATGTTTGCCCTCTTTTTCCCTCAAGACGGACACGCTCCCGGTGTGACTCCTGATGAAATAAAGAAATTGATAGTAAAAGTACGAGTTAAATAATTAATAAGCTGATACTATGGATGAAGTATTGAATATCATTAAGAATGACCCGTGGTTGGCTCCATATCAAGACGCGATTACCGGCAGGCACCAACATGCGATAGATAAGGAAAAAGAACTGGCAGGAAAGAAAACGTTGTCGGACTTTGCGACCGGACATCTTTATTTCGGTTTGCATCATACGGACAAAGGATGGACATTCCGTGAATGGGCGCCCAATGCAACTGCAATTTATTTAATTGGTGATTTTAATGACTGGACAGAATCACCTAAGTTTAAGCTGAAAAAAGTAAAAAATAGCGGGAATTGGGAAATCAATCTTCCGGAGAAAGCCATGAAGCATGGCGACCTGTACAAATTAAAGGTGTATTGGGAAGGCGGATGCGGAGAACGTATTCCGGCATGGGCTACCCGTGTAGTTCAGGATGACAATACCAAGATATTCAGCGCACAAGTCTGGAATCCAAGCAAACCGTATAAATTTAAGAAAAAAGTATTTACACCGAATGTAAGTCCCTTGATGATTTATGAATGCCATATCGGCATGGCTCAAGATGCAGAAAAAGTCGGTACCTATAATGAATTCCGTGAAAACATCTTGCCGCGTGTAGTAAAAGACGGTTATAATTGCATTCAGATTATGGCTATTCAGGAACATCCGTATTATGGAAGTTTCGGCTATCACGTATCCAGCTTTTTTGCTCCTTCTTCACGATTTGGCACACCCGATGAATTGAAACAGCTTATTGATACAGCACATCAAATGGGACTTGCCGTTATCATGGATATTGTGCATTCACATGCCGTAAAAAATGAAGTGGAGGGATTGGGCAACTTTGCAGGAGACCCTTGCCAGTATTTCTATCAAGGTGACCGCCGTGAACATCCGGCATGGGATTCTCTTTGTTTCGATTACGGAAAAAATGAAGTGCTCCATTTCTTGCTTTCGAACTGCAAGTACTGGTTGGAGGAGTTCCATTTTGACGGTTTCCGTTTTGACGGAGTCACTTCAATGCTTTATTACAGTCATGGGTTAGGCGAGGCTTTCTGCAGCTATGAAGACTATTTCAATGGGCATCAAGACGACAATGCCATTTGTTATTTGACCTTGGCTAATAAACTGATTCATCAGGTCAATCCGCGTGCCATAACAATAGCTGAAGAAGTGTCAGGTATGCCAGGATTGGCTGCTCCTTTTGATGACGGAGGATATGGTTTCGATTACCGTATGGCTATGAATATTCCGGATTATTGGATTAAGATAATCAAGGAACGCAAGGATGAAGACTGGAAACCGTCCAGTATGTTCTGGGAAGTGACCAATCGGAGAAAAGACGAAAAGACTATTTCGTATTGTGAAAGCCATGACCAGGCATTGGTAGGAGACAAGACGATTATTTTCCGTTTGATCGATGCGGATATGTATTGGCATTTCCGTAAAGGTGATGAGAATGGTGTCGCAGAACGAGGCATAGCTTTGCATAAGATGATTCGCTTGCTGACCGCTTCTACCATCAATGGAGGCTATCTGAACTTTATGGGAAATGAATTCGGACATCCCGAATGGATTGATTTTCCGCGCGAAGGTAACGGCTGGTCGTACAAGTATGCTCGCCGTCAATGGCATTTGGTAGACGATCCTTCTTTGTGTTATCAATACTTAGGAGATTTCGATTCCGCTATGGTTCATTTGATAGAAAGTGTCAAGAATATTCAAAAAACCGATGTAATAGAAGTTTGGCACAACGATGGCGACCAAGTATTGGCATACCGCCGGAAGGATTTAGTGTTTGTATTTAACTTTAACCCGACACGTTCGTTTACCGACTACGGATTTTTAGTTCCACGTGGGGAATATCATGTTGTGTTGAATACTGATAATAAAGCGTTTGGCGGATTCGGATTTTCAGACGATTCGATACCTCATTTTACTTGTGCCGACCCGTTGTATGCAAAAGATAAGAAAGAATGGCTTAAACTTTACATCCCGGCACGTTCGGCTGTAGTATTGAAACGTCAGAAATAGTTCCTAGATGCTAGGCCTTAGGAACAGATTAACAATATCTATTACAAACTTAATCGATATTTCCTAAAGCCTAGTCAACCAAAAATCCAGTCAACTAAAATGAGTGAATATATCCATACTGCTTATAAGAAGGCCGCTCGCATACAAACCGTTGTGTGCGGCTTTCTTTTTGCTATTTTCAGCTTCGTCTATTTATATGTTTTCCAACGGGACATTTTAGAAGCGTTACATTTTTCGTTGGCGCATGGCAAAACTCATTTTGCTCCGTTAGCAAGTGCATTAATCATAACCCTTAGTTTAATCCTATTGCGCTGGGGAGTCAATAGTTTGTTAAGGCTAAAAGGAAACCTTCGCGCACTTTCTTATTTTCCGTCGTTTCTGATTTTAGGTGTGTTGACTAATGTTGGGAGAGATGTTTACATCTACAATCATCATACTTGTTGGGGATGGCTCTTGCCTGTATTATTATTGGTTTACATCCTATTAGGTTATGGAGTGGGGCGATTTTTCAAGAATCAATCAAATAAAGAAGCAGGTTCTGTATCACAGATGAATAATGGCTTGTTAACAATCGTTTTATTCAGCCTGATGACTGTTCTGATAGGAAATACCGAACGTGACTTTCACCATGAATTGGAAGCTGAACGTTACCTGCGTGAACATCAGTATTCAGAGGTTTTGGAAGTTGGAAAGAAGTCCCTAAAAGCTACACGGACCTTAACCGTACTTCGCTCCATGGCTATGTCTCATGCCGGGTTACTGGGAGAAAAGCTTTTCGCTTATCCGCAATATTACCGCTCAGACGGACTCTTCTTCGCAAACGATTCTACACAAACATTGCGTTATACCAACGATTCTATTTATTATTTGCTCGGAGCACAGCCATATAAAGGAGAAGACCGGATGGAATTCTTGCGTAATATTTGTTACAAAGGCATAGGTAAATATACTGCACTTGATTATTATTTGTCTTCGTTATTGCTTGAAAAACAAATAGATAAATTCGGAGAAGCCTTGGTAGACTTTTACGATGCGGAAGATACCTTGCCACGCTATTATAAAGAAGCCATCCTGATGTATCGGTCGTCTCATCCGGATTACCCTTTCATTATAAAAGACAGTGTTTTGATTAAACGATATGATGAATACCATAAGCGGAAAACTGGCTTTACTTCATTTATTACAGAACGAAACGGAATGCGAAGAGAGTTTGGTGATACCTATTGGTGGTATTTCAACTATCAGGAATAAAAAACAGCCTTGCTTCGTAGGCATTCAGTGTCTTTTTTACTAATTTTGCAAGCCGAATTCCCTGCAAAAGGGAATGGCCTTATGAAGCAAGAAACAAATAATAGATAAACTTATGGCAAAAGAACTTAAAGAACTGACCAAAAGAAGCGAAAATTATTCGCAGTGGTACAATGATTTGGTTGTAAAAGCCGATTTGGCAGAACAATCACCAGTGCGTGGCTGTATGGTAATCAAACCTTACGGATATGCGATTTGGGAAAAGATGCAACACCAGTTGGACACGATGTTCAAGGAAACCGGACATGTCAATGCGTACTTTCCGTTACTGATTCCGAAATCATACCTCAGCCGTGAAGCGGAACATGTAGAAGGTTTCGCCAAAGAATGTGCCGTAGTCACTCATTATCGCTTAAAAAATGCTGAAGACGGCTCAGGAGTCATCGTTGACCCTGCCGCTAAATTGGAAGAGGAACTGATTATCCGTCCTACTTCGGAAACCATCATTTGGAGCACTTATAAGAACTGGATTAACTCATACCGCGATCTGCCTATCTTGTGCAACCAATGGGCAAATGTGGTGCGTTGGGAAATGCGTACCCGTCTTTTCTTACGTACGGCTGAATTCTTGTGGCAAGAAGGACACACGGCACACGCAACACGTGAGGAAGCCGAAGCTGAAGCGCAAAAGATGCTTCATGTATATGGCGATTTTGCTGAAAAATATATGGCGGTGCCAGTCATTAAAGGAGTAAAAAGTGCCAACGAGCGTTTTGCTGGAGCATTGGATACTTATACCATTGAAGGTTTGATGCAAGACGGGAAAGCTTTGCAGTGTGGCACGTCACACTTCTTAGGACAGAACTTTGCTAAAGCGTTCAATGTTCAGTTTGTTGATAAGAACAACAAGTTGGATTACGTATGGGCTACTTCGTGGGGGGTGTCTACCCGTTTGATGGGGGCATTGATTATGACCCACTCAGATGATAACGGTTTGGTGCTCCCGCCGCATTTGGCTCCGATTCAGGTAGTTATCGTTCCTATTTATAAGAATGA
Source organism: Phocaeicola salanitronis DSM 18170 (assembly GCF_000190575.1). Lineage (NCBI taxonomy): Bacteria > Pseudomonadati > Bacteroidota > Bacteroidia > Bacteroidales > Bacteroidaceae > Phocaeicola > Phocaeicola salanitronis. Next base: position 658,850 of record NC_015164.1, on the reverse strand, counting down.
TGAGCAGTTGAAGCTGATTGATGCCAAAGTGGAAGGTATTGTAAACAAGTTGCGTGCCATGGGCGTTACCGTGAAATATGATAACGCAGACAACAAGCGTCCGGGATTCAAATTCGCTGATTATGAGCTTAAAGGCGTGCCTGTACGTCTTGCAATGGGAGGCAGGGATCTTGAAAACAACACCATCGAATTGATGCGACGCGATACGCTGGAAAAAGAAACCCGTTCGTGTGATGGCATTGAAGAATATGTAAAAAATCTCTTAGAAGAAATTCAAGCGAATATTTACCAAAAAGCGTTGAAGTATCGCAATGAGCACATCACAAAGGTAGATTCCTACGACCAATTCAAGGAGCAAATCGAAAAAGGCGGATTCATCCTTGCGCATTGGGACGGTACAACCGAAACAGAGGAGCGAATCAAAGAAGAAACAAAGGCGACTATCCGTTGCATTCCGTTTGAAGCTGATGAGGAAAGCTTGACTCCAGGAGTGGATATGGTAACAGGCAAGCCTTCTGCACGCCGTGTATTGTTTGCACGAGCCTATTAAAGCAAAAGGAAGTTTTATTATAATACCCCCAAAAGTTAGATTAAACTTTTGGGGGTAATTTGTTTTATTGTCTTTTGATTGTTATAAATTAAACATAATTCCGATTATATCGCTATTGGATATCCATGTAGCTTACGGATGAACTGCATTAAAAAAGATTTACCCAAGCTTACGATGATATTTAAACGTAAGCTTGGGTAAGATTTATGCAGAAACCTTTAAAATCCAGTTTCTGCTTCATTTGAGAAATAAATTTATCCCATTAGAGATTACATAGCTAATTCTTTTTCCAAAGCATCATATTCAGCCTTGTTCAGCTTCCAATAAATGTTCAGCAAGAACTGTCCCCACAATTGTTTATTATCAGGTGCCAATTCTTTTGCTTTTTCATAATTGGGTTTTGCCTTTTCATAAAGCTCTTTAATTTTGCTTTCGTTTGCTGCATATTTAGGATCGTCCATTGAAATCTTGCTGTTTTCTTCTACAATCATTTGCGCAGGAAAGAAATAGCAATCGCCAATTTTAGAATATGCTTCAGCTACGAATTTATCATTTTTAGCGATGATTGAATTAAAGGTTGCGATAGCTGCATCATAATCTTCTTTCTCATATTGCAGAACACCTTTTACATACAAGAAATACGGAGTTTCATTTTTAGCCAAAACCTGATCAATTTCATTCAATGCTACATCAACTTGTCCTTTTTGAATGTAGTAATCCATCAAGTTTCCGATGAAATATTCTTGATCAGGGAATTTTTCAGTTCCTTCTTTAATTGTCGCCAACCATTGTACAGAATCAGTTTGTTCACCTTTTCCGTATGCTTCAGCCAAGCACATCAACGCTCTGTAGCCTTCTTCTTTGTGAGTTTTTCCGATTGTAGCGTACTTGATTACAGCGGCTTTATCATTCAATGAATTAGCCGCCAAAGCCGCATAGCATGCAATCAACGGATTCAATGTATCGTTCTTCACTTCGTCGATATCTGCGAACATCGGATTTTGAGAAGCGTCTACATAAAGACCGAAGAATTTCAATGCATTGGCATAATTGCCTGTGTTATAAGCATCAGAACCTCCGTTAGTCAGATTCGGACGTACTGATTGAAGTGTCTTAGCCAATTTTTTTCTCAGCTTGGGCTTCTTCAGTTCTCCGCTTTGTACTTTAGCCTGTTCTACTTCGTCACATTTCATGTAATATTCGAACATTTTAGCCAAACTATTGTATAACTTAGCTGTATCAGCTTGTCCTCCAGGCAAATACAGTTTCATGTTTTCATCATCATAGATGGCTTTCTGGAAATCGCCTGCCAATTTCCATGTCTCAGGATCATTGGCTGTAGAAGGATCAACCAAAGCGGGTTCGATAATCTTAGCCGCTTCTTCCGGATTGCTCTTTGCTGATTTTGCTTCCTTCACTACACTTTCTTGCGCAGAGATAGTGAATGCTGTGAAGAACAGCGCTGTAGTCAATAAAACTTTTTTCATAACTGCTTTTAATTTAAAAATACAAACTTATTTATTTTACTCGTTTCCTGTTTCGTTTTCGCCAGCGGAATTGTCTTCGGCATTGGCGGCATCAGGCAGAATCTGTTCCATTTGTTCTTCTGTATCCGAATTGACTTTACATACGGAACCGATGCTATCGTTGCGCTTCCCTAAGTCAATCAAGCGGACACCTTGTGTGGCACGTCCCATGATACGCACATCTGCCACCTTCAAACGAATAGTAATACCCGACTTGTTGATAATCATCAAATCGTTTTCGTCTGTTACAGATTTTATGGCGACTAATTTACCGGTTTTTTCTGTAATATTCAAAGTTTTTACACCTTTTCCTCCACGATTTGTCTTACGATAGTCTTCAATATCGGAACGTTTTCCGTATCCGTGTTCCGAAATGACCATAATCGTTTCCTTTTGCGGGTCTTTAATGCAAATCATGCCTACCACTTCATCCTGACCGTCTTCGTCCAGCGTGATGCCGCGCACACCTGTAGCGGTACGTCCCATTTCGCGAACGGCGGTTTCATTGAACCGGATGGCACGTCCGTTGCGGTTGGCTATGACGATATCGTTGTCGCCTTTGGTCATGCGGACTTCTATCACACGGTCGTCTTCACGGATTGTAATGGCATTCACACCGTTTTGGCGCGGACGTGAATATTGTTCGAGTACGGTTTTCTTGATGACACCGTTCTTTGTACAGAACAGCACATAGTGGCTATTGACGAATTCCGTGTCGTTCAAGTTCTTCACGCGAAGGTATGCCGTCACTTTATCATCCGCTTCAATATTCAGCAGATTCTGAATGGCACGTCCTTTCGAAGTCCTGTTCCCTTCCGGTATTTCATAGACTTTCAGCCAATAGCATTTTCCTTTCTGAGTAAAGAACAGCAAGGTGTTGTGCATCGTAGCCGGATAAATGTGCTCGATAAAGTCTTCATCGCGTGTTTCGCTTCCCTTTGCCCCTACTCCACCACGATGCTGCGTACGGAAGTCGGACAACGGCGTGCGCTTGATATAGCCCAAGTGAGAAATCGTAATGACCATTTCATCATCGGCATAGAAATCTTCGGGGTTGAATTCTTCCGAAGAATAAACGATTTCCGAACGGCGTTTGTCTCCGTATTTCTCTTTTACTTCAAGAAGTTCGTCTTTGATTACCTTTTTGCACAATTCCTCGTTCGAAAGGATTTCTTCGTAATAAGCGATTTGCTTCATCAGCTCTTCGTATTCGGCATGAAGCTGTTCCTGAAGCAGCCCGGTCAGCTGGCGCAGGCGCATCTCTACGATGGCACGCGCCTGGACTTCTGTCAGTTGGAAGCGGTCCATCAAGTTGGTTACAGCTTCGTTAGGCGTTTTCGCCGCACGTATGATACGGATTACCTCATCGATGTTATCGGATGCGATAATCAGGCCCTCTAAGATATGGGCACGTTCCTTTGCCTTCCGCAAGTCGAATTTCGTACGGCGGATAACCACTTCATGACGATGCTCCACGAACAGGCGAATCAAGTCCTTCAAGCTCAGCAAGCGTGGGCGTCCGTGTACCAAAGCGATATTATTGACATTGAACGAGCTTTGCAATTCGGTCATCTTGAACAACTTATTCAATACGACACTTGCATTGGCGTCACGTTTCACATCGATGACGATACGCATGCCTTCGCGGTCGGTTTCGTCATTGATATATGAAATGCCGTCCAGCTTCTTCTCATTGACCAGCGAAGCTATCTTCTCGATTAGCTCTTTCTTGTTGACGTTGTACGGGATTTCGTTGACAATGATTTTATCATGAGTCGGGTGCGATTCGATTTCCGTCTTGGCACGCATCACGATGCGCCCGCGTCCGGTTTCGTAGGCTTCGCGCACGCCGCTTACACCATATATATATCCCCCCGTCGGGAAATCGGGTGCCTTGATGTACTGCATCAGCCCGTCCGTATCGATATCGCTATTGTCGATGTATGCCACACAGGCATCGATTACTTCCGACAAGTTGTGTGTCGGCATATTTGTCGCCATACCTACCGCGATGCCGGACGCTCCGTTTACCAGCAGATTGGGGATGCGGGTCGGCATCACCGTAGGTTCCTGCAACGTATCATCGAAATTGTTGGTAAAATCCACCGTTTCTTTATACAGGTCCTGCATCATGTCCTCGCCTATCTTCTTCAGGCGCGCTTCAGTGTAACGCATGGCTGCAGGGCTATCGCCGTCTATCGAACCGAAGTTCCCTTGTCCGTCTACCAGCGGATAACGCATAGCCCAATCCTGTGCCATACGCACCAAGGCTCCATATACGGACGAATCGCCGTGCGGGTGGTATTTACCCAACACTTCGCCGACGATTCTTGCGGCTTTCTTATAAGGTTTGTCTGATGTATTTCCCAGTTCCATCATCCCGTACAAGATACGGCGATGGACGGGCTTGAATCCGTCTCTCACATCCGGGAGGGCACGGGCAACGATTACTGACATGGAGTAATCGATGTACGACTTTTTCATTTCCTCCTCGATGTTGATTTTTATAATTCTGTCTTGTTCTTGCATTGAAACAAATTAAAATTAATACTTATCGTTCTTACTTGAAAAATCATGCTAAAGTACGACTTTTTGTTGAATTGGCAAAACAAATCGGGCAAGTTTTAAAAAATGCATTGATAACAAGATATTTAAAAACAGCCTCCCCGATGCGTGCATTTTCATTCTGGCACAGATTTTGTTAAATACAACCAAAAGGTGCGGGCTATATTAATTTAATAATGTATATTTGCATTTTATAGCGGGTATAGCCGCATGTAAAAACACATACGGCTGCGATGGCTGATGCAGCCGCATGCGTAGCCTGATGAAACAGGCTGCGTTTGCCGATACAGCCGTATGCATTTTTGTCAGGGTCTGGCTGACATTTTTGCAGGTGCCGGCAAGCGAGAATCCAAAGGTAATATGAACAAACATCCGAACAGGAGGAAAATAAACAATATGAACAATCAATTTACGCAACGAGTTTCTGATGTTATCCAATTCAGCAAAGAAGAAGCAAAC